>JAQBZB010000053.1 GCA_027622275.1 Planctomycetota bacterium | reverse complement strand
TAAGAAATCAAGTTATGACAAATCTGGGGGCCTCGCGCTAGCCGTGTTATGAGAAATGCGGGCTAGGAGTCAATGAACTGCCGCCTGAAGAAGTTGCCCCACAAGATTAAGACACTACCCGATCGCACAATCAGTTTCTTTCCGTGGGGGAGCGTGCTACAATCGCGACATTCACGTGGATAACGCAACCATGAGCCATATTGTTGAAGCAACCTACGAAAACGGCGTGTTAAAGCTGGCACAAGCCTTGCCGTTGAACGACCGGGAAAAGGTTCGCGTCACGATTGAGCGTCTCGGTCGTGGGGCTCACAGTGTGTTTGACATTCGGCCCATTAGTCTGGGGCAAGTGCTGCGACCGCTGACCAGAGACGACGACGTACTAGGCGAAATGCTGGAAGGTCGTGGATGATTCATGGGCTTGACACCGGCTTTCTGGTAGCCGCCGAAGTTGTGGAACATGCCGATCACTCCACGGCGCGCCAGACGTTGTCCACTTTGCTGGCGGCAGGTGACCGGCTGGCGCTCGCACCGCAGGTACTGGCGGAATTCATTCATGTCGTTACCGATCCGCGACGTTTTACGCAACCGCTCAGCATAAACGACGCACGAGACGTCGCCGAACGATGGTGGACCGCGAGCGAAGTCGAGCGCGTGTTTCCCAACGACGCTGCAACGACGCAATTCTTATCGTGGCTTGAGCAATTCTCGCTCGGTCGAAAGCGTCTCCTGGACACGCTCCTGGCGGCAACGTATCACCAAGCAGGCATTCCATCGATCCTCACCACCAATGCTTCCGACTTTGCTCTCTTCGGTGTTTTCAACTGCATTACATCGGGCACTGGCGCGTAGTTCCATCGTCGGAATCGTCGACGTGTTTCGGCGGCCATCGATCGTCTACCACAGCGACTCTCCGCCGGTATTCTGAGCAGCCCGATCAGGCACGGCTCACATCCCTATGGAACTTCAGTTGCTGTGGAACGACCGTCGACTTGTGAGCCTGATAGAAACGGATTACAACCTTTGCAGGTGAGACCAATGGCGGTTCCAACCGCGTGAAACGCAGCAGGAGCTTCAACAACGATTCGTCGGACCTCCATTTTCCCGGCTGCGCGTTTCTCTGTTTGTCCTGATCAGGGTTGATGAGCGCCGATTAGTGTTCCACATTTCTCCGCGATCAACCAAGGGTCGCGATCGCTCTGTCAAGCCGGCTCAAAGCTTCATCGACATCTGCCGCCTGCATCGCAGCGCAGAATCCGTGATGTACGGCTCCGCCACCGTAGTCATGAAAGTAGACTCCGTTCTCGATTGCCGCGGCGATGAAGCGGAGCATCATGTCGCGGTTGTGCTTCTTGGCGTCGGCGTAGTCGCGGACTTCATGGTCGATGCCAAAGTAAATACCGAAACGTGCTCCCAGCCATTGAACACGGCCGGGAACGGCGTGTTTCGCGAACAGCTTTGACAATCCAGAGCAGAGGCGCTCCGCGATCGCATGAATATGCGGATAGAAATCAGGCTCGCGAAAGGCACGAATCGCGGCTCCCGCGGCAGCGACGGAAACCGGGTGGCCGTTGTAAGTCCCGCTGTGCTGGCAATCTCCCTCGGGCATCAGGCGGCGCATGATCGCGGCCCGCCCGCCAAAGACGCTGATCGGATAACCGCCACCCACCGCCTTGCCGAGCGTGCAGAGATCGGGTGTGACTCCGAGGTATTCCTGCGCGCCTCCTGCGCACATCCGGAAGGCACTCAAGACCTCGTCGAAGATTAAGAGAGAGCCATGATCGGTGGTCAGACGCCGCATCGCAGCCGCGAACTCACTGGTCGGCAGCACACAGCCGGCGTTGTAGTACACGGCTTCGCAGATCACGGCGGCAATCTCGTCGCCGTGGCGGTCGAAGACTTCTTCAAGCAAATCGGGGCGATTGTACGGAATCTGAATCAAGTGTTGATCGATGCCTGGCGTCACGCCCGTCGAGATGGGAGCTAACGGTGGCTCCGTCTGACCAAGTTCGCCCGCCGCGGCCCACATGACTTGGTCGTGATAGCCGTGAAAATTCCCTTCAAATCGCACGAGCTTCGTCCGGCCGGTGAAGGCACGAGCCAAGCGGATGCAGTGCATCGTCGCTTCGGTTCCCGCGCCGGTGAAACGAACACGTTCGAGACATGGAACAGTATCACACAGCAGCTCGCCCAGCTCGCCATGCAGTTCATTCTCATACGAACAAGCCGCACCGCGGGCGAGCGTTCGTTCAACGGCTTCGCGGATTCTCGCATCGCCATGCCCCAGCAGTGTCGCGCCGTGACTGCAACACAGGTCGATATACTCGCGACCGTCCAAATCCCACACGCGGCATCCGTCCGCCCGGTCGAACAGCATCGCGTGGCCCATCGCCTGGTTCACGCGCGTTGATGAAGACACCCCACCTGCCAACGAGTTACAGGCCCGTTTATATTGTTCGACGACACGGCTCATCTAATGTCTCCAATTTCGTGATCGCTAGGACGCTGCCAGTATAGCCCTCCAAACGAATTGCCTCACCCCACGGGAACCAAGACATGAGCGATAAACCCAAAGTCTTCGTCACACGCGAAATCCCTGCCGCCGGTTTGGAGAAGGTGATTGCCGCCTGTGATGCCGATGTCTGGCCCGAGCATCTGCCGCCGTCGCGCGACATTTTGTTGCAACGAATTGCCGGCTGCGAGGGAGTCCTGTCGCTGTTGACCGAAAAGGTCGACGCCGAGTTCATGGACGCTGCCGGCACGCAGTTGAAGGTGATCAGCAACTTTGCCGTGGGCTTCAATAATGTTGATATCGACGAGGCGACTCGGCGCGGCATTCGCGTCGGCAACACGCCGGACGTGCTGACCGACGCCACTGCCGACATGGCCTTCGCGCTGCTGATTTCCGCGTCGCGGCGCATTGTCGAGAGCCAGGACTACATCCGGGCCGGCAAGTGGCGGACGTGGGAGCCGCTGGGGCACATCGGTGTCGACCTGATCGAGCGGACGGTCGGCATCGTCGGCATGGGCCGGATTGGATTCGCGATGGCTAAGCGCTGTCACGGCGGCTTTGGGATGAAGGTGCTGTATCACGACAAGTATCGCAACGAGAAGGCCGAGCAGGAACTCGGCGCTCGGCAGGTTGACATCGATACATTGTTGAAGGAGTCCGATTTCGTGTCGGTCCACACCGACTTGAATGAGACGACGAAAGGCATGTTCAACGCGGCGGCCTTTTCGAAGATGAAGAACACGGCCGTCTTTATCAACAGCGCCCGCGGGCCGATCCACAACCAAAGGGATCTTCACGACGCCTTGAAGAACGGCGAGATCTTTGCCGCGGGCCTGGACGTCACGGATCCGGAACCGATTCCCATGCACGACCCGCTGCTGACGTTGCGGAATTGTGTGATCGCGCCCCACATCGCCAGCGCGACCGTTTCCAGCCGTAACGGGATGGCCGAGATCGCGGCGGACAATTTAATCGCCGGATTGAAGGGTGAACCGTTGCGGTGTTGGGTGAATCGCGAGTAGCATAGGGAGCGGTCAGCCATCAGCTTTCAGCAGTCAGCTTCTTGTCCCGGCTGATCGCTGACCGCTGATTGCTGAAAGCTTTTACACCATGCAAGTCGAGTCCGTCGTCGAGTTCCTGGATAGCCCGGCTAAAGCGCGGGATTGGCTGCGTTCGTTGGGCGTCGAGGACACGCGGCAGGCTCATCACAACCTGGTTGCGATGGCGGAAGCGGGTGTGACGCTCGACCTGTTGGCGATTGTCTGGCAGCAGTTGGGCGAGCACTTGGCTCACGTCAGCCATCCGGACATGGTCTTGAACAGCCTGGAACGATTCGTCTCGGCTTCGCGAAGTCCGCTGGCACTCGCCTCGTTGTTCGATCGTGACCGCGAAGCGTTGCCGACGTTGCTCCAGATTCTGTCGGCAAGCCAGTACTTGAGCGGCCTGTTGATACGCGATCCGGAAAGCTACGACCTGCTCCGATTGACCGAAGGCCAGCCCGTTGCCCGCGACGTGCTGGTGGGCGAGGTCTGTAGCGAAGTCGCCGTCTTGAGCGATGAACGGGCGGTGATGAGTGCGTTGCGGCGTTACAAACATCGCGAGACATTACGGATCGCGTACGGCGATATCATTCGCAAGCAGCGGATTGCAACCGTCACGCGGCAGATCTCGTTTCTCGCCGACGCGATCTGCGAGGCGGCGGCCCGGGCGGCGCTGCGGCGCAGCGAAGAAAAACGCGGCGTTCCTCGGCTGCCCAACGGCGAGCGAGCCCGCTTCGTCGTCTTGGCGCTTGGCAAACTCGGCGGCATCGAACTGAATTACTCCAGCGACATCGATCTCGTTGTGTTGTACGAAGGGGACGGTAAGACGGATGGCGAGCACTCGGTGAGCAATCAGGAGTTCTTCGAGCGGCTGGTGCGAAGCTTCACCAAGTTGCTCAGCGAGCCGACCGACCTCGGCACGGCGTATCGCGTTGATCTGCGGCTGCGGCCCGAGGGCAGCCAAGGACCGGTCGCGATCACCTTGGACAGCGCCCTGCGCTACTACGATGTCAAAGGCCGCACCTGGGAGCGGCAAGCGTTCGTCAAGGCCCGCCCCATCGCTGGAGACATCGGACTCGGGGAGCAGTTTCTCGCGCAACTCGAGCCCTGGGTCTATCGCCGGTATCTGGCGCGGGCCGATATCACGGGCATCAAGGCCTTGAAGCGGCGCATCGAACAGCGTTCGCGGCGCGAAGGAACCGATGCGCGGAACGTCAAGACCGGTGCGGGCGGAATCCGTGACATCGAGTTTGTCATCCAGTTCCTGCAGTTGCTCAACGGCGGCGACTTGCCGGAGGTCCGCGGCGGCAATACGCTCGCCGCGATCGGCGGCCTCGAACAAGCGGGCTGCCTGACCATGCAGGAACGAACGATTCTGGAGCAGAACTACGAGTTTCTCCGCAACGTCGAGCATCGTCTGCAAATCATGTTCGACCTGCAAACCCATACGCTGCCGGACTCGGAATCCGAACTGCGCCGGCTTGCCGTCCGCATGGGATACGTCGAGAACCAACAGACGAGCGGGCTCGATCAGTTCAAGCACGACCTGGCCACGAAGTCTGAGCTGAACCGGAAGATCCTGGACCATTTGCTGCACGACGCCTTTGGTGAAGAGAGCGACTGCGATCCGGAGACCGATCTCGTGCTGGACCCGTCGCCTCCCGAGCAAACCGTTCGTGAGGTTCTCGGCCGCTACGGCTTTGCCGACGTCGCCGAAGCCCACAGGATTCTGAGCGCGCTGGCCACCGAGAAGATTTCCTTCCTGTCGACGCGCCGCTGCCGGCACTTTTTGGCTTCCATCGCGCCGCGGCTTCTCAAAGCGATTAAGGCGACTCCCGATCCCGACGCGACGCTGGTCAATCTCAGCAAGGTCAGCGATTCGCTCGGCGGCAAAGGCGTGTTGTGGGAGCTGTTCAGCTTCAACCCGCCCTCGCTGCGGTTGTACGTGCAACTTTGTGCGTCGAGTTCGTACTTGTCGGGATTGCTGACAAGCAATCCAGGCATGATCGACGAGTTGATGGATTCGCTCGTCTTGGACCGGTTGCCGACACGCGAAACGCTTCAGGCAACGCTGGACGATCTGTGCCGCGGCGCGATCGACGTCGAGCCGATCCTGCAAAGTTTCAAGCATTCGCAGCACTTGCGAGTCGGTGTGCGGGACATTTTGAACCGCGACGACATCCAAGCCACGCATCGGGCACTGTCCGACATCGCGGAAGTCTGTCTCGCCGAGATCACGCGCCGCGAATACGCGCAGCTCGTCGCCAAGTACGGCGAGCCGACGATTTGTGACGGCGAGCACGCCGGGCAACCTTGTTCGTTGATCCTGTTGGCTCTTGGAAAGCTGGGCGGCCGCGAGCCAAACTACCACAGCGATCTCGATGTCGTCTTCCTCTACGAAGCCGATGGAGTGACGAAGGCCAAGCACCCCTCGCGGCGCGACAAGACGACGACCAATCAGCATTTCTTCAGCCAGCTCGCACAGCGCGTTATCAAAGTCGTCACGCAACTCGGGCCCCACGGCCGGTTGTACGAGTTGGACCCGCGCTTAAGACCGACGGGCAAGAGCGGCAGCCTCGTGGTGTCGCTCGACGAGTTCACGCGATACTTCGAATCGGGACAGGCCCAATTGTGGGAGCGCCAGTCGCTGTGCAAAGCTCGGCCGGTGTTCGGCACCGAGCGGGCGGTGGCAAGCACGATGCGGATCGTTCGCCGCTGTATCGTCGAGCCGCCGTGGAGCGTTGAGAACGTCGAACAGATCCGCGTCATGCGTCACAAGTTGCAGGAGACCGCTTCGCCGCGGAACCTGAAGCGAGGCCCTGGTGGAACCGTCGATATTGAGTTCATTGTCCAAATGCTGCAATTGCACCACGCCGCGGCTACGCCGGACGTGCTGGTTCCCGGCACGCTCGACGCGATCGCGGCATTGCGTGGGCAGGGTTATTTGGCGGACGAAGCGGCGGACTACCTGAGCAAGTCGTATCGCTTCCTGCGGAGCGTCGAATCGGGGCTGCGGTTGATGAACACGACCGCTCGTCACGACCTTCCCGAGGACGAGCACGAAGTCGATAAACTGGCCTACCTGCTTGGATACGAGAGCGCCCGAGCGTTGCTCGACGACTGTCGCGAGTATACTCGTGAGAACCGCAAACGCTTTCAGCGGGCTTTTAGTGATGCGTTGAGTTAATCCTACGGACGAACCATGACCGACCATCGAATCAACTTGGCGTGGAGTCGCTTCATACCGCGAGCATTCTTCTTATCCGTCACGAGCATTTGCGTCGCTGGAGGTTGCTGGGCAACCGCGTCAGAACCTCGCGACGCGGGGACGGATGCCGCGCCAGGCCGCGTCGTGCTGCGTCGTCTGAACCGTTTTGAGTACCAGAATACGGTTCGCGACTTGCTCGGAGTGAATGTCGACTTTCAGGAACTGCTCCCGATGGACAGCTCCGCCGGCGGCTTCGACAACGTGGGGGAAGCATTGCACGTCTCGTCCTTCTTGATGGAGCGGTATCTGGAGGCCGCGAACATCTCGCTGGATCTGGCGATCGCCAATCGGCCGCCGCCGGCGTTGATCAAGCAGCGTTACAGCTTGAAGCAATCCCATCAAGTCAAATCGACCACGGAACGCGTCTTCCAAAAATCGGACGACGACGATCTCGTGGTGATGTTCAGCTCGTCGCGTTGGCAGGCGGTATCGCTGACGCCGTTCTATCCGCCGGACGGGGGCAGCTACCGCTTTCGCATCTCCGCGTCGGGCATACAGAGTGACGGCAAGCCGGTCACCTATCGCGTCGATGCGGGACTGATGTTGATGACCGGCAAGCAGCATCTGGTCGGCTACTTCGATGCACCGGCCGACGAATCGAGCGTCGTCGAGTTTATCGATTCTCTGGAGCCCAGGAACACGATCCGCATCTTGCCGTACGCCCTGGCGTCGGCTCAGGAAGTTGACAAGATCGGAGCGGATCAATACGAGGGGCCTGGACTGGCGATCGATTGGATCGAAGTGGAAGGGCCGTTGAACGAGAGCTGGCCGCCGGAAAGCCATCGCCGCATCTTCGGTGATCTGGGGCAGGCACCGGCACCTGCTTACAACCAGCGCGATCGCGTCGAAGTTGTCTCCGACGATCCGCCGACCGATGCCGAACGCGTTCTCCGCGACTTTTCCCGCCGGGCATTTCGGCGGACTGTCACCGACGCGGACATCGCGCCGCTGGTCGCGCTCGTGAAAGCCAAGCTGGCGGAAGAGCGCTCGTTCGAACAAGCGATCCGCGTTGGTTTGTCCGCCGTCATGGTTTCGCCGCAGTTCCTGTTCCTGCACGAAGAACCAGGCACGCTCGACGACTTCGCGCTGGCCACCCGGCTGTCATATTTTCTTTGGAGCACGATGCCCGACGAGGAATTGCTGGGCCTCGCCGAAGCCGCGAAGCTGAGTCAGCCCGAGACGTTGCACGCGCAAGTCGAGCGGATGTTGAACGATCCCAAAGCCGGGGCGTTCGTCGAGAACTTTGTCGGCCAGTGGCTCAATCTGCGCGACATCGACTTTACGGAACCGAACCACATCATGTATCCCGAGTTCGACGACATGCTGAAGGCATCGATGGTGCGGGAGACCGAGTTGTTCTTCGCGGAGGTTTTGAAACACGACCTGAGCTTGACGAACTTCGTCGCCTCCGATTTCTCGATGCTCAACGGGCGGCTGGCGAAGCATTACGGGATTGAGGGGGTCGATGGCTGGGAGTTTCAACGCATGGCGTTGCCGCCCGACAGTCATCGCGGCGGTGTGCTGACGATGGCCAGCGTGCTGAAGGTCACGGCCAATGGCACGTACACTTCGCCGGTCGCGCGCGGCGTGTGGATCTTGGAACGCATTCTCGGCACTCCGCCTTCGCCGCCGCCGGAAAATGTTCCCGGACTTGTGCCCGATATTCGCGGCACGACGACAATCCGCGAGCAGTTGGCCAAACATCGGGAAGACGAGTCGTGTGCAGGCTGCCACGTCGAGATCGATCCGCCGGGTTTTGCACTGGAAAGTTTCGACGTGATCGGCGGCTGGCGAGATCGCTATCGGTTGTCCGGTTGGACGAGAGAAGCCCAAGAAGTGATCTTGGACGGACAGAAGATGCGGTACTACCACGGCGCGAAGGTCGACCCGGCTGACGTCTTGCCGGACGGGCGGACGTTTCAAAACATCGACGAGTTCAAACAACTGCTGCTGGCCGACAAGGACCAACTCGCTCGCGCCTTGACGACCAAGCTGGTAACTTACGCCACCGGCGCACCGCCCCGATCCACGGATCAGCCGGAGATTGATGCGATCGTCGTCAGCCTTCGAGAAAGGAACTACGGCCTGCGGACACTGGTGCATCAGATCGTACGGAGCCGGATTTTTCAGCAGAAGTAAACGAATGCCAATTTGCCGAAGTAGGTTGCCATGACGGTCACGATCCAGATCCCCGCGACGCTGCGAGCCTATTGCCATGCCGCCACGGCGGAGCTTATCGTTCCCGCCGCGACGGTGCGCGACGCGCTGGAGCAACTCGAGCAGAGCCACCCGACGGTGTACCAAAGTGTTTGCGATGAGACGGGCGCGGTTCGCCGCCACATCCATGTGTTCGTAAACAACGCTTTCATTCACGATCGTGACGGACTCGATACGGCGCTCGCGGCGGGCGACGTCCTCTCGATCATGCCCGCCGTTTCAGGAGGTTGAACATGACCAAGCGGATCATTCTCTGTATTGGAACCAAGAAGGGCCTGTTCGTCGCCGAAGCGTCGAAAGCCCGGCGCAAGTTCGAGCTTCGCGGGCCTTTCGGGTCCGGCGTCGCCGTCTACGCGGCCCTGATCGACATGCGCGGGACGCCGCGCATCTTCGCGTCGAGCTGCAACGCATTTTTTGGCATGAAAGTCCTGCATTCCACCGACCTCGGCAAGAAGTTCAAGGAGACGAATTCGGCTCCCGCGTTCCCCAAGGACGACGGCCGCGCGCTGGCGAATATCTGGTCGCTCGAAGCGGGAGACAACAAGAAGGATTTGTGGTGCGGTGCCGAGCCGGCGTCGTTGTTCCGCAGCAGCGATGGTGGCGACTCGTGGGAGATGGTGCCGGGCATCAGCAATCACGAGCACGCGCGTCAGTGGCAGCCTGGAAACGGCGGGCTGTGCATGCACACGATCCTCCGCGATGGCAACCGAGTGCATCTTGGCATCTCGACCGGCGGCCACTACTTGAGCGAGGATGGCGGCAACACGTTTTCGGCCGCGAACAAGGGAGTCGGTGCGGGCTTTGTGCCCGATCCCTATCCCGAGTTCGGCCAGTGCGTGCATAAGATCGCGAGTCACCCCGACGCTCCCGGCCGGCTGTACATGCAGAACCACGGCGGCTGGGAAGATCGTCCCGGCATCGGTGTCTTGCGCAGCGACGATCACGGCCATACCTGGCGCTCGATCGCCGAAGGGTTGCCCAGCGACTTCGGCTTTCCGATCGTCGTTCACCCGCACGACCCGGATACGGTTTATGTCATGCCGCACGAACCCATGACGCGCGCCTGCCCGGGTGGCTCGCCGGCGGTCTGGCGCAGCGAAAGCGGCGGTGAATCGTGGTCACGGTTGGCCAAAGGATTTCCCAAGAAGGAGAGCTTCTTCACGGTGCTGCGCGACGCGATGGACATCGACGACCTCAAATCCCCGGCGCTCTACTTCGGCACCACGACCGGCCAGCTTTGGATCGGGCGAGACGGCGGCGAACAGTGGAGTTGCCTCTTCGACTCGCTGCCGCCCATCAATTGTGTGAAGATCGCGGTGGTGTGAGACGACAATGAAGCTCCTTTGCGAAAGAGGGTGATGACATGGACCGACGCAAGAATCATCCTGACCGCCGCAACTTTCTCAAGGCGGCCGGAGTGACGCTCGCTCTGCCGGTGCTGGATTGCTTTCAACGACGCTTGCGGGCCGGCGAAACGGCCCCGGCTCCGCCGCGGCGCATGGTCTGTATCTGCACGCCGCTGAGCGTTCACCCGGCGAACTTCTTTCCCACGCAGGCCGGCCGCGACTATGAACTCACTCCTTACCTCGAAGTATTGAAAGAGTTTCGAAATGACTTCTCCGTGATCTCCGGGCTGTCGCACCCGGACGTCGGCTCCAGCCACGATTCGATCTTCAGCTTTCTGACCGCTGCCCCGCATCCCGAAATCCGTTCCGGCTTCCGCAACAGCATTTCACTGGACCAGTTCGCCGCCGAGCGGATCGGGGGACAGACACGCATTCCCAGCTTGTCCTTGTCGGCGGAAGGATTTGGATTGTCTTGGACTCGCAGCGGCGCGTTCGTGCCGCCGGACCTGTATCCGGCCAGCGTGTTCGCCCGGATGTTCCTTGAAGGACGGCCGGACGAAGTGCAGTTGCAGGCGCAGCGTCTGCGCGATGGCCAAAGCATTTTAGATATGGTTCGCCAGCAGGCCGGCCATCTGCAGACGGCACTCGGCAAGCGGGACCGCGAGAAAGTCGACGAGTATTTCACCAGCGTCCGGGAACTGGAACAGCGGATGTCCGTCGCCGAACAATGGTCGAAGCGGCCTAAGCCGGTTGTCGATGCCAAGCAACCGCAGAACAACATGAACTCGGCCGACCTGATCGGGAAGACCCGGCTCATGTTCGACCTGATTCATCTGGCCCTGCAGACCGATTCGACTCGGCTGATCACGATGCTCATGTTGGGGACCAGCCAGGTGCCGCCGATCCCCGGCGTCTCGTTCGGCCATCACGACTTGTCGCATCACGGCCAGGATCCACAGAAGATCGAGCAACTCAGGACGCTCGAGATGGAGAAGATGAAGGCGGTACACGAGTTGCTTGAGAAGCTGAAGAACACCGAGGAACAGGGTGAGAGTCTGCTCGACCGCACGATGATCTTCTTCAGCAGCAACCTGGGTGACGCCAGCACGCACTCGACGAAGAATCTGCCCGTGCTGCTGGCTGGCGGCGGCTTTCAACACGGCCAGCACTTGGCGTTCGATCCCGACGACCCACCGCCGCTGTCCAACCTGTACTTGTCCATGCTCCACCGCTTGGGCATCAAGAGCGACAAGTTCGCTTCGAGTAACGGGACACTCACCGGATTGGAACCAGTGGCTTGAAACCCGAAATGACGACAGGTCTTGCCAGGACCACGAGAATCATCATGAACCGGATGAAGCTGCCACGACAGGTAGCGACGACGACAACTCGCGCTCGCAAATCAGCCGCTACGCGCTAGCGTGCGGTTCTCTCGAAGTTCGCGAGAACCGCAGGCTAGCGCCAGGCGGCTGATGAATGATCCGGGCTAGTCGAAGCTGGCGACGATGTGGTCGACCTGCACGCCTGGGGAGTGGCGTCGAGCCGTTGGTCAGCGTTGCTTACTCTTCACCGCCGACTGACTTCGGGTGTCACAGCGGCGTGATTCAAGTGAGGCGATCGCGGATCTTAGCGTTGGGAACTCGAACGTAAATCCTTCGGCGATCAATCGCGTTGGCACGACCCGCCGACTCTTGATGATCAACTCGGTTTCCGTCCGCAGCAGAATCGCTCCCATCTCGAGCATCCAGCGCGAGGCGGGAAGACCGATCGGCATTCGCACCGCCCGTCGAATCATTCGCATCAGGTCGCCGTTCGTGACGGGGTTCGGTGCGGCGATATTGTAGTTGCCCACGGCGGACGGATGCTCGATCAGCCAAGTCACCGATCGACAGAAGTCTTCCGCGTGAATCCAGGAAACGAATTGCTTCCCGCCTCCCATCGCGCCTCCCAGGCCGCACGTTGCCAGGCGTCGCAGCACCTCGTAGGCCGTGCCAGAAACGGCATCCAGTACGATGGCGGAGCGAAGGACTATCTTTCGCGTGTCCGGACACGCGGCTCTGGCAAACTCCTGTTCCCATGCTCGCGCAACTTGAATCGAGAACTCGTCTTTCGCCTCGCGTGTTGCGGCAATGTCGCCGTCCTCGCCGTACGCGTCTCCATAGGTGTGCTTGTAAATTGTCGCCGTACTCGAGTTGAGCCACGTTTGAGGAGGCGTCACACAGTTGACGACTGCTTGGCCAAGAACTCGTGTCGAGAGAATTCGCGAGTCCATCATCTGACGACGATTCCGGGCATGGTAGCGACAATTGACAGAACGCCCCGCCAGATTGACGAGCGCCGCGGCTCCTTCCAACTCGTTGGCCCATTCCCCAAGTGTTTCCCCATCCCACTGGATGCATCTTCCCTCAGCGCGGGGCGTCGCGCGACGGCTCAACACAACAATCTCAAAACCTCGCTCGGATAGCCACTTGCCCAACACAACGCCCAGGAATCCAGAACCGCCCGCTAATACAATTTTTCCCTTTGGCATGCTGAGTACCTCGCGCCGAATGCCGTGTGTCCGATGGTGCGAACAAGCCACAAGTCCATTGCGACTCGAGCTTCACCGATGGAATCGATACCGCAGCAACACGGCCGAGTTAACACGACCTCCGCACCTCGCCCCCGAAAGCCCCACGATCAACAACCCGCAACGCAACTCGCCACTTCAGTCGGTGGAAGCGGTGTTCCTTTTTTGGGGCTCGGCGATACAATCGTGCGACGATGGAGTTGCCCAACTTGACAAAGCATGGAATCGATGGCCAGCCATGAACACCGCCCCTCCGAACCGTATTGACGAGACGCCAGCCGGCGAGCCGCGAGAAGAAAAACGCTCGCTCAACTTCATCGAGCAAATCATCGAAGAAGACTTGAAGTCCGGCAAGTGGGACGGTCGCGTTCACACGCGGTTCCCGCCGGAGCCGAACGGCTATCTGCACATCGGCCACGCGAAGAGTATCTGCCTGAACTTCGGGCTCGCCGAGAAATATAACGGTGCCTGCAACCTCCGATTTGACGATACGAACCCGACCAAAGAGGAGCAGGAGTACGTCGACTCGATCAAAGACGATGTCCGCTGGCTCGGCTTTGATTGGGAGGACCGCGAGTTCTTTGCCTCCGACTACTTCGATCAGCTCTACCAATGGGCGGTGCAACTGATCGAGACCGGGAAGGCCTACGTCTGCGATTTGGACGGCGAGCAGATCCGCGAGTATCGCGGTACGCTGACGGAACCCGGCAAAGATAGTCCCTATCGCAGCCGCTCGGTCGAAGAAAACCTTGAATTGTTCGAGCGGATGCGAGGTGGCGAATTCCCCGACGGCAGCCGTACGCTGCGCGCGAAGATCGATATGGCGAGTTCCAACGTGAATCTGCGCGATCCCGTGATGTATCGCATCTTGCACGCACACCATCATCGCACGGGCGACAAGTGGTGCGTCTATCCGATGTACGACTACACGCACGGCCAATCGGATTCGTTGGAGCGGGTCACGCACTCGATTTGCACGCTCGAATTCGAGAACCACCGGCCACTTTACGATTGGTTCTGTGAAGCGCTCGGCATTTATCATCCGCGGCAAATCGAGTTCTCGCGATTGAATCTGACCTACACGGTCATGAGCAAGCGACGATTGCTTGAGTTGGTCAAGGAAGGTCACGTCAATGGCTGGGACGATCCGCGGATGCCCACGATCTGCGGCTTGCGTCGTCGCGGCTACACGCCGCAGGCCGTCCGTGAGTTTTCCCGCCGCGTCGGTGTGACCAAGTTCGACGGCGTGACGGACATCGTGCAGCTGGAGAATGCGCTCCGCGAAGACCTCAACGAACGGGCCGTTCGGGTCATGGCCGTGCTGCGACCGTTGAAGGTTGTGATCGAAAACTATCCGGCAGGTCAGACGGAAGAACTCGAAGCGATTAACAATCCGCAAGACGAATCGGCGGGCACGCGCAAGGTGCCGTTCAGCCGCGAGATCTACATCGAACGCGACGACTACATGGACGACGCGCCGAAGAAGTTCTTCCGCTTGAGCGTCGGCCGCGAGGTGCGGTTGCGCTATGCCTACTTCATCACGTGTACCGACGTGATCAAGGACGCGAACGGCGAAGTCGTTGAATTGCGCTGCACGTACGATCCAGCAACCAAAGGCGGCAACGCACCCGATGGGCGCAAGGTCAAGGGAACCATCCATTGGGTTTCCGTCGAGCATGCGGTGAACGCGGAAGTCCGGCTCTACGACCACCTGTTCGTCAAAGAAGACCCCGACGACGTCGAGGGCGATGCCGACTGGCGGAGCAACTTGAATCCCAACTCCTTGGAGACGTTGGCGGATTGCAAGTTGGAGCCGAGTTTGGCCGAGGCGGAACTCGGTGTCGGCTATCAGTTCGAGCGAACCGGCTATTTCTGCTTGGACAAAGATTCGCGGCCCGGCAAGCTCGTCTTCAATCGCGCCGTCTCGCTTCGCGATACCTGGGCCAAGGTCAAGTAGGTCACTTCCGCTGGAAGTGACCTGCCGCAGCCCCGCAGCAAGACAAGGTCACGCTCGGCGAGCGTGACCTACTTTCAAGCGGTCGCGCGTCGCTAATCTTCTTGACCGCTGCCATCGCATCACGCACACTTAACGCGAAGTCACAGCCTAGCAAAGCTTGCCCGCTTACGTCGTTTCGCCAAGGAGCCGGTATGTGTACGTGCGATACAATTCGTCCTTCGTTGTTGCTGGTGTTATTCATTGCCGTCACACCGGTGGTCGCCGGCGACGCCACGTTTGCCCCGCCCGAGATCCAAGTGCCCGACGGCTTTGTCGTGGAACTCGCCGCGGCTCCGCCGCTTGTAAAACATCCCATGATGGCGGCGTTCGATGATCGGGGACGATTGTTCATCGCCGAGAGTGCGGGCGAGAACTTGCCGCGGGCCGAACTCGAAAAGCAACTGCCGAACTTCATCCGCCTGATTGAAGACACGGACGGCGACGGCCAATTTGACAAGAGTACGATCTTTGCCGACAAGATGACGTTTCCAATGGGAGCGTTGTGGCACGGAGGGTCGTTGTACGTCGCGTCGTCGGGCGGCATCTGGCGACTGCAAGACACGGACGACGATGGCGTCGCGGATGTTCGCCAGCAGATCGTCAACGAGTTCGGCTATACCGGCAACGCGGCGGATGTGCATGGCTGCTTCCTCGGCCCCTGCGGTCGGATCTATTGGTGCGAAGGGCGGCACGGGCACGAGATCCGCGACGACGGCGGCCACGTGCTGAGCCAAGGCAAAGCGGCCCGCATCTTCTCGTGCCAAGCGGATGGCAGCGACATTCAAGTTCATTGCGGCGGCGGGATGGACAACCCGGTCGAGATCGACTTCACCGACGAAGGTGAAATGCTCGGTACGGTGAATCTGTTCTACCGGCAACGGGGTGACTGCCTGGTGCATTGGGTCCACGGCGGCGTTTACCCGCGCTTCGACCAGCCACAAATTGTCGCTGAGTTCAAACGGACGGGCGATCTCTTGCCGCCCGTCGCCAACTTAGGGCATGTCGCTGTTTCGGGAACGACTCGGTATCGCGGTTCGCAATGGGGAGCGGACTTCGCCGACAACTTCTTCATCACCTATTTCAACACGCACAAGGTCGTGCGAACGAAGCTGACGCGAGATGGAGCGACGTTTGCCGCTGAAACCGAAGAATTCCTGAGCTGCACGAGCGGTGACTTTCATCCGACCGATGTCTTGGAAGACGCCGACGGCAGCTTGCTCGTCATCGACACCGGCGGCTGGTTCCGCATCGGCTGCCCGACGTCGCAGATCGCCAAGCCGAACATTCTGGGAGCGATCTATCGAATTCGACGCACCGACGGCAAGACCATCGCCGATCCGCGCGGCTACAAAATCGACTGGACGGCTCAGCCGGAGCAGCTCGCGCCGTTGCTTGACGACGAGCGGTTCGCGGTCCGCGACCGAGCGATTCGCGAGTTGGCACTTCGCGGCCGGGATGCGATCGAATCGCTTGTCAAGATCACCTCGTCACCCAGCGTTCAAGCACGTCGCAATGCGGTGTGGACGCTGTCGCGAATCGCCTCGCCAGATGTAACGAAAGCGATTCGCGAGCGTCTTGCGGACGAAAGCCCCGGCGTCCGTCAAGCCGCGGCGGTCAGTCTGGGAGTTCGCGGCGATGCCTCGGCGGCGTCTGACCTCATCTCGCGGCTCGGCGATTCCGATCTGGCTGTCCAGCGCGACGCGGCAACCGCCCTGGGGAAGCTTCGGGGTGCTAAAGCAGTCCCCGCAATTCTGGCCGCCTTGAGCGAAGAGCAAATCGATCGATTCCGAGAACATGCGTTGATCTACGCGTTGATCGACATCAACGCACGGCCTGAGACCGTCGCCGGCTTAGCCTTCAACAACGCGCGGGTGCAGCGAGCCGCGTTGATCGCGCTGGACCAGATGGACGCCGGCGACTTGCAGCGATCGCAAGTCACCTCGTTACTCGCCACCAGCGACCTCGCTTTGCGTCGAGCCGCACTCGACGTCATCACCCGGCATCCGCCGTGGAGCGACGAAGTTGTGGCCGCCGTTCGCCCATTGCTCACCGACCCTAATCTCGCGGCGGCCGAAGCAGCCTCCGCGCGGACTTTGTTGCTTGCGTTTGCTGGCAATGAACAAGTTCAAGCATTTGTCGCCAACTCACTTGGCGAGCCTGAAACATCCAAACTCGCCGCACTCACGCTGTTAGAAGTGATTCGAGATGCGAGTCTGCCCACCGTTCCAGAGTCTTGGTCAGCGGAAGTGGCAAGGCAGCTCCGAGCCGACGGCCCGGAGATCGTCGACGGCGCGGTTGCGGCGGCGGAGCACGCGAATTCGGCGCTGGTCGATGAGGCTTTGCGCCTGGTCGCGCAAGATGAAAAACGTCCGACGGACTTGCGGGTTCGAGCCTTAGCAGCCAGGGGCGACGCAAAAGAACTGGACGAGAACCTGTTCGCATTTCTAGCCAGCCAGTTCTCGGTTGACACGCCCATCACTCGGCGGCTCGCGGCCGCCCGCGCCATCGGCTCGGCGAAGCTGGGTGTGAAGCAACAGCAAACGTTAACCGAAATCTTGTCGCACGCTGGGCCGTTGGAGTTATCTTCGTTACTAGCCGCATACGAAGGTGCCAACGACGACTCGCTCGGGCAGCAACTGGTTGCAACGCTCGCCAAATCGCCCGGCCTGACGAGTCTATCGCCGACGGCTTTCGATCGCGTGTTCGTCGGGTTCTCATCGGACGTACAGCAGGCAGCCTCCGAATTGCGCTCGCGAATGAGTTCGTCAAGTGAAGAGCAGGTCGCTCGATTGGCGCAGCTAGAACCAAAGATGGTGGGCGGTGATCCGCTACGAGGGCAAGCGGTCTTCGAGGGACAACGAACCGCTTGTATCGCTTGCCATTCGGTTCAAGGTCGTGGCGGCCGCATCGGTCCGGATCTATCCACGACCGGAGTTCGCCGCACGACACGAGACCTACTGGAGGCGATTCTCTATCCAAATTCCTCGCTGGCTCGTGGTTTCGAGACGTTCGCCGTTTTGACGAATGACGGCAAAATTCACACGGGTCTAATCCTGTCAGAGACAACCGACGCCATCCGACTCCGAACGACGCAACAAACGGAACTGACCATCCGACGATCGGACATCGAAGAGTTGCAACCGAGTACAACATCGGTCATGCCGACGGGCATGGATCGGACAATGTCGGAGGAAGAGCTGCGAGACCTCGTGGCGTATCTTGGTTCGCTCAAATGACCTCATCGCTATTTCTGCGGCAAACACGCGAACAAACAACTTCTCGCAGACCTCAATCTATCCCGCAATTCAATTCACGTACGATGAAGGCTATTATGGTAGTTTGGGTCGTCGAAATTGATCGTTGAACGGGAGTCTGTCATGGCCCAGCTAAGTTATGATGTCGAGCTTCAGCCCGGCGAGATGTTGACGTTGCCGGAATCCGTTGTGAATCAGGTGGGACCCGGCCGCTGGCGGATTATTATTTCACCGATGAAGGAAGAAGTATCGGCGGCCAACGTTCGCGGGCACTCGGCGTTTTTGAATGGCTACGCGCCGGAAGACGAAGGGTTGTACGATGACTATCCAAGCCGGTGAATTGTGGGTGGCTCGAGCACTCACTGCTCATCGCTCGGATCACCATTTCGCCCTCGGATGCGCGGGTGGTCAAGCAATTGCGGGCCAGCGAGGTCAAGCCGGCCTTCTGAACACACGGCGGTCGGCTGTGGGTATTATCTCGCAGCCGTAGCGTCGAGCTTGCGGAGTTCGTAATCGAGGCGGATGAGCCGTTCGCGGATGGTCCATCAAAAGCTGAGGCAAAGTTGAGCAGTGAAGCAGATGTTCTTCGGGGAGCAGATGTTCTTCGGAGTCGACCTTCTATTGTAGAAAGTCTACGATATGTGTTTTGATCGCTCCGTTTCATTTCGCAAACGCATTCTGTAAACTTAACAAACCATGACCGCAAGTCTCTTGAAAGCGACACCCGATACACAACCTGATCAGGTAGTGCTACCGAATCCGAAGCAAAATGGCGTGCCACATGTCGGGCGCATGACTTGGTTTCCCTACTACGCAGGGTTTTCGTCAGTCTTTGTAGATTCGGTCCTGCGAGATTTGCGTTGCTCCTCGAAGACAACTGTCTGTGACCCGTGGAATGGAGCCGGTACGACAACTCAAACAGCATTTGACGCAGGCATTCCGTCGATTGGTTTCGATTTAAATCCCGTCATGACTCGTGTCGCCCTCGCCCGCACTGTGTCAGCTCAAAGTGCGGGCGTAACCGCGGAGCAACACCGCAGCCTCATCAGCGATGCTCGAAGGCGACGCTCGCAGAAGATTCACGCTGATGATCCGCTCCGCGTTTGGTTTACTGATGATGTCGTTCGCGGAATTCGCTTCGTTGCTGGGGCAATCAACGAATCATGCGACACAACAGTTGAACGGAATCAGAAAGCCCTGCACGAAACGGCTGTGTTTCGAACAATGAAAGCAATGCTTACGCCGTTCCGGTCGTCAAATCCAACATGGATTCGGCGTCCTGAGTCGAATCAGCGAGTTTGCGGCACCGTGCGTGGCTTCCTCGACGCCTACGACGAGACCGCTCAGAGTATGTTCGCTGACCTAAGAGACGAAGCGGTCGACACTACAATGTCCGAACCGTCTGTCTGGATCGAGACGGCTTCGTCACTGAAACTCCCCGTCAAAGAATGTTCGATTCATGGCGTAATCGGTTCCCCGCCGTACTGCACGCGAATTGATTACGCAGTCACAACCTCGGTAGAACTTGCGTACCTTGGATACGACATTACATCGAGCGAACGCAGCATGCGACATTCGATGACTGGTACTTCAACGATTCGGCCGAAGCAGCCCAAGATTCTCGATGCGTGGGGGACAACCTGCTGCACGTTTCTGAACGCCATCCGACGTCATCCCAGTAAAGCATCCGAGTCCTATTATTTGAAGACTCACCTACAGTACTTTGATGACCTCTACCGATCCCTTCAAGAGATATTCCGCGTTCTGGTGCGTAGCGGGGATTCTTTGTTGGTCGTGCAGGACTCGTACTATAAGGAACTCCACAACGATCTACCGCAAATCGTTGCGGAGATTGGGACTGCAATTGGATTCCAGCTGGAGAATAGGCAGGATTTTCCCGTGACTCTAGACATGGCTCGCGTCAATCCGAAGGCGAACCAGCGGCGGATTACTAACCGTCCTGTAGAAAGCGTCATTCATTTCAAGAAGCCGAAATAAGGACATGAATCATGACTGACGAATCCGGTCGCTCAAGTGAGGAAATCCTCGGCGCTGTCGATGTGCGGCGCAAGCGTGCGGAAACCAAGTCGCTTGACATCTCGCTGAACGAACTCGCGGACATGTACGAGTCTGGCGAATTGAAGATTCGCCCAGAGTACCAGCGACTTTTCCGATGGTCCGTGACCAAACAGTCTCAGTTCATCGAATCGTTGCTGCTGGAAATGCCAGTGCCAGCGATATTCGTCATCGAGGTTGAGGAGGGAAGGTGGGAACTAATCGATGGCTTGCAACGGCTATCCACCTACCTTCACTATCGCGGGAAGCTCAATGCCCCAGAACATAGGCCCGAACCAATCACACCCGGAAAGCACTTGGTGCTCGAAGACTGCGACATCCTCGAAGAACTTAACGGAAGCAAGTACGACGACTTGCCCTTAGCACTTCAGATTCGGCTCAAACGAAGCTTTTTGCGCGTTGAGACGATACGTCAGGAGACCGATGCACAGTTTCGATATCACATGTTCAAGCGGCTGAACACGGGTGGCGAGCCATTAAGTGATCAAGAAGTACGAAATTGCACAATCCGGTTGATTGATGACCGCTTCAATTCGTTCCTTATCGATCTAAGCAAAAACTCAGAATTCGAGAAGTGTATCGAATCTCTGAGCGATGAGCGTAGGCGAACAATGGGCGATGTTGAACTCGTGCTCCGATTCTTCGCATTTAAGAATAACTTTGACGAATTCCGACATGACGTAAGCCCGTTTCTGACGGACTACATGGAACGCGTCAGCGACCCCGATCATGATCATCGAATCGAGTTTGACTACGACAAGGAGCGACGCCATTTCGAGAAAGTATTCGGTATCCTTGCCGCGACGCTTGGCGGGAATACGTGCATTCGTTGGCTCGATGGCGATCGATACAGTGGCCAATTCTTAATGCATCACTACGAAGCGATTACGCTCGGATTGGCAAAGGTATCGAATGAGCTCGATGACACGGAAGCTCCTTGGTCGAACGTGCTCACCAAATTCGTCGAAATCAAGAAGGATAGCGAGTTTGTAAAATTAACAACGGGGGGAGGGCAGAATTCGCCAGGACCATACCGAGCAAAGATTGACTTCGTCGCAGATCGACTACGGAAAGATTCATGAATCTCGAAGCTATACGCATTGAACTCGAAGAAGAGCAGACTTGGCGACAGAACGAGATACGTTTTCTGCGAAATCAGCTTGCAGGAATCTCGGGCTACAATCGGAAGAAGCAGTATCGCAAGTCACTCGTTGTGATGCTCTATTCGCACTACGAAGGATTCTGCAAGTTCGCGATGGAGTCCTATTTTAAAGTGGTGAATCAAGAGGGTGTTAGATGCGAAGACGCCACCGCCGCGATTGTGGCCGGCTCATGGCACGCCGTGTTTTCGGCCGTTGAATCGGGTGATAAGAAAGAACGCATTTTCAAGAGGCCGCTGCCAAGTGGCGATGCGCTGCATCGTTTGGCTCGAAGACGTGAGTTTGTAGAGAGCCTCCCGGACTTTCGCGCGACCACGGCACGAATGCCGGATGACACAGTCGATACAGAGTCCAATTTATGGCCAATCGTTTTACAGAAAAATCTTTATCGTCTTGGCCTCCAACACGACGCGTTCTCTTCTCACGATAGCACGATCCGGAAGCTGCTGAATCGCCGCAACGACATTGCCCACGGCGCGCAGCGTGATGGTTTGAAGTCCGATATCTACCTTGAACTGGAGAGGGCTGTATTCCGAATCATGGATGACTTCATGGCGTTAATCCTGGACTCTTTGAAGAATACTGAATACAAGAAGAAGAGGGCGGCGAACGGTCCAACCACGCATAACTGATGATCGTTGGATAGGAACTCTACGACGGCAAGTCTGATGCGGCTGAGACCATAAACCTTGCTAAAACCTTATCCTCTGTAGGACACATCGTGAGGAATCCCAATGATTCGCAGCATTACGATCTTGTTGATTATCGATATCGCATCGCTCGCAGCAGCTGCGGAATATTCGGGAAACCTGCAGTCGCCGGGGACGGTGGTTGAGATTGGTTCGCGGCGTGAACTGTTTGTCGAGGATGGTTTGATCGAGCGGCTGGTGGGTAAGGCGGAGTTGCGGTTGCATCATCCGGTGCCGCACGAGGTCGTGCTGGAACATGACGAGCCTTGGGAAGGGAGCGGCACGGTCTATCACAGTATCTTCAAGGATGGCGAACGACACCGCATGTACTACGCAGCTGGGCAGCTGACCGTCACTGCCAACGGAGTTGATGCCGGGACCCACGGGCAGTTCTGCTGTTATGCGGAGAGCGACGACGGCATTCACTGGCGGAAGCCCGCGTTGGGACTGCATGAGTTTCAGGGAAGCAAGGCCAACAACATCGTCATGGTCCGGCAGAAAATCGGGGATGCGACTTCCGAACCGGGTGAGCCGGCGGTGTTCAAAGACGAGAACCCTGACGCCCCGCCGGACGCCCGCTACAAGGCGCTACTGCCGGCCAACCGGCTGCCGACAGATCACCGCCGAGGTTTGCTTGCGTTCAAGTCTCCCGACGGGTTGCATTGGTCGCCGATGAGCGACAAACCGATCCTCACCGACGGGGCGTTTGACTCGCAGAATCTTGCGTTCTGGGATGCTGAACACGGCCACTACCGCGCGTATTGGCGCTATTTCACGAAGGGAGGCTACGACGACAAAGAGGTTTGGAACCCGCAGGGGCATCGTGCCATTCGCACGGCCACGTCCAAGGACTTCCTCAACTGGACGGACCAGCAGGACCTGCGCTATGTCGATTCGCCATCGGAGCAACTCTATACGAACCAGGTCAAGCCCTATCATCGCGCGCCGCATTTGTTGATCGGCTTTCCAACGCGCTATGTCGAGCGAGGCCATAACGACGGCCCGGACCATGAGGCCCGCGCGAGTGCGGGCCCGGATCGCACCGCGCGTTGGTCCGCATCTTTGCGAGCGCTCCCCGAACTGGAAAATCGTCTCTGGCGTGCCAAGGCCAGCGAACGTTATGGCCGAGCGATAACCGAAGGGCTGCTGATGGCGAGTCGGGATGGCGTCAGCTTCAAACGCTGGAACGAAGGATTTCTGCGCCCCGGGATCGAACGCCCAGGAACCTGGAACTACGGACATCAATTCATCGCCTGGCATCCAGTCGAGACAAAGGGAACGCTCGAGGGTGCCCCGAACGAACTCTCACTCTACGCGGTGGAGAGCTACTGGACCGACACCAGCGACCTGCTGCGGCGATACACATTGCGACTGGATGGCTTTGTCTCCGCGCAAGCTCCGATGAGCGGCGGCGAACTCGTCACGAAGCCAATCACCTTCACTGGGAAGACGCTCCGGTTGAACTTCGCCACGTCCGCCGCGGGAAGTATTCAAGTCGAGCTTCAAGATGAGCAAGGCCAGCTAGTGCCCGGATACTCACTCGACGATTGCGAGGAGCTGTTCGGCGACACGCTCGACCGCGGCGTTACCTGGAAAACCAAGGCCGATCTCTCGCCGTTGATTGGCCGTGCGGTACGAGTGCGGTTCGTACTGCGCGATGCCGATCTGTACTCATTTCAGTTCCGCGACTGAGCATCGATATCAACCAGCTGATTCAAACAGTACGATGGCGGAAGCTCAATCGCTTGACTCACGAACCGGATTCTCCATGTCCCACATCATCGAATGCCCGAATTGCGCTAAACATTATCAGGTCGCGGACAGCAGCCTCGGCAAAGGCGTCCGTTGCCAGCAATGCGGAGCGACGTTCACGGTAGCAATCGCCGCGACTTCGTCCCCGTCTGCCCCACAGTCGGACAGCGATCCCTTCGATCTACTGGCTGGAGTCGACCTCTCGCAATTTCCTACGGTGCCGACGTCTGTGCCGAGTCACGGTGGGGCGAATCCCCTTGGGAGCTACGCGGGTTCGAACCCTGGAAGCGCAGGCGTCTCGAATCCTTCCGGTGGTCCGACCGACGCGAGAATGCGACTCGCTGCCTGCGGTTCGCTCGCGTTTGGGATCGTCCTTATCGTCGGCAGCCTTGTGCTGCAAGCGGTCACCGGGTCGGTCTTTATGATCGTCCTCGGCCTCGTGCCGCTGATGTTCGTCTTGGGAATTACGGGCCTGATTTCGCCCGACGTGGTCCGCGCCATCGGCCAATACGGCGGACATCTGCCCTCGTATTACAAAATCATTGGCAGGGGGCTGCTTGGCTCTAGCATCCTCCTCATATTCCCGATAATGATCGGCCTTTATGTCGCGGGCTACCGAACGGATACACCGAGGCCCCGTCCTCGAGTCCGGCAAGTAAATCCCGTTTCGCCGGCTTATAATCCCGCGCCACCAGCAAAGGTTCCGCTGGCGACTGCGGGAAAGAAAGTTGCTCACAAAAACGATGTTGGCGCGAAGGAAATTCCCAATGGAATGAAGCGGCGGAAGAGCTATCCCGTGTCGATTGATGTCCCGGAGCACTCGGTGGTTGTCCCACCGAATGCCAAGCTCACACCCGGCACACGGCTGGAGGCGTGTTGGTCGGATAAATGGAACCCGATTACAACGCTGTCAGAGAACGAAGATGGCTCCCTCGATGTTCGTTGGGACGATTTCGGGGAGAAATTCGACTGTAGCATGGTCCGCGCCGAACTGATCATCAGAAAGGAAGTTCTGAATCCGTCGGCCCAACTCGCCAATGCCCCTTCTTCAGCCGCGACGCCGCGTCCGGAGACTGCAATTGACGCTGGCAGCGTCGATTCAAAACCAAAGCCGCTTAAAGCTTATCCCGTGACAATCGCCGTCCCGTCCGATTCACAATTCGTGCCCGCGGATGCAAAGCTGCAGCCGGGCACACGGCTCCAAGCCTGTTGGGCAGGGAAATGGAATCCGATTACATTTCTGTCGGCAAACAATGATGGGACACTCACTGTCCGGTGGGATGATTTCGGAGCGGCGTTTGATTGCAGCATGACCCGCGATGAACTCATCATAAAACAGGACGGCTTGAAATGAACGTGGGTGTCGAAGCTGAATACGTCGTGACCAGCTCAACGTAACATCGCGGCAGTTCATTGAACCGTCGAGTAGCCACGATAAGCGGGCCGTTGCGTGAGTCGCGAGGGCGGGCCGGTCGACGGGAAACTTTGGCGTGAACTGGTCATCGGGCTCGCTGGCGGAGCGTATTGCGGCGCGGCGATGTTCACGGGAGTGAAGCCCTCGAACCGTGGCATCCCCCACAGCTCCTCGGGGCTGCCATACAGCGAGTTGATGGAGTACTCGCTGACATCGATTGTCAAGGATAACTGGGCATCGGGCATCTCGATCTCGATCCGATGCGGCAGCGAGACCGCGGCTGCAGCGTAGTATCGATGTCCGCTTGTGCGGGCTGATGCGACGGCCCGGCCCGCGGCGTCGAACAAGTGCTGTTCGAGGATCCACCCATAGCGGCCATCAATGACGAGCACTCTGGTCATATCGCCAGTCGGTCCTGGCAGACGCGTGCGCACCTCGACGCGACCGTCCTCACGAGTGAACGGCCCCTCGTGCATTCCACCCGGTTCGAGCTGCACCAAGCCGATCGCTTCGATCAGCCAATGCGGATCGACCGGAAACATGCCGCGCGCTGGGCTGGCTGCGAAGTCGCGATGGCTGGCGTAAAAGACGACCGGCTCGGGCGATTGCTTGGCCCAGAACCAGAACAACTCGTCGTTGCTGCCGATGTCGAGTTCCGGGCCGATCAATTTCGACTTCAGGCGGAATCGTCGCTCGCGTTCAAGCGAGACGGTGGTGCGAAGCCCCGGTAGTCCGGGCAGCGAAAGCCATGCGCTGTCGGAGTGAAGCTGTTGAACGCGGTTCGTGTTCGCATTGACCGCGTAAATGATTTCATCGAGCGTCGGGGGCGTGGTGAAGGCAGCGGGTGCCATGGGATCGACGCCGAACGTGCGGTGGTGGCATGTTGCGCCGCTGGCCACAAACAGCGTCAAAAGCAGGCATCCAATTCCTAACGTTCGATTCAACTCAGCATCCTTGCTGCGTGTTTGTCTCGTCGAGCGGCTTCCTGCCGCGGTTACTGCTGGTCAGGTGGCGTCTGCGAAGAGCAGCTTTGACAACTCGTCTTGGATCTCGGCTGCCCGTTCAGGCGTCGGGTTGAATACGTCGACCTTGTAGTCTGTTTCGTTCTTCGGGCAATAGAGCAACAACTGTTCGTTGCCGGCTTCATCGGTTTCCGAGTCTTCGAGCCGTACGATTCGACGCCGCACCATTAACAAGGCCAGGACGTAACGCACATCGGCTTTACTCGGATCGCTGTCAAGTTGCTCGAAATAATGGAGCATCACATCGTTGGGCGCCCAATGGACTTTTTTGGCGTTGGGCTCAGGCATCTGAGACTTCCACCACCCGACGACGTCGTCCGGAGGTTGATCCCACGCCTCCTGCGAGTAATCGTAGCGGACGATCGAAGCTCCTTCCGAAACGAGCACCGAGTGGAATATCTCGCCAGGCCGAAACTCCCGCTCAGTCTTCGCGCAATGTCGCGTGCATCGTTGAACGTCGAACTCGAACATCCTCGAACCTTGCTGCCTCCCCGAAAGTTGTTGGCGTGTACGATGGCCTTCCAAGGCCATCGAGTACGGAATTCGACGGCCTTGGAAGGCCATCGTACTCAGCAACCGGCCACCGACCGGCGGGCGGATCATAGGGGAAACGCCGGAATGGCTCAATACGCAGTGAAAAAGCGGCTGTCCGTCCCACCGGGGCCGATTTTCAGCTCGACGCGTTTCGTGCATTTAGGGCAGTTTCCGACGTACGCAGTCCCTTCCATATTGACGTAAACACGGGAATAGATGCTACAGCATGCGAACTGAATTCCCACGAATCGACGAGCTTGTGCGGGGCCGCTGGACGAGGCTGCCGGTTCAGGATCGCTTGATAAGTCCAGGAATTCGCCAGCCATTTCCATCTCTCGGCTTGAACGTCCGCTGGGCGGGAAGTCGCAGGGTGGGCTGTGCCCACCATTCGCGTTGGTGGGCACAGCCCTACGCAGATCTTCGGAAGTATACGATCCAATCCAGTTCTCACGAATGCGATTTTCTGGCGTGCGTAAAGCTACAGCAGGGCTGGCGCGAACATTGCGGATCCGCGTTTGTCCACCAGGCCAACGGAACATTCGATGCTTTCGCTAGCGAGTGTCCCGAACTTGACCCGGCCGAATGGGCTGGATAGACTCAAACACTGGTGAGTTTTAGATTTAGCGGCTCCAGCGAGCCCCTTGAGGAATTCGAGCGGTACAGCTCGAAGTGATCGATGAAGACCAACAATATAGCCCTACTCCTGCTGCTATCACTCGGTTGCTGCCAGCCGTAGGGGACTCTCGCCACCTTTAAGACACAAGCGGACCCCGAGGCTCTCTTCGCCTTGGGGTTTTTTGTTGGGATACAAGCCAAATGAACCGTCTGCTTCAACGCTGTCGAAGGATTTGCCGCTCGAGGGCTGAGCTGTTACTTCCCAGGCCGGTCTAGGACCGGCCTTCGGCCAAGCGTAATGTGAAGTACATAAACAGCTCAAATAATCGAAAGCCATATCCATGACTGAGAACCGACGTATCGTTATCTTTGACACAACCTTGCGCGATGGCGAGCAATCGCCGGGCGCGAGCATGAACTTGAACGAGAAGATGGAGATTGCCCAGGCGCTGGTTGATCTCGGCGTTGATGTGATCGAGGCGGGCTTTCCGATCGCTTCCCCCGGCGATTTCGAGGCGGTCCAGGAGATTGCTCGTTCGATCCGCGGTTCGACAATCTGCGGATTGGCCCGCTGCGCGGAAGGTGACATCGATCGAGCCTGGGAAGCCTTGAAGCACGCCGAGTCGGCTCGCATTCACGTGTTTCTGGCGACTAGCGCGATTCATCGCGAGTTCAAACTCAAGATGACGACAGAGGAGATCGTCCAGCGGGCGGTTGCCGGAGTGAAGCGAGCCGCCAGTTATTGCGACAACGTCGAGTTCTCGCCCGAAGACGCCGCCCGGACCGAGAAAGACTTTCTGTGCGAAGTCGTCGAAGCGGCCATCGACGCGGGAGCAACGACCGTCAATATCCCAGATACGGTCGGGTACGCGACGCCGGCACAGATGGGCGAAACGATCAAGATGCTCTGCGACCGTGTGCCGAACATCGACAAGGCGGTGATCAGTATCCACTGCCACAACGATCTTGGTTTAGCGGTTGCGAACAGCTTAGCCGCTGTCACCAACGGAGCGGGGCAGATCGAATGTACGATCAACGGCATCGGCGAGCGAGCAGGCAACTGTTCGCTCGAAGAAGTGGTGATGGCGATGCGGACTCGCGCCGACTACTACGGCTGCGAAACGGGGATCACCACACAGCGCTTGGTTCCGACCAGCCGGCTGGTATCTTCGATCACGGGAATTCAAGTCCAACGCAACAAAGCCATCGTCGGTCGAAACGCGTTCGCTCACGAAGCCGGCATTCACCAGGACGGCATGTTGAAGGAGCGCACGACCTATGAGATCATGCGACCCGAAGATGTCGGCTTCATGAGAACCGATTTGGTACTCGGCAAGCACAGCGGACGAGCGGCGTTGGCGGATCGCGCGAACTCGTTCGGATACCGCCTGACCGGGGAGCAGTTACATGCGGTATTCGAAGAGTTCAAAGAACTCGCGGATAAGAAGAAGGAGATCTATGATGGCGATATCGCAGCTTTGATCGAGAAGCAGATCCGCTCGGCACCGGAACAAGAGTGGTCCGTGGTGTCGTTCGAGGCGACTTCCGGGACTGGCCGGAAGCCGAGAGTCAGTTTGACGTTGCGGCATGGCGATCAGGAGTTCACTGAAGAGCTGTCGGATGGCGACGGGCCGATTGATGCCGCATTTCTCGCGACCGAGAAGATCACCGGGATCAGGCTGCGATGCAAGGATTATCAAGTTCGCAGCGCGACGCTCGGACACGACGCCTTGGGCGAAGTTACCTTGGAAATTGAGTACAATGGCACCAGCTTCCGAGGACGTGGCGTTTCAACGGATACGGTCGAGGCGACCGTGCTGGCGATTCTCGACGCGGTGAACCGAATTGTGTTGACACAAAGCGCTACTCAGCCCACATAATTGGAACCGGAGTTCCGAAGTCTCGCAGCGTGGAATCAGTCGAGTTATTAACTGAAACAACAGTCGTCGGCATGGCCAGCATCAAGATCATCTCCGGTGCAAACACAGGCGAGACCTACTCGCTGGATGATGCTCGCGAGACCATTTTGGGCCGCCATCCCGACTGCCAGGTCGTCTTGAAGGATTCGACCGTTTCTCGCCGCCACGCCCGATTTTCCAAGGAAGGCGACCACTATGTCGTTGACGACATCGGCAGCCAGCACGGGACGCGCGTGAACGGCGAGATCATTCGGTCGTCGCAGCGTTTGTATGACCGGGACGAAGTACAAATCAGTCAGGTGCAAGTCGTCTTTCTTCTGAATGCGGAAGAGGTCGGGAGCAAGACAGATCGGGGTTCCGCAATCATCACGTCGGTCGACGTGCTCGGCGATTCGAGCATCTCCGACGACAGTCAGACCGCACCGAGATGGCGGGCGCTGCTCAACATTACGCGGAGCTTGGGAGTTTCGCTCGACCTGAGGCTGATTTTGCCGAACGTGTTGGAGAACATCTTCCAAATTCTTCCGGGGGCCAGTCGCGGCTGCATCATGGTGTCGGAACGTCCTGGCGAGGAACCGCTTCCTTACGCGATCAAGAACAGTAGTGGCAAGGCGAACGCACCTCCTGCGATCAGTCGGACGATTGCGAACACGGTCTTGTCGCAGTGCAAGGCTGTCTTGAGTACGGATGCGGGCGATGACGAGCGTTTTCAAGCCAGCGACTCGGTCCTGGATCTAAAGATACGATCGGTGCTCTGTGCTCCGTTGGTCGGCGCGGCGGACGAAGCGCTGGGGATGATCCATCTCGACGCCCAAGACCCCGCGCACCAGTTTACTTCGGACGATCTCGACATCCTCGTCAACATCGCGAATCTGGTCGGCCAAGCCGTGGATCACGCGCGATTGCACGAGACACAACTGCAATTCGATCGCCGTGAGCGCGATATGGAGACGGCTCGACAGGTCCAACGGCACTTCTTGCCGGCGGACCATCCCATCATCGAAGGCTATCAGATTTCGGACTATTACAAGCCAGCTGATGCGGTCGGAGGCGATTACTTTGGTTACACGGAACTACCGGACGGACGACTCGCGATCGCGGTGGGCGACGTCGCTGGGCACGGAGTTCCCGCCGCGCTGCTGATGGCTCGGCTGTGCAGCGAGACGCGTTATTGCCTCGTGACCGACATCATCCCGAGCGACGCGGTCCAATCGCTCAATCAGCAGTTAACCAAGCAAACCTTCAGTTTCTTCATTACCTTTGCGTTGTGCGTGCTCGATCCGATACGCCACGAGCTAACTGTCGTCAATGCCGGACACATGCCGCCGTTGCTTCGTCGTGCCAGGACGGGAGAAGTGGAAGAAATCGCGGCCGACATCTCCAGCCCGCCGCTTGGAATCGATCCGGGGATAACGTATCACCAGGCGACGATTACACTCGAACCGGGCGACGTCGTGGTCATGTACACCGACGGCATCAGCGAATGCCCGAGTCCTGCTGGACCACTGTTTGGCATCGACCGGATTCTGCGAATTGTTGCCGATGCCAAGGACGCTCGGAGTGTCACCAAGAAACTGCTTGACAACGTCATCGAGTTTACGAAGGGGATGCCGCAAGAAGACGACACCTGCATCGTCGCGTTCTCCCGCAACGCCGAGTAGTGCTGATTGCTTCCTTGTCACGCGACGAACGCCAACCAGTAGAACGCCCAGCCGGTCACGGCCGTCATCAACATCGCACCAGCCGCAGTGCGTCCCCACACGATGTGACGCGAACTGTACTCACAGGGGGCGGCGGGCTTGGGAAACTTCTTCAAAGCGCGAACGATCACGAAGATCCAAAGCAGCGGCGTCGGCACCGCGAAGCACAGATGAATCCACAGGCTGTAGTCGACGATCTGAGAAGCATAAAACGGCGATGCCTCGGCCAGCGAACGCCAGTCTTTGGTGATGAAACGCAAATCGACTTCGAAGGCGATGACAGCGACAAGCAGAATCACGGCCAACGCAAGCTGAATCCGCTTGTGCCATTCACACTTGTGCGTCTGGTCCACCTGACGGTACTTGACCAGATAAATGCTCCAAACCATCACCGGGATGACGGCGAACAAGGCGACAAACACAAAGTCGAGCATCACCGATCCTCGCGTCGGGAGGAACCCGTGAAAGTCGTTGTTCGCGATTTGGGCGACGATCAGCACGATACTACCTCGCTTCATGCGCCGCGTGATCGCAGGCGGTCGTACAACAGCAATCCGACGATTGTTTTGGCGTCTTGAATCTGGCGAGACTCGACCAACTCCAGCGCTTCCTGCCAGGAAACGACAAAATTCTCGATCTCTTCACCCGGTTCGCGGGCGGCACCGACCATTTCCAGATTGGTCGCCACGAACAGATGCATCCGTTCATCCAGGATACCGGGAGACAAGTAGAAGCCGTGAAGCTCCCGCATGGTGCCGGCGCGATACCCCGTTTCCTCTTGTAACTCACGATAAGCGGCTTGATCGGGCGGTTCCGGGGGCTCGAGTGTGCCGGCGGGGAGTTCGATCAGATTCTCGTTGACGGAGACCCGAAAGTTGCGGATTAAACAAACACGATCGTCGTCGACGATCGGAATGATCGTCACGGCACCAGGATGTCGAACGACCGCTCGCGTTCGAATCTGTCCATCGGCTGTCTTGCGATCGACTTCTTCGACCGAGAAGCGGCTGGTTACTAGCAGCGGTTCCGACGACACCAGGAAAGCTCCAGAGATGCTCGACTAATAGGTCACGCCAGCCCGAACCAACGCCGTATCGTCGGCGGCGATGTCGGGAATCCCGGAATTGAACTCCGCGGTCCGTGAAAAGACATATCCGACCTCGATTCGAAATCCGGCACCGCCGTTCAGCTTCCGTTCGAGTCCGAGCAACGCCCGGTAGTCGCGCAGCGTCACCTTATCAACGACACCACCGCCGCTGTCATAGGCGTAGCTGTTGCCGCCAAACTCGCCAGCGAGATACAGCCAATCTTCGTAGCCGGGGCCGGCGTCGATCCGATGTGCGAACTTCGGTCGCGGGAAGAGCAATTCGTAGCGTCGACCGGGGCTCGGGGTCCAGATCACGCCACCCGCGGGAAGCAGTCGGATGTCGTCGCGGTCCAGATACAAGACGCCGAAAACTAACTGCACTTTATCGGGAACCCAGTCGTAGCGGGCGAGCCCCTTTCCGGTCAAGCGAAAGGCGTCGCTCGTATTGATTTCAAAGTCCGTGTACAGCGACGGCGCGACTCCAACGATCGCCGTCCAGCGCTCGCTCAACCGTGGCACCCAGAGGAACTCGACATACGTTTCGTATAATCTCGCCGGGAGCATCGGCGTTACCGGGCCGTCGAGGTAGCGGATGTTAAACGCCGGCGTGATGAACATCGGCCATTCGCGAGTCGGAGCCGGTACGGCGACGGAAAGCGAAAAGTCCAACTCGTTCAAGCCGAAACTGTTCAGACTGCCGCGATCGATGTAGGTTCCCGTGACGGCGGCCTTCTGAAAGAAGCCGTCCTTATGATCGGAGACATGGCCGATCGTTCCGGGCATCTCCTCCATCCAAAACGCCTGGGGTTCGGAGTATTCGACGAATCCATCGCCCGCCGCTGGCAACATTGCGGGCAGGACTTCGGACGGAGATGGCAATCTTGACAATCGCGTCTCGAAGCCGTTCGTCGTTGGCAGAAAGTAGTTCGCAGTCGGATCAGGCCCTTGGTACATCAACGGAACATGCTCGAAGTCGGCACCTGGAACATTGTCTTGAGCGATGCTTCGTACAGCGCACACCATCAGCACCAGGAACATCGTGGCGAGCGATCGCCAGTTCGTCAGATTCGCCCAAGTTCCACGCATCGGCATTCCTGCGTCTAGCAAGCAGCTAGTACGTCAGGCCTCCACGGACCATGACCGAGTCGTCGAGATCCTGTCGCGCGATCGGACCCGATGCAAAGATCAGCTGGCGATCGAACACATAGGCCGCTTCGACAAAGCCGCGAACGCCACTCTGGCAGGTCCATTCGAACCCGCCGCCCGCGCGAATGTCATTGATGTCCATGCGCCGGTCGCCGCCGACGCCGGTTCGCGAAACGGTCCACGAGCCGCCGCCGTATTCGCCGTTGAGATACCACCACACGTCGGTGTTTCCGATCGTGGTGAGGTATTGCGCGAGCTTCGGCTTCGGGAAATAGATGTCGAATCGAGTCTGCGGGTTCGGCCGCCACAGGATACCGCCCGCCGGTAACAACTTGACATCAAGGCGATCGAAATAGGTCACACCACCTTTCAACGCCACCGTCGGCGTCATCCCCAGCACGAGCAAGCCCGTTCCCTGCAGCCGCACGCTGTCGGTGGTCATTGTCTTGAAGTCGGAAAACACACCAACGCTCACATCAATGTCGCCGCCGAATTGGGGCGTGATCATGGGCTGCCAACCAAAGTCCAAATACGTGCTGTACGCTCGCGCAGGCAATTCTGTCGGGAAAGGAGGCGGCCCGAGGCCGGTCGTCGGTCCGTCCCAGAAGTGAAAGATGAAGCCGGGCGAAACTTGCAGCGGTTGCCCGCTGTAGAAAAAATTCGGAAAGTTGACGGTAGTCGCCAACTCGACATCATTGATGTCAAGTTTGTCGGTCGCTTCGCCCCCGTTCACCCAGGTGTACGTCAACCGCACATCTTGAAACAGACGCAGGTACTGACCGGGCTGAGCTTGTGGCAAGTTCCAATTCGGCAGGGCAACACCGTTCGGGAACAGCACGGGAGGCTGTTGAGGATAGCCGCCAGGTGCGTAGGTCGGGCCGGGCACCTGGTAATTGGGTGACGCGAATGTTTGAGCACCCTGGGCCTGCGGATAGACCGGCTGCGTGTAGTTCGGCTGGACGAAGCCGCCTTGCGAACTGGGCGGAGTCTGCCAAAACGGTGTCGTCGAAGAACCCGTTGACGGCGAGTTGCCCGACGGTGACAACAACGATGGCGGCTGCGATGCGGCGTTCGGATTAGTTGTATACGGATCAAAACGCGGCGGGCCGAGCGTCGTCGAGGGAGCCTGCGCCAGCTGCGAGCCTGGCCGCGGGACCGTCACCAGCGGGTTTCCCGTGACGGACCCCTGCTGCTGGAACGTATCCGCGACCGTGTTCTGAGGGATCGGGATGCGTTGGGCGCGTGCCACGCCAGTCGCTAGCACGACCAGCGCAAATGACCAACTCAAACAAAACAGACGGTTCCGCACGTTTGCCTCAAGCCCAGAATAGTCGAGTGACAATAAGACAAGCTTTCGAAGGGAAGGCGTAAATAGCAGAGACCGCCCCTCGCGGTCAAGATCGCTCTGCAAGTCGACGGCGGCAGAAAAAGCGGAATGGCGCTAGCCCAATGCCACTCACTTTGTAGTGGTGGCTTCCAGCCGCCACGTGATTTCACGGGAATTTGTGGCGGCTGGAAGCCACCACTACGTTCGATTGTTTCGCGAACTGAGTGGCATTGGACTAGCGCCACACCGCTCACCTCAAAGCAAACAGTTAGTTCACGAACGGTGCTAATCGGCATCCTTCGTGTCGCGTGTGTCGATGTCGAGTGGGCCGTGCAAGTCCTCCATTTCCACGGGCGGGAGCGAAAGAACTTTCACCACGCAGTAGGTCACGAGCGCCAGCACAGAACTGACGGAAACGATCATCACGGCCCAGCCGGCAGGATTCACGGGCGCGGCCCTCCTTCGTCGAGTCGGCCTTCCGCCTTCCAGCGGCGGCCAGCAATGTGGATCAACAGTAACAGGAATGCCAGGACGGTCAGGATGAACAGCATCGAAGCAACGGCGACCGAATCGTTCGCGATCTGCTCCATCCGATCGGGCAGATTCTGCCAGCAGAAGGCCACAAAGATCGCGATCAGGTAAACCGGCACGACGTATTTCAGCATGTACTGGACGAACCGCGGAATCCGAATGTGGGCTCCTTGGTGCGCCGCTTCTTCTCCCCGCTTGATCCCCAGCGCCCAGCCATACAGGAGTGCTTGGAACATGGCGAGAACGAAGATCAGAAACGTACCTACCCAGAAGTCGAAGGTGTCCAACGCGATGAGATCCTTCGAGAAGTACAGCACGAAGCCCGTGCCGAGTGCGGAAATCAGACCCAGCAGCGCTGCGGCTGAGTGCCGCTTCAGACCAAAACCTTCTTCGAAGAATGCGATCACCGGCTGAAGCATCGAGACACTGCTCGTGATCGCTGCGATGAACAGCATGAAAAACCAGAGGAAGCCGAACAGTTGCCCGCCCCACATGTTCGCGAAGACATGCGGCAAGGCCTTGAAGCCGAGCGAGAAGCCTGACTGAACGATGCCTTCACGGGCTTCCGGCGACAGCGTGCCCAGGACAAAAATGAAAGCCGCGGGAAGCGTAATCAGTCCACCCAGGCAGACTTCAAAAAACTCGTTCATGCTGCTGGACGTGAGGCCGCTAAGGACGACGTCGTCCTTTTCCCGCAGGTAGCTGGCATAGTTGATGATGATTCCGAAGCCAACCGACAAGCTGAAGAATATCTGCCCCGACGCGGCGAGCCAGGTTTGCGGATTCCAGAGCGCCTTGGCGTCCGGATTCCACATGTACCCCAAGCCGTTGACGACCGACAACTCGGGACGAGCGGGGTCCGGTGTTCCCAGTGTCAACACGCGGATGAGAACGATGATTGCCAACACTGCCATCGCCGGCATCGCGAAGCGACAGAACATTTCAATCCCTTTGTTCACGCCGCGGTAGATCAGGATGAAGTTGAATACGAACGTGGCGGCGAGCACGAGCAGCCACGGTGCGTTCTTGCCACCGAGCGCGAAGCCATCCTGGTTCGCGCCGACGAAGTTGCCAAAGAACTGGCCAAAGCCGGCCGAAGCAGCTTCGGCATCCGTCAGCGACGTACCTGTTTTCGCCGCTTCGGCGTGGGCGGTTTCGATCAAGGTGTCAACGGTGCCGCCGCTGCCGATCATCAAATCGCCCGTCAGATAGTTCACGGCATAGCCGAGACACCAGGCTTCGATCAGCACGTAATACATATAGATCACCAGCGGCAGCAACAGGGCGATCGAGCCGAAGTATTTCGAGATCGGATTCCGCCAGATTGTCGCGTAGATACCGGGAGCGGAATTGAAACCTCGCAGCCCGCCGTAGCGCCCCATCGTCCACTCGGCCCAGCACAGCGGGATGCCCAGGACCAGCAACGAGATGAAGTACGGGAGCATAAACGCGCCGCCGCCGTTCTGAGCGGCTTGCCCAGGGAACCGCAGAAAGTTGCCGAGTCCGACAGCCGATCCCGCCACCGCCAAAATGACTCCGATGCGTGACCCCCAGCGCTCGGTGCTTCTTCCTTCAGGCACGGTGTACTCCTTGCAAGTGTGGGCGTCCGGCTCGACGTAAGTACGGTAGCGTGTGTGCGTTATCTTTGCAAGATTGCGAGCGTTGTTCGATCAAGACTGGCTTGATCAGCTCCATGGAAATGCTCGCGAACGATCTTTACTGGGATGCTCGTGCGCCATCGGTTATCCTGGGCGTTTTAGGCTGAAAGAAATTATGTCGTCCGTCAATTTATGACTCGCGAAACAATCATGCAAAAACGAACGCTTATCAAGAAATCACTTTACAGCATGCATCCTGGCTTTGAACGGATGGGCTCGCTCGCGAGCAAGGGAGCACTGGAATACGATCCTGAGGCACTTGTTGATGCCATGTTCTTTGGGTCTAAGGCGGCATTGCGGCCGTTATTTGAGAAGCTTCTCAAAATCGGTTTGGCGATTGGTAAGGACGTCAAGGCGTGTCCCTGCAAGACAATCGTTCCACTTTACCGCCGACATGTGTTCACTCAGATCAAACCAGCGACGAACACGCGCCTCGATCTGGGGCTTGCACTCAAGAACACCAAAACGCCAGAGCGATTGATCGATACTGGCGGAATATCCAAGGGTGATCGGATTACCCATCGAATTCCGATTGAAACCGTTTCAGACATTGACGCCGAAGTCAAACACTGGCTCAAAATTGCCTACGAGTTTGACGCTGCCTAACCCGCCGTTGCACGCGGTGGCACGCGATCTGGTGATGAACATGACTCGACGGAGGCCAGCTGCGTGGTGGTCTCCAGCTTTCAATTCCAGAGCGATCGAGCCACGGTGTTTTTCGTGACTCCAGATATCCTGACATACCCTAATAGGCTTTGTCCTACTCACTCCCCGACAGAGCGAGGCTTGACGAAGAAGTGGAGGCG
>JAQBZB010000052.1 GCA_027622275.1 Planctomycetota bacterium | reverse complement strand
TCGCCGAACACTCCGTGGTCGGAACAGACCACCCGCGTCCGACCACGGAGTGTTCGGCGACAGTAATTCTTCGAACGATCCTTACTTCTTCAAATAGTCGTCGCGTATTGTGTGCAGCTGTTTCCAGATCGCCGTATCCCGGGACTGAGGTGATACACAGGCAAAGATGTAGTTGCGGTCGCTACCGGCCCATGTCCGAATCTCCAGATTCAACTTCTGTCGCTTCGTTGTGGCGAACGGTTCGACCCAATCAAGAGTGCCGGTGTACTCCGTCGCGTTTTCGTCCGGGGAAGGCTGTGCGTCGGATTTCACTCGCCGCAGTTCAAGCGTGAACTCAGACGGATCGATGTCCGGGAGCTTGCCGTTTAGAACAGCCTTGCACAGACCTCGGTAGTATTTCAGGAACTCGTCTTTGACAACGGCTTCTGTCAGCACGGGCTGCGGCTGAAGTTCGAACGCAAAGGCATAAGAGAAGAATGAATCGGATTGAGGTTTCATCATCCCGGGTGCAAACCGAATATGTTCGGAACCTTTCAGCTGCATATCGGGAGCGAATCCGGGCGGTAGTTGAATGGTTTCGCCGCCCCACCCAGCCGGTGCGGCGAGCTTGAAAGAGCCTGGCTCATCGGCGAACAAGAACGTACCGGACATCAGCAGACTGACAGCGAATACGCGAAGCATGGTTATCTCCTACCGGCGGCCATCGAGCGAACACGGCGAACTGTACCATAGACGACGGTCGCCGCCGTGTCAGCCAGACGCCGTCGATTCAGGACCGGGATTTAAAAACGCTTTGCCGGTCGCATCGCGCCTACCATCGCGGGACGTTCGCGGCGCTGGGTGTCAGAGTAGATTTTGATCGGCATTCGTGCGTTACTTGACGGCATGCGACTCGTTGGTGCGGTTTGAATTCACAAAACTTGGGTCAAGACAAGCTCGGAGAATCAGACTTCGAAGATCCGCACTCGGCGCGCAGGAGTTTCTCTCGAAGACTCACATCGTGTGGCTGCGGGGCTGCCGCGATTCGCTACAATGTTGAAATCCGTCCTGACGCGAAGAACATCGGCGCGAGATAGCTATGGGATCAGTCCAATTCATCTTGATGCTCGCTGTTTTTGCCATCGGCGCGACTCTCCTGCTCGTGTCATTGGCGGTGTTGCTATTCATCCTCTGGCGTCGCCCGGCGCAGCCAGAATCGAAACCACTCGACTTGATCATCGATGTTGCTTCGTTGGATGCTAGCGGTCCGTCGGGCGAAGTTCCGCAGTTGACGTATTTGGGCAAGCCCGTACGGTTGGCGGCGATTGTGGTGGCGCCTGTCGGTCGATCGGGAACGATCCCCGAGGCGGATCGTTTGCTGGACGCCGTCGATCAGCTGATCCCTGGTTTAGTCGACGTAATTTCGATCGACCATCCCGTGGTCAAGTTTTGGCCGGGGCAGTTGAGCACGCATGGATTCGCCCACGTCTTCTTTCGCAACGTGAAGTTGCCCGGCGAACGCGGCATCGGATCACCTTGGTCGAGTGTGGCTGGGAAGTTCAAGGCCGGCGGCCAACAGTACCTGGCGGGATTGCTCTGCAGCGCTGGCCAGCCGAACGATTTAAGCGAGGTTGCTGTCGATGACAACGAACAATGGGCGCGCGTTCTGGAAGTCAGGAGATCGTAGCACGTGCCACGCAGTCAGCAGCAACTTCGCGAAGATGCGCTAGCGATCTGGCGGGCGGGTGTCGATGCCGTCGACAGCGAACGATTGATACGAGAGAACCTTCAAATCGATGGAGAGTATTTGGTCGTCGGCGAGGAGACGTTTTCGCTCGCCGAAATCAATCGCATCGCCGTGGTAGGGACAGGCAAAGCCGGGGCCGGCATGGCTGCCGGAGTGGAACGGGCTCTCGTGGACGTGGCAGCCGCGAAGCAACTCACCGGCTGGGTGAACGTCCCCGAAGATTGCGTGCGATCTTTGCCGTACATCACACTGCACGGCGCCAGACCTGCGGGGGTGAATGAACCAACCGAAGCGGGAGTCGCTGGTGCGCGGCGGATCTTGGAAATCGTCAACTCGCTTGGTCCGAACGACTTGTGCTTCTGCCTGATTTCCGGTGGTGGCTCGGCGTTGCTCCCCGCCCCCGTCGAAGCCATTACGCTCGCTGACAAACAAGCCGTCACGAAACACTTGAGCGGCGCGGGTGCCAACATCGAGGAACTCAATACGGTTCGCAAACAACTCAGCCGCATCAAGGGCGGAGGGCTGGCGCGAGCGTGTCGCGCGGGGCGGTTGATCACGTTGATTATTTCTGACGTGATTGGAGATCCGCTCGACGTCATCGCGTCGGGCCCGACAGTTCCCGACAGCAAGACGCCGCAGGACGCGCTCGATGTGCTCGAGCGGTTTCACGCCCGCGAGGCAGGCATTTCTGCGTCGGTCTTTGATTACTTGGAGTCGAAAAGGGAGTCGAAAAGGGGTCAGGAGTCGAAAAGGGGTCAGGAGTCTTTTTCGGATCGGTCGACAAAGACTCCTGACCCCTTTGCTTGCGAAGTCCACAACCTCGTGATCGGCAACAATGCGGCGGCGGTCGATGCGGCCGGGATCGAAGCCGAGCGCCGCGGCTACTCGCACGCCATGACCGCCGCCACAATGCTCGAAGGAGCCGCCGAAGACATCGGCCGCCACCTGGCGGAAATGGCAATGCGAATGCGCGACGAACCGGGGCCAGATTGCTTAATCACCGGCGGCGAACCGATCGTGCAACTCGTCGACGCCGCCCATCGAGGCAAAGGCGGCCGCAATCAGCAACTCGTCCTCGCCGCGCTAATCCACTTGCTCGAAGCCAGCCCCGACAAACTCGCCGCTCTCCGCGGCATCGCGCTCCTATCAGGCGGCACCGACGGCGAAGACGGCCCCACCGATGCGGCCGGAGCCTTCATCGACGAGCAGATCGTTGCCGCAATCCAGCAACAACGGCTTGATCCGGCAAGCTATCTGCGCCGCAACGACGCCTATCACTTCTTCGAGCAACTCGGCTCGCTCATCAAGACCGGGCCGACCCATACGAATGTTTGTGACCTGCGAGTTGCCACGGTGTCGCAGTCACCTCCGAAGTGATTCGAGCTTGACGAGCGCTGAATCTGCGCCGTGCCGCAACGCGTCGCTCAAGCGTCTTCCTGTCCGCAATCAAGGATACCCTGAACCGTGATGTCGTGACGCCAGCTTGCCATCCAGCGGCGAATGGTGGCAACAGGAACTCGGTGCGTGTCGCGAGTGGCATCGGCAAGTTTCTGCGCCCAGGCGTCGAACAATTCGTCGGCGACGTACTGCTTGTATTTCAGCAAGACCCGCACTTCCAACCACCACGGCGAATCGGGCTCGGCCAGCTCGACTTCATAGCCGTGCTCGACGGCATAGCCAGCGTATTCGCGCGTCTCAGCGTTCAGGCCATTGCCGCGATCGACAACGATGGGTGATACCCCGTGCGCGATAGCTTCACGGAATCGGGCGAGGTTCCATTCACGCGCCTTCGGCAGTAACTCGTCGCGATAGTCATAGCTCGCCGGATCGTCGCCAACTTGCGTATAAAAGTACGCATCGGTTTCGAGCACGACCCCATCGGGCCCTGCCAAGCGACGAGCCCGGTGGCTCTTCCCACAAGCGGGCAGCCCGCGCATCAAGTAGACCATCTTCGCTGACACGTTCATGGTTCCAGTGTACCCAGCCGAATCACCAAAGATGAGATACCGGACAACAGAGAGAGTCTCGCGTTGGAGGGCAGAACCTTCACCGCAACTCGTTCCCAGGTTCCTGCCTGGGAACGCAGCGTCTTGCAGGCTCCGGCCTGCTCTTCGGCGCATGCGAGGCGGGAGCCTCGCGAGCAGTGGGTTCCCAGCAGGAGCCTGGGTACCAGCTACCAGCTTCGCTTACTGCTTGAGCTTGTCGCCGGCACCGCCGATCAAGTGGTCGTTGCCTTTCCCGCCTTTGAGGTCGTCCTTGTCGCCGTCGTCCACATCGCACCGATGCGGACGCTGTTTCGCGAGAACCGCATGATCTCTTCGATCACGGCCGAACTGGATCAAAAGAGCTGCTGGGAGGTGCTCACCGATCCTGAACTCACGCAATAACATTTCAACGCGGACGAGCGGCAAAGTGTTCGCCGCCACATTTTGTGGACGCGAATTCTGTCCGACCGCCGCACGCATCTCCCCGACGGCCAATCCGGCGACCCGCTGGAATACGTCCGCCGCGAACACGAAACGCTAGTGCTGAAACCTAACCGAGCGTGCGGCGGCGAAGGAGTGGTGCTGAGGCAAGCGATGTCGCGCGCGGAATGGGATGCGGCGATCGAAGCGGCGCTGGCGGACGAGAATCGTTGGGTCGTCCAGCAACTCACCAGCATCCCGGTGAGCGAATTCCCGATCGCCGGCCCGGACGGCCAGATTCACAGCGAACCGTTTTACGCGGTGATGGGTATCGCCGCGACAAAATTCGGCGTCGCGATCCTCGGTCGAGCGTCGCAGAAACACGTCGTCAACGTCTCCCAACGCGGCGGCATCTGCGTCGTGGTCCTCGGCCATCCGCCGAGCCGATTGATTGGGCCGAATCAATAGTTATCCCAAAAAATGCAATTCTATTTTGTCCAAATCAAAGGGGAGAATCCGAAATCAAAGAGCCTTGACCACTGCGATTCTTCCCTTTGATTTCTCCAGCAGATGTTGAAACAAAACGGCATTTTCAATGTTCTTCCGTATGCACGGGCGATGGATGTTCGTATAGTAAAATGGCGTCAACTTTTCCGGAGTCGTCACCGTGCCCACCATTGATAATGACGAGTTCTACAAAGAGCAGAAGGAACACTCCTACATCAAGTCCTGCATTGTGTCGGATTACTTCTGGGCTTGGGCTAATGTGATGATTGGGGTGCAGAATCGTTACGCAAACCGGCCAAAACGGCTCGCCTATATCGATTTGTTTTGTGGCCCTGGCAAATACGATGACGGAACAGATTCGACGCCGCTGATGATTATGCGCCGGGTGCTCAACCGGCCGGAACTGCGTGATCGACTGCTGACGGTGTTCAACGATAGGCTGCCCAAGAACACCGCTGCTCTTGAAGCCGCCCTCGCGGCCTTGCCTGGTATTGATCAGCTCAAGTTCAAACCGCAGATTTTCACGGGCGAAGTGGACGAATCGGTCGTGAAGCAACTTGAGGCGATGAAGTTGCCTCCGACCTTTCTGTTCGTTGACCCGTTTGGCTACAAGGGTCTGTCGCTGCGATTGATTAACTCGGTGTTGAAGCACTGGGGATGCGACTGCGTTTTCTTCTTCAATTACAACCGCGTAAACGCAGGCATGGGACACAAAGGAGTTAAGAATCACCTCGATGAGATTTTTGGCGAGGAGCGTGCGAACCGAATTAGGCAACGGTTTAGTGAACAGTCGGTGAAGGTGAACGCCCGTGAAGCATTCATAGTTGATGAAATGAAGTGTGCATTGGAGGAGATGGGCGGGAAATTCGTCCTACCGTTTCGATTCCGCGACCCAGAGGAAAAACGGACGACGCATCATCTGTTTTTCGTGTCGAAGGATTTCCTCGGCTATAAGATCATGCGGGAAATCATGCATACCAACAGCCACAAAAGTGAGGCGGTGGCCAAGTTTGAGTACAACCCGGCGGAAGCCAACTTGCCAAGTCTTTTCAACCTGTTGAGGCCGCTCGCTGACTTGGAAGACCTGTTGCTAGCAGACTGTGCTGGTAAGACGTTTCTCATTGACGAGCTGTTTGAATTCCATAGCGTTGGGAAGCCGTACGTGCTAAAGGAATACAAGGAAGTGGTGAGCCGACTGGCGGATGAGGGGATGCTTACGCTCGACTCTGGAGGAAAGAAGCGGAGGGCGGGGACGGTAGGCGAGAAAGTGAAGATCATTTTTCCACGGAGGGACCAATGAGCGCTACATCTTCAATCGAGTGGACGGATGCCACTTGGAATCCGGTTCGTGGCTGCACAAAAATAAGTCCAGGCTGTAAGCACTGCTACGCCGAGACGTTTGCCGAGCGGTTTCGTGGCGTCCCCGGCCATCCCTATGAGCAGGGCTTTGACTTGAAGCTGGTGCCAGAGAAGTTGGCCGAGCCGCTGAAGTGGGGATCGCCAAAAACGATCTTCGTTAATTCGATGAGTGACCTGTTTCAAGTAGGCGTGCCTGACTCGTATGTAGAGCACGTCGTCCGGGTCATGCAAATGGCCAATTGGCACACGTATCAGGTGCTGACAAAGAGAGCTGACCGGCTACGGGACATGCTCGCGGGGTCTTTGGCCTTTGCAGCGCAGGACGAGCACATTTGGTGGGGAGTGAGTGTCGAGGATAAGAAGTACGGATTGCCGCGGCTGGAATCCTTGCGGGACACTCCGGCAGCCATGCGGTTTCTATCGGTTGAACCATTGCTGGAGGATCTCGGGCAGATTGATCTGACGGGGATTGATTGGGTGATTGTCGGCGGGGAGAGCGGCCACGGTGCCAGGCCAATGGAAAGGGACTGGGTGCTGAACATTCAGCGGCAATGCCGGTCTGCGAAGGTGGACTTCTTCTTCAAGCAGTGGGGTGGCGTGCAAAAGAAAAAGGCTGGTCGCCTGCTTAACGATCGGACCTACGACGATATGCCAGCTCGGCCATCGGTACCGGTTCTTTCAAACCGCGAGCGGGTTGCCTTGGTTAGCGAAGTCAGTAGTTGGCTGTCAAATGGCCCCTCGTCGGTCGTGCAACGCATCGCCTAATCTCCGGAGAAATTGATGGAGTCACGACTCATTGATAATGCGTCCCGATCATTCTGGGTTTTCATTGTGCCTGCGCGTCGAGCGCTTGATCGATGTCGCGCGCAGGTCGGCACAACCTTTTTAGGCCGACGGTGATGCGGTGGGCGGCGCGGGCGGCGGGAATAAATGAGTCCGCGCGTGGCTCAAGCTGGTCATGAGCCTTTACTCGCTCATCGCGGATGCTGTCGTTTTCGTTCACGCTGCCTATGTCGGCTTCGTCGTGTTGGGGCAGGTGGCGATCTTGATCGGGTGCGTGCGGCGCTGGCAGTGGATACGGAACTTTTGGTTTCGCGTCGTGCATCTGGCCATGATCGGCGTCGTTGTTGTCGAGGCTCTGTTCGGCATCACTTGTCCGCTGACGACGTGGGAGAACAGTCTGCGGCGAGCGGCTGGAGAAACGGCTCGCGCCGAATCGTTTGTTGGACGCTGGGTCCAAGATCTGCTGTTCTACGACGCGCCACCTTGGGCGTTTACGGTCGTCTATTGTCTGTTCGGGGCCGTCGTGCTGGCGACCTTTGTGATCGCTCCGCCCAAGCGGCTTTGAGTTGTATCGCCGCTCCACCCATCGCTACCGGCTTTTGTTTCGCTGTCGGCCCGGCGGTAATGAGAAGCTCAACCCGAGACGAGGTCGGCTTCCAGGGGTTTGTCTTTCTTGAACCGGCTCCGGTCCCAGTCCTCCAACTACTATAGCGTGATCGTGTGGCGGAGATGCGCGGCGATTTTGTCGGCGACGGTTTGCTTTGTGATCGTCATGGCGGCATTCATTGCGTTACGGCGTAGTCCACGCCGCGCGGGTTCTCGACGCGCTGGGACGCGTTGAGAACTTCCAATCCGACGATGTTTCCGTCGCCATCGTAGTCGAGAATGATGCCGGGCTTGTCCTCGTCGCTTTCCTCAATCGGCACGTCGCGGAACAGAATTCGCAACACGTCCACTTCGGGGTCATAGGTTACTTTCATGTCGATGCTTTCCAATCTCATAACTTTCGCAATCGACACGGCGGGATGCGAGAGTCAAGCCGAGACGAGGTCGGCTTCCAGGGGTTTGTCTTTCTTGAACCGGCTCACGCCCAGGATGCTGAAACCGATGACGTGCCCCTGCGCGTCCACGCGCTCCATCACGGCGTCATGCGCGGTTTCCTTCTCGTAACCGGCAGCGTCAGAGAAACGAACTTCCAGGAAATCCGCTTCCGCGTCGAACCAGACTTTTATTCTGTCGGCCATCAATCTTTTCCGCCCCAGGTCTTAAACCCGTACCAGCTCACGGGCGTGGGTGATTTCGCTGCCACTGACGGGGCGCACCTGTGAAGCTTCGAGTGTGGCAACTGCCGCTGTGCGCCCATCAAGGGTCAGGAATTCTACTTCGAAAGCTAGGCCGTCCCGGTAGACATGCACGACGGTCCCGACATCACCGGCTTCGAGTCCCTCGCTGGGCACCGCGGTTTTCAGCACAATTCGTTGGTGTTCATTGATCATGGTTGTCCTCTAATCTTCCTGCGGATAGGCCGTGACCAGTCGGGGCGTGTCCACTCCACGGTCGACGATCCACACGGTTCGCACGCGCGCCGACTTTCCGCTGGGCGTCTCGATGTTTCCTTCCACAATATACTTCTGGCCGTGAGGCGACGCCATGCTGATGGCCACAGGCAGGTTTTCGGCCATTGTACGAAAAGCCGCAGCCAAGACTTGCCAGTCCTCGCGACTGAAGCCCAAGGCCAGAAAAAAAGCCGCTTTGCCGCCGTTGTCCGGGTGGGCCGGGTTCAGCAGGTACTCGGTGATCTTCGCAGGCTCCACGACAGCCAGCTCGGCGTGCGGCATCTTCATTTCCCGGACTCCTCCACGAGTTTGATTTCCTCCGGCGTCAGGCCGTAGAGGGCATACACCAACTCGTCGATCTCCCGCTCCAATGCACTCGTGTCCGCCACCAGATCCCGTGTCTTCGCTGCGAGGATGCGGCGGACCAGGCGCTCCACCGGCTTTTGGTCTGCTTTATCCGGCACTTTGATCGGAATCTGACCGACGTATTCCTTTGACAAATTGACGGTGAGTTTTGAGCTATTGGTGAATCGCCGTTTGTAGAACCAATTTGCCAACCGCGAGTTCAGAATCGCGAGTACATATTCGTAAGAAATGGCCTTTGTGCTGAGAATCATGTTCAAGATGGACTCTTTGTTGTAAAAGCCTCTATCATCGAGGGTCGCTTTCAGAGGCGTTTCCCCGCCTGTGATTCTCTGGATCATTATCTTACGAGTCTCGAAAATATCTGGTGTTCGGCTTCTGTGAAGGAGTTCCTTTTCGTAACGAAGAAATCTGCCACGATATTTTGTGACGAAGGCACCAATCTCGTCGCCCTCCAGAAAAGGTTTCCATTTACCGCTGAGTTTCTTGTCACTAACGACCTCGTCAAAATTGCCGGAGATAACAACGCCGAATCGAATGCGCGAACAAACGTCACCAAGCAGAATCGAATCACGTGCGAGCTTGGCGAATAAGGTTCTATCGCCGTCAAGAGAGAAAATATCGAAAATGAATCCGCTCTTCGTCCATTCAGCCTGAGGCACTTTCGCAGGATGAGCGTCATCGCAACCGCGCTGCACCGTTGCTATTGAACTCTCATCTGGCGCTACGTTCAAGATCGAAATGATCACCGTTGATGCAGTTACCGCGTCGAACACTCCAACGTCAAGATCGATTACTTTATTCACCTGCAAGTTCTCGATAATCAGTCGGCGGGTATTGGCATACGACGTCACTCGAAGAAGTGTGTTCGGCAATATGTAGATCAAAGCCCCGCGCCGCCGCAGCACCTGACTCCCTCGTTCAACGAAAATCGCGAACAAGTTGATCTTTCTTGAACCTGAAACGTACAGCCGTTTGTAAGCATCCTTGTCGACTTGGGATATCCCTTTGTTCCCACCAAACACATACGGCGGATTGGCGATCAGAACATCAAACCCGCCCTTCTGATGAAACACTTCCGAAAAATAAATCTCGAAGTCGAACGCCTCTTTGCCGTGGGTCAGTTCGTGGATCGTATCGTCAATCTGTCGCCGGAGGGAGGCTTTCTCGGACGAATCGGTCTGGTCGAAGTACAGCGGCTTCAGCTTTTCCAGCCGCTGAAACAGCGACTGGTTGAACAGGTCTTTCTCGACGCTCAGCAGCGAGTTGCCGGTGACAATTTTATAAAGCAAGTTCGGCAGCGGCTTGATTTGCTTCAAGTCCTCTTCGTCCACGACGAGTGATAGCCACAGTCGCAGCTTGGCGATCTCGACCGCGCCGGGGTCGATGTCCACGCCGTACAGACAGTCCTGGATGGCGTGTCGCTTGAAGTGGTAAGGGGTGCGGTCGTGAATGTCATTGAAGTAAGGCGTGAGCGCAGTGCGGGCGCGGACAATCTCGGTCATCATCCCCACTGGGAACGCGCCGGAACCGACGGCCGGATCGCAGACGGTGATATCGGCCAGCTTGTCGTCAATCAGCCGGGCGTGCTGCTCGATGCTCTTGGGCATCTTGAAGGCGTATTTCGCATCCACCGACTCGTAATGCGAGATTTGCGCGCCGAGATGGATGAAGGTTTCAATGTCGGCACGGGCAACGGTTTCGCGACGCACCGCGGCCTTGAACCGGGATTGCTTTGGTGCCGGTTTGCCAAAGAGCTTTTCTTGTTTGGGCTTGCCAGGCGCGATCGATTCCTCGGCAGTGTTGAGCGCGGTGTCGAGGTAGTTGATAAGACTTTCCTGACACATGTAGTGGACGATCTCGCGTGGCGTGTAATAGGAACCGAGACCTTTACGGCGGTTTTCCTCGATCAAGTTCTCAAAGACCTTGCCGAGCATTTCCGGGTCAATGGCCACTTCCTTTTCCAGCGGCTCGGCTTCGTTGACGGTGAAGTTGTAACGGTCGAACACGTCGAGAATCCCCGTGCCGATGTCGCCAGTCTTTACCTCGCGCTTGGTGTTGGAGAACAGATCGTTGGGGATCGTGATGTCGATCTTGCGCCAGTCGTAATCCCCCAGCGGCTCGAACAGTCCGCCGTTGAGGAACGGGATGCGGCATTTGAAACGTTTGCACCACGCTTCGTGTCCGCGGTCGGTGGCCAGCGTGTCGTAAAAGAGCGGCTCGAGGATGTCGTTGAAGAAGTTGGGGGTATCTGACTTATCTGACGGAGCGGACTGATTTGCCAAGCGCCGGAGGAAATCATGCGGGCCTGTGCCCCAATCCTGCCCCTTGGCCACGCCGAGCCAGCCTTTCTTTTGCAGAAAGTAGAGGAACACGATCTGGCCCATGAGCTTCTTGGCGAAGTCGACGGTGCTGACGTGCTTCTTGGTGAATTCAGCGCCGATGTTTTTGTGCTGGGCGGCGAGTTTCTGGAGTGCGGCCTCGATGTCGCCAAAGAGCGCGGCGTATTGCTTGAAGAATTCCTTGGTGACGGCTTCGACGCTGAAGGCGTCTTCGAGTTGAGCGAGTGTCGGACTGCTCTCGGTGTCTTGCAGCAGGCCGAGAAAGCGGGTCTGGGCGGTATGACAGCTTTCGCCTTCGCCGACGATGTAAGAGGAACGACGCGCGGGCGTCAGAAGAGTCTCGACGCCGACCATGCCGGATGCGGTCTCGACGGCGGCATATTCCATCTTGACGTACGAGAAACGCCATTGGCGTTCGGTGGGCGAAACGAACGCCACGAGTGCGGCGTCTTTGTTGTTGTCCCCGCGTTTCAATTTGTGAGCGACGAAATTCCGGATGGCGGTGCGGGTGCGTTCGAGCTTCCACGGCTCGGTGGTTCTCACGATGAGCACGTCAACCAGTTCGCGTCGGGAGATTGGTAAGTTCCGAGCCGGGTGCAACTGCGAACATGCTCCGCGAAGGCATTGGGAACAGCCATCTGCTGCGCCTTGCTTTCATCGAAGCCATTGAGCAGTTCCTTAACAAACTGGTGGAAGCGGACTTTGTCGAAAGGTTTCGGAAAAGTTTCATCGATCAGGGCGCGAGCTTGTTGGGGATTCATGGGATCAAGGGGCCTTTCGGACGGAGCGGACTGATCCGACTGATCGTCATAGTTTCACGACTCCTTTGCAGTCCGGGTAGGCGGTGCAGCCCCAGAACTGCTGGCCGGCGTTCTTGCCGGTCTTGGCGGTGCGCAGGACCATGGGTTTGGAGCATTGCGGGCAATTTGGGATGTGATCGGGCGAATCGGACGGATCGGGCTGATCTTTCTTTCGCTGGCGCTCGGCGAGCCGGGCAACGGCAAGTTGTTCGCTGTAGCCACCGTCCTCGATGAAGGCCCGTTCGAGGGCGGCGATTTGCTGGTCGAGCAGGTAGTTGGCCTGATGGATGAGGCAGATGGTCGCGTTGGCGCGCACGGCAGGGTCGGTGTGTTCCAGCCACTGGGCGTAGAGCGCCCAGCGCTGCGCATCGGTGAGATTGGTCAGATCAGACTGATCAGACTGATTCTGTTTGAACTGTCGGGGAACTTGGCGCACGGCAAGGGCCTCGCGCGCGTCTGGCGACCATGTCGCCAGACGGCGATGACGCAGAAAATCCTCGTAGTCCAGCAGCAGTTCTTCGAGACTGGCACGGGCCACGTTGAGCAGTCGCAATTCGGTCTGCGACGAGGTGGCTGCGGCGCGGCTGCCTTCGGCAATGTTCTGCCGGCCGGATCGGGCGGCCTGAACCATTTGGTCCACCGTGCGAGAACGGGCATCGAGGAACTTTTCGCAAAACCAATAGGTGGCGTCGTAGATGATGGTGGCGGTTTGAAAACTGCACGTTGTTCGGTAGCCGCCGCTGGGACGAAACTTACTCACGCCCGCCTCCGCCGCCGTCGTGCGGGACAAGCCAAGAGGACAGGATGACTTCGCGCGGGGCGAGCGACTGGCTGGCGTGGGCCGCGGGACTGGTCTGAAAAAACTCGTGCTTGATGTCTCGGCGGAGGGCCGCCAAGACCTTAAGCGGCGGCAGGTTCTCGGGCTTCTTCAAGGACGCTGCGACTTTCTTCGCGGTGGCTTTCGGCAGGGAGCCTTCTTCCACCAAACGGATGACCTTGCCGACGAACTCTTCATCGTCCTCGGTGAACTGCTGACAGCGGCGAACGGCTTTGTCCTTGAGCCGTTTCAAGATGTAGGCGTCGTTGGGGCTGCCGCGATGCGTGGACACTGCTGGCTCGGCGTCGGCGGTGGTGGCAACAACAAACGCGGCTTTGTTGCGGTCGAGAAGGTCGTAGAATTCCCGCGGGATGGGCTGGCGCAATTCTTTGTTGTCTGTCGGCTTCAAGATTCTCGCAGCGCTCATGAAGTCCAGTTCGAGCGTCGGCTGACTGCCTGAAGCACCGAGAAAGAACTTGTCGAGCTGGCCTTGCCGAAAGTAGGTGAGCAGGGCGGGGAAGCTCCGAACGACCGCTTCAGCCGCTAAGCCGCGCGTCGACCGTGCTTTCTTAGGCAGACGCTTGATGCGTTCAAAAAGATCAATCCGTTGGTCACGAACGGTGCGGATTTCGGTGAGGTACTTGAGTTCGGTTTCCTCGTCTTCGTCCTCGCCGGTGATGGTCTTCTTGGAATTCCACTTGGCGAACAGATCGTGCGAGACGATTTCCTCGCCCTCGGTCAACAGGCGTGCATCCGCACCGAGCATCTGGATGAAGGCGTGGATTTTCGCCTCGGCCGCTTCGCGGAGCTTGATGAGGTCATTTCCTTCGTCGGTCGGAAAGAAGTTGTAGGTGTGAATCTTGTCGAACGTGGTGTCCACGCGATTGACCCGGCCGACGCGCTGGATCAGACGGGTTGGATTCCACGGAATGTCGTAGTTGATGACGACGTTGGAGCGGTGAAGGTTGACACCTTCGGCGAGGACTTCGGTCGCGACCAGAATGCGGTAATCGTCCCTGGGCCGATACGCCTTGGCGTCGAAGTTTGCGCTGACTTCCTCGCGGATCGTTTTGAGTGAGTCGCCCGTGAAGAGCAGGACTTTGCGTTCGACTTCGTCTTGGATTTTTCCGGCCAGGTAGTCGGCAGTTTCCTTGGACTCTGTGAAGATGATGAGCTTGCCGGTCTTGAGCAGCGGCGTTTTCTTCAGGATGTCCCGGAATGATTCCCACTTGGGGTCGCGGGTGATTTTCTTCCAGAGATGAGCGATGGCTTTGAGCGCGTTCAAATCGTTTTCGAGGTCGGTAATGAATTCCGGCCGGAAATCCTTCGCGGACAGTTTCTCGGCCCGCTCCGCATCCAACAGTCGCTCGATGCCTTCCTGATTGTCGGATTCGAGCAGTTCAAAGATCTTCCCGATGTGTTTTTTGCTGATGAAGACGCGGCCCTTGTGAAACTCGGCGATGACGCGCTCGTAAGTGTGGATGAAGCGTCCGAGCGTGGACAGGAACGCGGTGAAACTGCTTTCGAGCCGTTTCACGGTGAGAATTTTCATAAACTTGGCGAGGTTGCGTTGGCTCTGGAGTTTTTGCTCGTCGCGGTCGCCCGTGTAGTAGGCCAGCGGCGTGTAGCGGGCGTATTTGAAGTCGTGCGTTAACACACGAATGGTCTCGTCGAAGACTTCGCCTTCCGTCTTGTTGAATTTGTAAAAGAGCGGTTCGGGGTTGGCGACTTCGGGAAACTTCAAGCCCTGTTGCTTCAAATCTTCGCCGTAGTATCGCTCAATCTCGTTGCGTGTGCGGCGGATCATCAGGAACTTGAGGATTTGCTCACGGGTTTGCCGGGCGTTTTCCTGGACCGTGCGGAAATAGACTTCGCGGTCGCGCTGGCGGTCGAGTCCTTCGAGTCGGCGGCGGAGCGCGCCGAAGAAGGCTTCGAGATTGCGGACATTCGGGATGGTGCTGTTCTTGCCGGGTTGGAAGAGCTTGATCTGGCTCAAGATGTCTTGCGGCGTGTTGTTCAGCGGCGTGGCGGAAACCAAGACGACGCGCTTGCCGCGACAAATCCGCGCAAGCATCTCGTAGCTTTGCGTATCCTCGGTGCGGAAGCGATGCGACTCGTCAATGAACACGGTGGTGAACTTGCGGAGATCGCGATGCAAGAGCGACTCCAGTTTGCCGAGGGACTCGCACAGGTAGCCGCGCACACCAAACTCGCGGAAGACGTTCGGCCACGCACCGGGATTGTGTTCGTCGAGCAGGTGAGGCGGCGCGATGACGAGGCAAGGCTCGTTGAGATGATGCGCGAGCAACGCGGACATGTAGGTTTTGCCCAAGCCGACTACATCCGACAGGAAAGCCCCGCCGTATTCGTCAAGAACTTTGCGAGCGTTCAGCACGGCCTCTTCCTGGTATTTCAGTTTCTTGAAGCCCGTCGGCAGATACATGTCCTCGATTTCGTCGGGCAAGTTGAGTTCGCCCCGGAAATACTCATAGAGGAACTTGAGGTAGAGTTCGTAGGGCGTGAACTGAGCGAAAGGTGATTTGACTTCGATGGTCGTGACATAATCTTTGGTCACGTCCACGGACTTGGCCCACAGCTCGTTGAACTTCTGGATGGCGAAGTCGTAGTCGGAACGGTTTTTCAATTCGACGTTGAATTCCAAATTGTCCTGCAAGCCCGCCTCGGTGAAGTTGCTCGAACCGGTGATGACGCGGCCCTTGTCGCGGTCCCCCTCGTGGAACGTCATGATGTAGAGCTTGGCGTGGACTCGTTCCGATGGATAAGCGCGGACCTCCAGTTTGCCGGACTTGATCCACTCCACGAACTTACGAACGCCCTCTTCAATGTCCGAACTGTCGCCAGACTTTTGGAGTTCGCCCAATATCTCGCCGGGCACGCGATCCCTGACTTGGGCGTGGGATTCCAGAGCAAACTCTTGCTGCTTTTTCGCCGTCTGGACCAATTCGTAAGTCGCCCCGTCGGTCTTGATACCGATGAGAATGCGAATCTTCTCCGTCTTTGTGAGCGCGGGATGCAGCTTGTGAAAGCCGCTGATGAAGAAGTAGCCGACCAGACAATCGAAGTAGCGCGTGTCGTCTCCGAGCAAGACGGCGAACCGCTCGTGCAGATGCTTGCCCGGTTCGTTCGTAAGGAATGTCAGGTCAGAGGAGAGCGCCGCGGATGCGGATGACGACGGTTGCTCGGCTGTGGTCATGGCTTTCGTTCCACGGGATCATAGGAGCTTGCTCAAGCGGCAGACGAGTGCAGCAAACCGCGCAATGGCGGCGAGTCTCGATGAGAACTTCACGACGGATCGCAACTGGGATCGCTGGGCGGTTGTTGGTCAACTTTGAAAGTCCACAAGTGTTCGATGAAGTAACGGATTCGCATGTCCAATTCTTGCTCCCCTGCACAACAGCAGAAGCGTTACATCTCGAGCCAAGCGTCCACGATGCTTCCCCACTGCGTGCCGCAGTTTACCTTGTCCCGTGGCGGGAATCTACCGCGAGATTGGCCGACTTAGAATCGCCCCGAGTGTCGAGGCGATGGCACTCACACGCTAAAATCAAACGTCTGGCAGATATACCTCCAGACGCGACTGGCGACGGTTTGATAGCCGGTATGGATCTTGGCCTGGCCAGTGACTCCGATCAGCAGTTCGTTGGCGTCTGACTGAATGGCGGCATTGGCTTGATAGGTCGTGTTCATGGGACGCTCTTGGCCGGAAGCATCCGTTTGCGTGATGACGTCGCCGCCATTCTTGCTGGAAAGACCCTTCGGGGTGATCTTCATGTCGAGCCGCGAGACTTGATCCAACTGCGTGCGAAGTCGTTGCCCCGGCAGTTGGTTGACGAAGATCTCGATGCTCTGGCCGGGATGGACGAACTCGATGTCGCCTTGGTCGATCGCCAGGACGGCTTCGACGTTCTTCGGATCGCCGACTTGGCAGATGGGTGTGCCCTCGACGAGAAACGCGTGCGTGTTACGTCGATCAAAGGTTGATCCAAACCAAGTTGGCAGGCGGCTGGGATCATCCTGCGGCTTCGCGATGGTGGGAGGAGGGATGATCACGCCTGCCACTGGCGCGACAACTCGCATCGAATCGAGTTCTTGTTGCCGCCGAGCGATCTGATCGTCAATGGCGACGATGGATTCTTCGACTTCGGAGATTTCCAAAACCGCCGATTCATCTTCGAAGGCTCGCTGCCGAAGACTTGCCAGCTTCGTCTCGAGCCCTTGTTTCTCGCCTTGCAGACGCACGAGCGCGATCTTCAACTCGACGTCATCGAGGGTGATGATCGGTTCGCCAGCCTGAACAGATTGCCCCGGTTTCGCGTGGATCTGCTGCAACTCGCCGGGTGATTCGACGTAGACGGACGCGGCACCGCGAGGCTGGATATAGAACCCGCAGCGAACATAGTGCGGAATCGGAAGCATGAACACTCCCAACACAACAACCGCCGCGACGACGACACTAGCAAACATGCGGGGCTTCTTCACGCGATCGATCCTCCCAGGCACATAAAAGAACTTGCCGAGCTTCCAGAGCGGTTGAAAGACGAGACCACCGACCGCCATGACCGTGATCAGCTTCCCAATGACTTGCAGTCCATACGGCTCGAAGACGATATACAGAAACCACAGAATCGCCGCCATCACGACCCACTTGTAGGTCGCCGCCGCGACCGTATAGATCGCAAACAACCACTGGTGCCGCTGTGGTAAGAACGGATCGGGCGTTTCCGGAAGCCCAAGCGTCCAAGCGGCCAGCTTGCTCTGCAGGATCGTCGTCGCCTTTTGACGAAGGTTCGGAATCTCGATCAGATCGGACAGGATGTAGTAGCCGTCGTATCGAAGCAGCGGGTTCGCGTTGAACAGCAACGTACTGACTGACGAAATGAACATCACATTCAAACACAGGTAGTTCAACAATCCTGGCTGCGTGAACCACCACACGAAGGTGCAGGCTGATGCCAGCACGATCTCGACGTACATCCCAGCCGCGCCGATCGCCGCGCGTTTCCATTTGCTCGGCAACATCCACGAGTCGGAAACATTGCAGTACAAACACGGTGTGAGCACGAGGAGCATCGCGCCCATCTCGTGGCATTCGCCGCCGAAGCGTTTGCACGACAAACCATGCCCGAACTCGTGCAGCACTTTCGTCCCGGCCAACGTCAGGGCGAGCCAGAACCAATTTTTCGACGCAAAGAAGTCGCCGAACGAAGGCAGCTTTGCCTGGAAGAATTCGAACTGAGCCGTCACGAGCAGCAACGCGCCAATCGCCAGGACGATGCACAGGAAGAAGCATGTCGAAGAGAAGAACCAACCGACGCGCCGATTGAGCCAGCCGAGCAGGCGATCGGGGTCGAAGCCTTTGAAACGAATGCAAAGAACATTGGTCAGCGAAGACAGACGTTGGCGACGAGTTTGCTCACGATGTCGCTTGAGCAGTTGCGGCCCCTGGCCTGCTGCATCCGAGACGACCAGCGCCGACCGATGCAGCATCCCGACGAGCTGGTGCAACTCTTGAACGGTGATCTTTTGCGGGGCAAAGCGTTCTTCGAACTGGGCTTGGATGTCTTCGAGGCTCGACCGACCGTCCAGCATTTCGAGCAATGCAATCTCTTCCTCTTCAAACCGGTAGTACTTCAGCGCGACGGGATCTTTGACGACCCAGTAATGGCGGCCCAAGTACGTCTGATGCTCGATGCGCAGGTCCGCGCGCATCCGCAATTGCAGGGCACGCGAGCCGAGTGAATTTGCGATTTGCGATCTGTGATTTTCGATTGCTAAGCCCATCGCGATGGCATCCCCGCTCTCGTTCAATCGAAAATCAACAATCGCCAATTGCAAATCACTGCAAATGAATCACCATCGTGGCGGTTGAACCGGGATTCAGCAGCCACTGATCTTTCTCCTGGCGGTTCTCGACCTCCGCGCGGACTCGATAACGGTTGCCGGCTTGAACGACCGGGTTGACGAAGACGACTTGTCCTTTGAACTGTTCCTTGCGGCCACGGGCCAACGCGATCTCGACCGTCACCGGGCGCTGGGCGATGTCGACGACGTTGTACTCGGTGCCGCTGATAAAGCCATCGACGTACAATCGATCCATTTGAACAACTCGCAGAACCGGCTCGCCGATGTTCACCCACTCGTTGCTCTGCCGATAGACTTGCAAGACCTGCCCGCTGAAGGGTGCAATAATCCGGCGGCGCTGGATGCTGTCGTCGGCGGCTTGAACGGCGGCGTTTTGCACGTCGGCCGTCATTTGGGCGACTTTCAGGTCGAGCTTGCTGCGACCGATCTGTAATTCCGCGCGCGTCCGTTCCAGCTGCTTGCGACGGATCTCGGTGGCCGGGACGGTACCGGGCTGGCGGTGATTGATTTCGACGTCGTTGTTCAACTCGGTTTCCGCCAATTCGAAGGACTTGATCGAGTATTGCACTTCGACATCGTCGTCCGCTTTGGTCTGTGCGGCGGAATATTCCAGTTCCGCCGCGACTTTCGAGAGAAGTGCCTGCCGGTCGTTGATCTGTGCGACGAGCGAATCTTTCGCGACGTAATCGCCTTCCTTCGCGTTGACGGTGAGCAAACGTCCTGCTTCTTCGGCGGGAACGTCGACGTCGTGAATCAGCAGCACTTGACAGTGAGGCAGCGCCGCGCGGTTGGAATCGTATTGGGAATCTGCCGCCAAGAGCGGAGCGGATACCGCAAGTGCCACGAGCAGTCGAGTCGTGATGTTCATCGGGAGAGATTCTCGCTTACAACCAAAATAGGATCTTCGTGTGGATGGTTTCAATCAGTTCGTGGAAGACGACGAATCCGATCGATCGCCTGCCGCATTGCACGCGGGCGGTCACCGTTGTCTCGCTTCTCAGCTCGGGCAACGCCGCTTTGTCGACGGCCACTCGCAACAAGACCGTGTTTCCGTCTTCGCCTCGTACTTCGGCCACGTGATGGATTTCGGTGACTTGCCCTTCGAACTCTTGGCCGGGATGCGAAGCCAGCGTGAAAGTTACCGTGGGCAACTGCCCGCCCGCCTCGACTGCACGTGCCAAATGCCCCATGCGTCGTTCAGGCATATTCAACTCTAGCTCCCAGTTGCCGCTCGGATCGACGACGGTCATCAGGATTTGGCCTCGCTGGACGGGCCGGCGCAATAAGACATCGCCCACGCTCCAGGTAACCACTTGCCCATCCATCTCGCTCCGCAAGACAAGCCGCTCCTGCTGCTCGTGGAGCAAGGCAAGTTCGCGATCGATACTCTCCGCGGCTTGTTCCAGCTCCAGCAACTCGCCAGCCATTTGATTCTGTTGCTCGATGGTCAGTCGTTGGTCGTACTGGGCTCGCGTCAGGCTGCGAATGCGTTCCTGGGTGGTCCGCTTCCGGCCGATCAGATTGGCGATCTCGACTTCCAACTTGTTGTTGCTCATCCGAGCCAGCACGTCGCCGGTATGGACCATTTGTTCATGCCCGACCGGCACGTCGATCACCACACCATCCAGATGCGCGAAGATCTCACGGCGAACGGCAGGTTGAAGTTTTCCCTTCGCGGCCAGATCGAAATCAGTGGGGATCAAAACAATCGCGAGAATCGCTGCTGAGACCGCTGCCGCGATGGCGATCGTCTTGGGCAACGTGCGAGCTTGCACGATCCATTTGGCTTTGCCAATCGCTCGCCAGACTGGCATCAAGAAGAGGCTTTCGTGTTCGACCGCGTTGGCCAGCGCGGACGCGCTATGTGTCGCAACCGTTTTGACGCGCTCGGACATGCCCTCGTCGATGCGGCTGCTCGCCAGCTCTTCGACGATCAGCGCCCCGATCGCTTGCTGCGTACGCTGGGTCTTCCCGGTCTCGTCCTCCGTCGTGGGCGGATACAGCGGGACGACGGCCAGCATCTTGGCGTGCGACTGGTCCACATAGGCATGCAGCGGCTCGTCGATCTGCGGCGGTAGATCGCGATTGTTGCCGGTGTACCACAGCGGTCGCCCGGCAGCCGCCACGACGGTCGCGAGTCGCCCGAGCAGTTGCACCTCGGCCGCTCGCCGGTCAATCGTGTCGAGGCCGCTGACCGCTTCGACCTTCAAGTACTTTCCTTGGCGGAGCGCGATACTGACGCGATCGCACTGAATCAGCCGACGGCTTTCGTTGACGATCGTGTAGGCCGTCGCCTTCGAGTCCAAACCGTGATGTGCCGAACGGATGAAGCCTTCGAGTTGCTCCCACAGCGTCTGGCGGTCTCCCAAATGGCGCAGCTGCCGGTTTCTCAGAAAGCCGCTGGCGTGTTCGCACATCTGGACGAGGAATCGCAGATAACCTCGTTGTGTGGTCGGCCCACCCCCGGCGCGTTGAAAGATCTCGACGACGCCGATCGTTTCCTGGTCAACTCGCAAGCAAGCCAGCACGAGTAGAAAGTCGGTCGCATTGCCGGCCTGCTCGCCGTCCGACGAGCCCGACTGCGGCGGCACAAGCGTTGGCTGTCCACTGGCGATCACGTTTTGGAGCAGTCGCCCATGCCGATGACGGCTCGCTTCGTCTTCGACAATCTCGGCCTTTGGCAAATTGACTTGGTAGTCCAGCTGCAAACTGCCATCGTCGCGCATGCTCCACACCGCCCCGCCATGCGACGCCAAAGCCGAGACGACTCGACGCAGATACTCCTCGTAGAACTCGGCTAAGGGAATGTCGGCTTGGCAGAGTTGAGTGATCTCGGTAACCAGCGAGCGGATTTCGTTTTTGGTCTGCTGGATCAAGACGGGATCGATCGTTCCCATGTCGTCGACCGCGCCGGATGGACCGGGAGGCAGACCCGTTCCGACCAGTGGAACGTGACCGGCTTGGAATTGCGAGTCGAGTGGTCCCGCAGTGCTCATCGAGTCGTACCCGTTGGGACTTGGACAACGAACTTTCGATGCTGGCGCGCACGAACGCGCAGCAGAGTTAATGTCGTCGCCTGGCCGCTTGTTGTGCCGCTAAAACCGATAGAGCCAATAGAGATTGCCTAGCTTGCCGAAGTTCGAGCTTCCAGAAAGCTGATAGCGGTGCCAGCGATCAGTACGCAGGCGGTGGCGATCGCCTCGGGCGAGATGCCATGCCGCTGGGATTGCAAGTATGCGGCGTAGGAGAAAGCCGAGTGCTGCATGAACAAGCAGCAGAGGAAGAAGATGATCGGGGTCACGGGAAAGAATACAACTCGATGCGGCCGTTGCAGCAGCGGCTCGCGATCTCGCAAGATGAACATCGAGAGTGCCACGAGAGTCGCGAACGTCCAGAAGACGGGCGATGTGAACGCGAGCAGCCGGTCGAAGCCAGCTTCGCCGCCTGCCAGCATTCCGAACGCGACCACCCACAGAAACGCCGTCGCGCCTTGCAGCGTCAACGCGCGGGCGGGCGAATCCCATTTGCCGCTCCAGTTGCCCAGCCAGGCGAAGAATCGATGTTGGGTGCCGACGGCATAGTAGATTCGCGAACCGGCGAACAGCGTTCCGTTGATGGCTCCCAGGCAGGACAGGCAAATCAGGAGACTGATCGCTCGACTTCCGGCTTCGCCAAATCTCGTCCCGACAAAGTCTGACACGACTGTGGGACTGCGCAGCGATTCGAGTCCGACCGCGCGAACCAATGCGATGTTGAATAACACGTAAATCGCGGCGATCAGCCCTACGCCCAACGCAAGCGAACGCAGGAGGTTCCGCTCCGGGTGTTTGACCTCGGCGGCGACGAAACACAGGTCGTTCCAGCCGCCGTAAGTAAACAACACGAACACGAGGGCCAGAGAAAATGAAGGCGGTGGCCCTTCGCTTGGAGCACTGATGACAGCCGTCGACACATGTGCCGGAGCGAACATCGCGACCAGAAAGATCAGCACGAGCCCGACCACTTTGAGTACGGTCAATAGATTTTGAGTGGTCTTGCCCGTGCGAACTCCGAGGACATTCAGCAGTGTAATGATGACAATCGTCGACGCGGCGAAGATGACGAAGTCGCGGCCTGCGTCACCGGTGCTTAGTCGTGTGCCCGCGACCAGCTCATGGGCAAAGCGGGCGAAGACGAAGCTCATCATGCCGACGCTTCCCGGACGCACGATCCAGAACTCGGCCCAAGCGAACAGGAATCCGAGGTGCGGGCCGTACGCTCGACTCAGATAAACGTAGTCGCCGCCTTCGTCCGGAATGGCGGTCGCGAGTTCGACATAACACAAGGCCGCGGCAAGCGAGATCAGACCACCAATGATCCAAACGGACATCAGCTCGGGGACAGAATTCACGTTGGCCGCGATCTTCGGAGTGATCTCGTAGATTCCCGCTCCGATCACAATCCCGGCGATGATGCAAATCGAGTCGAAAAGCGTCAGCTGCCGGCTGGGTTTTGGATGATTGGGGGCGTTGGCAGACATATTGGTTTGAGCTACTGTGCGAGCAATGAATAACGAACTCCCCAAGACCGTTCGGCCCGACGACATCTGCCCGCGTCCGGACAAGCCGGTGGCGCACACGACGCAGCCGATGGCACCGGCAATCTATCCGACTTCGGTATGGATGTGCAACGACACGCAGCAAGCCGACCAGCTGCTGGCAGGCGAACTGGAGGGCTACGTCTATCAGCGCGTCGGCCATCCCAACGCGGACGCGTTTGCCGATAAGGTTGCGGCGTTGCATGCGGCCGAGCGGGTGGCGGTTACTTCGTCGGGCATGGCCGCTTTGTCACTGGCCGTATTGTCGCAGTTGGAACCAGGCGACCACATCGTCGTCAGCAATCAACTGTACGGTCAAAGCTTGTTGTTGCTCACGCAAGAGTTGAACCGGTTCGGAATCAACAGCACCCGTGTCGACACCTGCGACCTGGGCGCAACGCGAGCCGCAACCACATCCGCAACGAAACTGCTCGTCGTCGAAACGATCGGTAATCCCTGTCTCCACGTCGCCGACATCCGTTCGCTGGCCGAGATCGCTGACCAACACAAAGCGAAGCTGCTCGTCGACAATACTTTCGCCACGCCCGTTCTTTGCCGGCCGCTCGAGTTGGGGGCCGACCTGGTGATGGAAAGTGTCAGCAAGCTGATGAATGGGCACAGCGATGTCATGCTCGGAGCATTATGTGGTCTTGATAGCGACTGGGAGCGAGTGCCACGTGTTCTTTCGGCGTGGGGTTTCGCCAGCAGTCCGTTCGACGCGTGGCTGGCGCTTCGCGGCTTAGCAACGATGCCTTTGCGAGTCGAGCGAGCTTGCTCGACGGCCCAGCGAGTGGCCGAGTTTTTGACACAAGCCGCTTCCGTCGAGCACGTTGATTATCCGGGTTTGCCCGACCATCCCCAACACGTTCTCGCCGCGAGTCAGTTCGACGGGCGTTTTGGATCGATCGTGACGTTCCGTTTGTCTGGCGGCCGGCCCGCCGCGGACGCTTTCATTGCCGCCACCGACCGGATTCCATTCTGCCCGTCACTCGGCGAAGCCGCCACAACGCTCAGCCACCCCGAATCGACGAGCCACCGCGGTCTTTCAACTTCTGAACGGGAAGCGTTGGGAATTTCTGGCGGCACGATTCGCCTGTCGGTCGGCTTGGAATCGACGGACTTCGTCATCGATGCCTTGACGGACGCGTTAGCACCTTCGAACCGCTGAGTTCAACTTGACGGTACTAGCACGAAGGTCTATTCTTCCTCCCCCCGAGTCTCGAATTCCAGCCGGACAAACACGCGGGCCAACAGATGGAATGCGGCAACGCACGAATCGCGCTATGCTTGTTGATCTTTGCGAGTGTTCTTCTCGCGCCGCGTGCGGTCATTGCGCAAGACGAACTGTCTCAAATTCGGGAAGATGTCCGCACACCTTCAGCTCCCAGCGCATCTTCTGAAGACCGGCACTCGTCCCGCCGTAAGAAACGGAAAGGGTGTGGTCATTCGTATGCTTGCAGCTGCGACGACGATGACGACAACTGGTTTGGCAGTTTGTTCTGGCAGGCCGGAGCGTTCGTCGTCACGTCCCCGATCTGGGCTCCGATCAGCATGGCCCATGATAACTACTCTTCGGCAGGGTACTTTCCAGAGTATCCGTACCTGGATGGCATCGATGGCTACATGATGATCGATCCGTGGGTGCCGAGTGAACCCTTCGCGTATTCGCTGCAAGCCCGCACGGAGTACGCGGATGACTTCGACAGTATCTCGCGAATCGGGACTCGCGTCTTGTTCGACACGACCACACGCTTTGGGATCGATAGCGAAGTGAACTATTGGCGCGAGTCACTCGGCGGCGGTCAGCACGACGACCTGTGGACCGGTGATGCCAATCTGGTGTTTCGCTTTGCCCAGTCGGAATGGATGCAGATGCGCACCGGGCTCGGCGTGAATTGGCTGTCTGACGAAGTGGGCAGCGACTTCGGGTTCAACTTCACTTACCAAGGCGACTTCTTCCCGGCCGATCCGTGGATCGTCTCGGCGGAGATCGATCTTGGCAGTTTGGGCGACGAAACGCTCGTTCACGGCCGCGTCACCACCGGACTGCACTGGCACCGGGCCGAGGTCTTCGTCGGTTATGACTACTACGAAGTGGATCAGACCGAGTTGAGCGGATTCGTCAGCGGCTTGCGGCTGTGGTACTGATCGTGTTGTGCGCTAGGATTGCTCGGGGAACTGTTGCACTTAATCAGCCGCTGAGCGCTAACCCAATGCCACTCAGTTCGCGAAACAACCGGACGTAGTGGTGGCTTCCAGCCGCCACAAATTCCCGTGAAATCACGTGGCGGCTGGAAGCCACCACTACAAAGTGAGTGGCATTGAGCGTTAGCCGGCGCTAGCCCGCGGTTCCCGCGAGAACCGGACGCTAGAGCGTTCCGGCTGATAATTCCGACAGTTGAATCTCGAGCGATCGTTAGACGATCTGGAGGGCGAAAGTCGCCGGACTGATCTCTTGCGTGACGACGCTGCCGAACAGCGTAAAGGCCGTCGCGTCGTAGATCGCGATTGGCAGCGTCTCGCCGACCTGCCGCCGATTGCCCTCGAAGACGACGATTCGATCGCAGTGTGTCCGCCCAGTCAGTTGCAACACGGGATCGTCTTCGGCCCCTTGTTTCACCGCTCGTTTGCTCGGCCCTTCGATCAAGACTTCCACCGTGCGTCCGATGAACGCTTGATTGTCCTCTTCGCTGATCACCGTTTGAATGGCGAGCAAGTCATTGTTGCGCCGCTGTTTCACCTCGACCGGGACGTCGTCTTTCAGCAACTCCGCGCCCTTCGTTCCGGGACGCTCGCTGTACTTGAAGATAAAACTGTTTTTGAAGCGGCACTCTTTCACCAGCTCTACCGTCTGCTCGAAGTCCTCGTCCGTCTCGCCGCAAAAGCCAACAATAAAATCGCTCGACACGGCATAACCAGGGACGGTTTCACGAATCCGTTGCATCATGTCGCGGTAATCCTGGACCGTGTAGCCGCGCTTCATGCGCTGCAGCACGACATCAGAACCGCTTTGCAATGGAACGTGCAGGTAAGGCGAAACCTTCGGCAGATCGCGGACCGCTTGCAGCAGCTCGTAGCTCATATCCTTGGGATAGTTCGTCACGAACTTCAGGCGCTCGACGCCGTCAATCTCTTGCAGCTCGTACAGCAAATCGGCGAGCCGCGTCGTCGTGCCGCCCTCGACGTGCTTGTAGCTGTTTACGGTCTGGCCGAGCAGCGTGATCTCTTTGCAGCCTTGATCTGCCAAGATGCAGGCTTCGTCATAAATCTGCTGGGGCGGTCGGCCCTGTTCCGGTCCGCGCGTCGAAGGGACGATGCAGTAGGTGCAGAACTTGTCGCAACCGATCTGGATGCGCAGATACGCTTGAAACGGAGTCGGGCGCATCGACGGGTCACGCAACGGATCGAACGTCTCGTGGCTCCGTTTGATCTCATCGAGCGAGCCGTCGCGGCGGCCCAGTCCGACTGCCATCTGGCGTTTCGCTCCGGCCTCGATCCGCTGGACCAATTCCGGAATCTGCTGCAACTGGCCGGGGCCTACGACCAGGTCCACGTACGGAGCACGTTCGAAGACCAACTGCTGATCTTTCTGAGCCATGCACCCGATCACGCCGATGACTTTTTCCGGATGCTTTGTCTTGAGTTTCTTCAGATGGCCGAGCGCGCTGTACGTCTTCTCTTCGGCGTGTTCCCGGACGCTGCATGTATTGAACAGCAACGTGTCGGCTTGCTGCGGGTCCGCCGTCAGCTCGTAGCCGTGCTTACGCAAACTCGCCACGACCATCTCGCTGTCGAGGACGTTCATTTGGCAGCCGACGGTTTCGATGTACAGACGTTTGGTCATGGCAGCTTCGGTGAGGGAGAATCGGCCGGTCGCGCTCAAGCAGCTCCACGTCGCTGACGCTGTTGCTCTTCCAGCTGCTCACGCATCTTACGTCGTTTTTCTTTCTTCTTCTCTTCCTTGAGCCGCTTCTGCTCCTGCTCGACCTCCTTGGTCAAGTCTTCGATAATGGCCTCCCGGCGACGTCGCATCAGCCGCACCAGCGTGATCACCGCCAAGTAGGTAGCGGCGGCAAGCAGTATCAAGTCCAACGTACTCATCTCGAACATGGCAATCCCCTCATGCAGTCCTTTGCTGGGAGCAGGTTCGCCATCTTACCACGCGGTTGCGGATTGCCGCGAGGGGGATTTCGGGACGGTAGCGTTTGGAATTCTCGGGAAATCGTTACACTTTTCGGCATGAACGATGAAGCAACCTACATTTGCGACGCCTGTGGCGAGGAGATTGTGGTGCCAATCGATCTCACACAGGGAACTTCGCAAGACTACGTCGAGGATTGTCCGGTTTGCTGTCGCGCAAATGTGATTCACGTTGAAGTGGATGCCGACGGTGATGTTCGAGTCCGGGCCGAGGCTGAATAGAACTGTTTTCCAGTTCATTTCAACTGGCGATCACACTCGCAGCAACGCCAACCGGGTCGACGGATGGCGTCGATGATCCAGACGATGGACCATAAACCCAAGGTTACAACGGTCAATAACAATTGACGCGCCCGGTTGGTGCCGGGCCTCCGTGCCAAGACTTGTTTGTCGCAATGAGCACAGAATTTACTCGTTTCCTGCTGTGAGAGGATCTGCATCAATCGCTTCAGAACCTCGCCCGTCCCAAGCCGCTCTTCTCGTCGAAACCTACCGAACATAACGGTTCACTCCACAACCGGCGAGAATGGATGCTGGATTGCCGCGCTGGCTCGCTCGAATTCCGCGCCCCAACCAAGCCACGAATCCAAGGCAGCCGGTTTGATTTCTCCAGCCTTCTGCCCGCGGGCCATCAGAATGCGTTCGTAAATCTCCCACAATTCTGGGTGATTGTCCGCCACGATCCGCATGTCCAAAGGTTGCAACTGACCAAGTTGCACGGCGTATCGATAGTGCGGATTCTGGTGCAAACCAACTTCAACATCACGACGAATCGACGCCGCCAAAGCCTTCACGGGCTGGCCCTCGTCGATGCATGCTTCGAGATAGAGCCGATAACCGGCGGGAGATGCCAGGGGGACAAGCATCGCGAACCGAGGTGTGACGCCATGGGCCTGTAAAACCTGCTGTAGAATCCGAGCGACGTGGGATTCGTTCAACTTCTCCCCCACCAGATCGCTCACACGATTGGCCCGTCCCACAAATCTGAGCAGCGGGCACTGGTTTTCAAAGCCCACCACCTCGACGATGTCTCGCAGCCGGTAACGATACAGGCCACCTCCGGTAGTCACCACCACCTCATACCGCTCGCCCTTGCAGAGTTGATCTGCGAGTCGCGTTTCGTTGAGTGCGTCCGATTCGCGCACGTCGATGAATTCAAAAAAGTGCGAACGCAATGCAAGTGCCGCTCCGGGGCGGTCCAGCAGCGGAAACGAAACACACGCTTCGGTTGACAGCAGCCCTTTAGGCTGGATGGCGACGGACGGAAACAACTTCCGCACGCCGTCCAGATACGTGCCGGCCGTGGAATCGGCCCAACAACTGATGAGATCGAGTTGCGGCCACAGACGACTTAGTTTGTGATCGAGAGGTTCGTTGGAGCGCAAGATGCGACCGACCAGCCGCGCGCGATCCTGGCCGCAACGCGTCGTCAGCACGTGCGGGCTCACGGTCGAGTCGCTCCCGTCCGGCAGGTTCGCGCGGCCATGCCGTAGATCATCCGACAGCCGATCGCTCCACGCCTCGAGTCGTGACAACAGCGATGTCAAGAACGTGGGGCTCCAGACGGAGATGAGGGTCAAGTCGCCGGCGGCCAGCAGATGGAACAAGGTGCAGTAGCGGAAGTTTTCGATCGATGTCAGACGAATAATCTCCGGTGGCATGACCAGGAGATGCTTGAGGAACATTCGCTCCATGCGACTCAGGTAGGCCGCATCGTCATCGAAACCGATCGGAATCCCGCCGTCGGTGGTTCGGGCCGGTCCCCACGCCGGCGAGATCGACCAGTAAGCGCGCCCGTGGCGAATCGCCGGTCGCCGCCTCATGACGTCGGCGATCCAAACCGCGACGGCCCGCTGAAACTGGTGCCTCAATGAAGCGGTGTAGGGAATGAGTTTCTCGCCGTCGGTGCTGCCGCTGGTCGGCTCCAGCAATTCGACCGGCTCGACCGTCAAGACGTTGGCTTGTCCGCCGACGATCCGCTCCACGGCCGCGACGTATTCTTCGTAGTTCGAAAGCGGAACGCGTTGCCGCCAGTCGGCCGCTCTACGAACCGAGTGAAAGTCGTGTTGCCGACCAAACGTGGAGTTCGCGTTCTTGGAGACGATTTCTCGCAACACGGCGTGCTGGGTCTTGGCAACGGAGTTCGTGGCGACGCGAAAGGCTCGCGTCTCGCGCCGGCAGCTCCACATCCAGGCCGTGTTGAGCCAGTACGCCAAGCTCATGACAACACCAATTCCGCGGGTGGCTCCGGACCCATCGCGCGGTACGCGGCACGGGTGAAGTTCGTGGGCGTCAATGGCGCAAGGCCACACAATTCGTCGCCGCGCGCGTGTTGTGGATTCGCGTCGGCAAAGAATTGCACGTGCTGATCACGCAGCCGGTCCGCCGTGATGTCTGCGACGCCCGGCCGCAATCGGCAGCCGGCGCGACCAGCGCGCAGAATGCCCGTCCGCGGATCGTAGCGTGAGGGATCGATGTGCCTGGCCAGCGAATCGATGATGGCCTTGTAACGTGGCGGAGCGGTTTGGGAAAACCGTGGATAAAACTCGCGAAAGAACAGGGGCAAGAAGCGGTAAGTCTTGTAGCCCTTGGAGATCAGAAACCAATACATCTCGTCATCGGGATAAGCGTCCATGAGCCGCCGTAAGAACCAACCCGAAACCTGAAACAGCTTCTGTTGTCCTCGCCGATCGCTTTCGACGATTGTGTCACCCGAGAACAAAGCCCGAATCGAACGGCCGTCGACAAAAGACTGAATCAACACCTGTGAAGAGAAGCCCTTCAGCTCGTTCGAGGCCTTATCGACGATTTGAATGACCCACTCTTTTTCATTGAGATCCGCGTTAAACGTCGAGCGGTCCATGTTCTCGTAGTAAGTGTCCATCAGTGCGTACATCTCGTCACGTCGCCGAGCGTCGATCTCGGTGACTCGAACCAGTTGGCCAGTCAGTTGCACGTCGTTTGTTAATTCCGGCATCAAAGACACCCCAATTCCAAATACGCTGGTCGGTCATCGATTTGAGCCAGCAACGGCTCGCCTTGATCCCAGGATACAAGGTAGATCCCGGTCAAGTAGGAGGCCAATTGATAGGGCTTAGCCAGTGGCAAGAGTGGGTCCGATTCGTGCAGTCCGATGACCAGGAAATCGCAGGAACCTGTCACGGCTTTTGCGAGCGCGCCTTCGAGCAGCGCGCGGAAGACGGCGGGATCGTCGTCCAGCACCACGGGCAGCGCCCCGGTCAGATAGTGAAACGGTTTTCCCGGTGGCGGCAGCATTGGCATTCCACGCAGCCTCGCCCATGAGTTATAGAGCGGCCGGCTCCATCGCAAGTGCGCGGCATATCGCTCGACGACCGACTGCTTGAAACCGCGCTGGTTCCAGCCGCCCAGCGTACCGACCAGCTGGCCATCGCGAAACGCGAGCAAGAGATCCGCCGGAGTCAGGTCGCGAAACGTGGCGCGGCGGTCAAAAAAGTCTTCCGCCTCGTAACAAGGAAAGAATTGCCGCGAGGGACCAGCGGCGCGCAATAACTCCAGGACATCGTGCAGATCGTCGTTCGTGGCCGACCGCACGTCAACGCCGGCAGACGCTCCGTTGCGAAATCGGCGTCGCCCAATAGAAATCACCATGGTGTGATAGGTGCCGGCAAAGCGATAGGTCGGCAGGCCGGCTCGGCCCGACGTCAGGACGGCCAATGCCGGCTCGTTGCCCGCGGTGATCGTCGTCAGGTAAAGCGATGTGCGACCATCAGCGTGAAGTTGGTGTAAGAAGGCGTAGCCGCGCGCAACGAGCCCACGGTTACGATACTCGGGCAGCGCTCGCAAGGCACTGAGATAGCCAATCGGAGTTGGCTGGCCATTGACGTACATCATGCGAACGCTGCGGCACCCGAAGCCGGCGATTCGCTTGTCGCGCGAGTCGCGGCAGATCGCGACCTGATGAAAATCACCCTCGACCGCCGCCGCGTCGAAGAAGCTTGGTTCGCGGCGGAACGACAGCGAAATCTGTCCGTCCATGGGCGTCGCGGCCAGGATCGACCGCAGCTCGGCATCGTCGTCCCGCGTGGCGAGTTCAAACTTAAAGCGGCCCATGAACCAGCTTTCCCCCATCGACCGCCGCTTTGATCAGTGGACCTCGCCAAGCTTCATCTCCCAAGGGCAATCCGTTTCGTCCTTCGATGTCCCATTGGTGCATGGCGTTGATCACCAGGAAGTTCAGCAGCATCCAGGGGCTGCGATAATTTACCCGATGCGCCGCGCGGCGCAGGATGCTCGGCCAGGCATAGAAACTCCGCCGCGCCTCGACACACAGGTCCGCCAACTCCTGTGGGCTGATCTGCTGCGGCCGAAACGGAATCATGTTGTACCGATACCGGTCGTCCAGCCACCAAGCGTCGTACAGCAGCCGTCCTTCCTGTTCCATCCGCCGGTACAGAGGCGTTCCCGGAAACGGCGTGATGTGATTGAACGCGGCGATGGCCAGACCCTGCTGTTTGGCAAAGTTAACCGTCGAGTCGAACGTCTCGGGCGTGTCGTGATCGTAGCCGAAGATGAACGTGCCGTAGATGCGCAGTCCGTGACGACGAAAGTTCGCCAACGCCTCCGTCGGGCCGCCGTGCATCATGTTAAAACCTTTGTTCATCTGTTTGAGCGTCGCGGGGTCGAGCGACTCGAAACCGACCAGCATCCCCTGGCAACCGCTGCGACGCATCAGGTCCAGCGCCTCGTCGTCGTAGGCGACGTTGATCGCGGACTGGCTGATCCACTTCAGTTTCAGCGGCATGATGGCCCGCATCAGATCCTTGGCCTGAGCCAGATTCGAAGAGATGTTGTCGTCGATGAAAAAGACCAACTGGCCCGCACGCCGCACGCGGTGTAATTCCTCGACAACGCGGTCGATCGGGCGATGGCTATGCGTCGCGTCAAAAAACGACTGCACCGCGCAAAAGTCGCACTTGAAACGGCAGCCGCGGGCAAACTCGACCAGGCGAATGGGAAGATACCGTTTCCCACGAAAAATCGACCGATCCGGCGTCGTCAGCAGCGATGGCCGCTCGATACCGCGATACACCTTCTCCGCCTGGCCGTGACGATAGTCGTCAATCACCGTGGGGAACACGTTCTCCGCTTCGCCGATCACGATCGACTCGCAATACTGCATCACTTCTTCGGGACAGAGCGTGGCGTGAAAGCCGCCCATGACGACCGGCACGCCGCGGCGACGGTATTCGCTGGCGATTTGATAGGCTCGCTTGGCGGTGTAGGTTTCCACACTGATCGCGACCAGGTCAGTCGGTTCGTCGTAGGGAATCTCCTCGACGCGGTCGTCGTACAACACACACTCGACGTCCGGCGGCGTGAGCCCGGCCAACACACCTAAACTGAGAGGCTCCATACGTGCTTCGTCCACGTACAAACTGTGATCTTGGCGGCCGATATTCGGCATGATGAATGTGATTTTCACGCGGTCAGACCTGGGCTGCTGAGAGCTTTGTCTGGTCGTCGCACAACGGGGAGCGACTCCAAGTCCGTCGCCGAACCAAGCTGGCGACCCTGTTTTCTGAGGATCTCGCGCTTCGAAATCAAGTTCGAGAGCAGATAGATGCCCAGTCGATACGGCGACCGGAGATTGGTGCGCGGCGCGAAGGAGCGACGCAGCAGCGACCGATACGTGTTGAATCGCAGCCGCGCCCGCAAACACCCGGCGGTCAATTCGTCGGCCGTCATCCCCTTGGGATGAAACGTGGCGTGGCCATAGCGGAAACCGGGGTCCAACCACCAGCGATCGTGGATCAGCCGATTTTCACTCTCAAGCTGTGTGTACAAATCGGTGCCTGGCGTGGGAGTGAGCGGATTGAAGTTGGCCAGATAGAACTTGTTGCCGATCGCGAATTCGACCGCTTTGTCAAACGATTCGACCGTATCGTGGTCGTAGCCAAACACGAAGGTGCCGTAGATCATGATGCCGGCATCTTGGAAGACTTTGATCGAACTCTGATAGTCCCCACCTTTCAGGTTCCAGGCCTTCCGCATCTGTTTCAAGCTGTCCAGATTCAGCGATTCGAACCCGACTAACGCATTGACGCAGCCGCTTCGTTTCATCAACTGGACTAGCTCGCGGTCGCGGGCGATGTCGATGGACACCTGACAGGACCAAAGGATCTTGAGCGGGATCAACGCCTCGAAAAGTTCCACGGCTTTGGGAGTGTCGACAAAGATATTGTCATCCACCAGGAAGACGAATCTACTCCGCAGCCGCTTGATCTCTTCGACAACCTCGCTGACCGACCGCTGCCGCAAATCACTGCCGTAGAAGGCGCGTATCGAACAGAAATTGCAGTTGTAGCGGCAGCCGCGACCATACTGCACGAGCGACACCGGTGTATAACGCTTGCCCTTGAAGATACTGCGATCGGGCTGCGTGCCGCCAAGTGGCGGGAAACCATTTTGCGAATACAGCGGCTGCAAATTGCCGCCGCGGGCGTCCTCGACCACCTGTTGCCAGACGCCTTCGGCATCTCCAGTCACCACGGAATCGGCGTACTGTAACGCTTCGTCGGGAAGAAACGTGGGATGATAGCCACCCATCACAACCGGCACGCCGCGACGACGAAACTGAGCGGCAATTTGATACGAGCGACGGGCCGTATAGGTTTCGACGGTCATCGCGACCAGATCGGTGGGCTCGTCGAAGGGAATGGCGGCGAGCCGCTCGTCGTGGAAAGCCGTTTCCACATCCGGTGGCGTCAGGCTCTTCAAAATCGCGAAGCAAAGCGGCTGCATCGCGTCGGATGATCGCTCGTCAAAGAGGTTCGGACGAACGAATGTGACTTTCATCGGGCGGTGCCTTGTGCGGGCGAACTCTCCTGACGATTGGCGACTGAACCGCCAGGCGTTTGGGGAGCCGAAACGGCATCCTCGTTGCCTGACACATCTTGAAACGAGCGAAGCCCCGTCTCCCCGGTCGTCAGAAGTGAAAGGAGAATGTAGGCGACGACCGGACTCGCCAATACGAAGACATGACAGGAAACCAACAGCAGCCAATACAGATCAAATCGCCCAAGCTCGGCCAAGTAGTATTCGCAAACGCGAATTGCCATGCCGTAACAGAGACCAAAGATACCAAAAAACACCGGGCAGTACTCCGTGGCAATTGCCTCGGGGCCTCGATGCCGCGAATAGGCGAGGTTGTAAACGACGAGGAATCCGACACGGATGGCATGGACGTCGTAGAGCCAATTCCAAAATGCCAGCACCGATCCCATGACAAAGCCCGAGCGGATGATCTCCAACGCGCTGAAGTCCCGCGGTGGAAATCCCAGGCAGAGCAAACCGAACAAGCTGGTGGCCGTGCCAAACAGGAATCCGTGCTGCGGGCGAAACCGAACGAGCCGCCACCGCGTGTTGAATTCCCAAATCTTCAGCCAATTGGTGCCCAACCCCGGCACGACGTAACTGAACACGATTGGGATCGACAGCACCAAGAGGGTCAAGCGGTGGTCATGGTTATAACGGATCAGCCACAGCCAATAGCAGAACGGAAACAGGAGCGTTGGTACCAAGTATTGATAAAGTCGAAAGAACCGCATCACAATTCCTGCAAGTTGGCCGGACGATTCTGGGGATCGCGGTCTGAGATGCCGGGTGGTGGTTCCGTGACAAGTCGTGGCCCCAGCCATTGCCGCCAGTAATGCCTGATGTAACTTGGTCGAGGCTCGTCCATGGATGACACCGCGGGAAGGTAGTACCACGGTACTTCGGGGTGCCGGTGATGGCTCAGATCCCAATCCCCATGCAAGAGGATTTTGGAGATGAGGAAGTTATGCCGGAGGTTGAATGCGCCTTCGATGATGTCGCGTTTCGAGAACGCATGGCCCACATATTGTCGAGTGGACCAGTTCAACGAGAAGCAGGCGTAAAGCACAAGGACGCTTTGCCAGCGTGGTTCAAGTAACCAGAACATCGCGGTGAAAACGGCGACGGTCAACAGTAGCTCAAAGCGGATCTTGACGAGGTCACCGGGCGTGATGTCCTTGACATTCGCATTGCCAAACGGAGGTCCGCTGAACAGCTGGAGCCCAATCGTGCGGGGGCATATCGCGAATAGCACGGCGCAGACTGGAATGCACGGCCAAAAGAGGCCCAACAGCGTTGCGTACCACTGACAGCACTTGAGGAACTAACCGCCCTCGTAGTACAGATCAAACATCTCGTCGTCCGTGCGATTGCGCTGATGGTGCCCCTGGTGAGTGACACGGATCATCGAGAAAGGTGCCAGAAACAAGATCCCCGTGATCACCCCCAACCAATAATTCCAATCCGGACTGTGGTTGAGATTGTCGTGCGTGGCTTCATGCAAGAGGGCGTAGTTCGAAAGCATCAGGTAGGAGAAGACGATCCCGATTCCGAAAATCGCGTACCACGCATCCAACAAGGTTGCCAGCCGGAGCAAACCGACTGCCGCAATGGAAACTAAAACGACAAGCAGAGCATTGAGCAAGTTGGGGATTGGCATGCTCGCCGGACGATCGATGGCGGCTGGCGAAACGAAGCCCTGGTCATCGATGTCGGACTGAAGAGAATCCACAACTCCCCCTCCATTCCGCACGCCCCGCCAGGGCATGCGATGAGATGCCGGCTGCCGTGTCGTGAAATGATTGCGCGCCACGGGGCCTCCTAACCGCGAACAGCCGCGAGTCTAGCAGCCGCGATTGGCCATGACAAGCAAACGCGGGGTGGGGTTGGATGGGGTCGATATCGGGTACGACACTGCTATCCTAAAAAGCCCGTTTACGCTGCAACAGAAGACCACGCAGGGGATCCGGATCATGGACAGGTTCTACGTCATGCTGCTCGTATTCGCGCTGGCCGGCGCGGATTTCGCTGAAGTGGTTGCCCAACAGGAAGATCGCGCGGAAACTGCCCCAGCCCCGCCTTCCGCCGGTGACGCCGCCAACTTAGAAGCCGAATTGGATGCCTTTCGAGGCGAATTGTTCGCGGCTTTCAATCGCGGCGAATACAAGACGATGCTCCAGCAGTATTGCCACCCGGACGTGATTGCAACCTGGCAGGACGGTACCAGCGGGCAAGGATACGAAGCGGTGCTGGCCGAGTTCGACAAACTCTCGAAGTTCATCGACAAGATGACCGTGCAGCCCAACACCGACATGCGGCTGACCTATAACGATGGTCGAATGGTGGTCGCGTCGGGAAACATGCAAGATCAATACGCGCTGGCCCGCGGAGTGGACGTCGCGCTTAAAAGCCGCTGGACGGCGACGCTCGTCAAAGAAGACGACAAGTGGTAATTGGTCAGCTTCAGCGCATCGACGAATGCATTTCAGAATGAAGTCATCAGTCTCTACCTCCGCAAGTCACGATACGTGAGCGCCGCGATTGCGGCAGTCGTCGGTTTGATCATTGGCATTGTCGTTACTCTGGTTCTGGCGCGGCGTAAGCGGACCGCTTAAAGCTGGCCGCGTCGGAAGCGGTCGAGCATCCGGGGGTAGACGAGCCGCGAACCGAACAGCGCCAGGGCCACACCTCCCGCCGCGTCCGCCAAGTGGTGCTGGTGCAGCAACAACGTCGAAAGCAGCATGCCGGTCCCCCAACTCCAGAGGCACAGCCGGCCGAGCCAGCCGGCCGATCGCGTGTAAACGTCGATGCAGACAATCGCCCAGGCGACGTGCATCGAAGGAAACGAATTGAACCGCAGGTTGGCCTGATCGGCCAGCCGAAACATGTCCCGCCAAGGACCAAGTGCCGCATCGGGTGGCGTGGGAAACGCGTCCTCCGACGGCAGCAACAGGAACACAACTCCGGCCACCAGTGTGATCAACACCCAAGTCACCGCCATGGCATGCATCTCGGGCCGCGTTCGCAGGATGAACGGGGCGATCAGGTACGCCAGGTGCATCGAGTTGTAAAACACAACCATCGCCGGCACGAAGGGTATGCCCAATTCGACCGCCAGGTGAAGGCGGACACGGAAGTCGTGCAAACCCGTCAAGTAGTCGGCACCACCGTAGATCAACACAAACCACACCAGCAGCGGCGGACCCAGTACGCCGTAGGCATAGGCCAGATTGGCGAGTCCCGGCCAGCCCCAGAGCGGTCTTTTGGGAGGCTCCATCGGCGGCCTGATCCGTCGTTGACGGGGCTACAGTTGCGAGTTGGTATCTATGAAAGAGTCGCTCTTGCAAAAAGAGAGCGGTTCTTCCACCGCCTTGGGAATACTACTCAATGTTAACCACGACAGGAGAACCAACCGACGTTGTACCTTGGAATCGATCAAAATGCACGACCGATCACGAATGCACCGAGCTTGCGCTTTTTGAAGTTGCGCG
>JAQBZB010000405.1 GCA_027622275.1 Planctomycetota bacterium | reverse complement strand
GGTGAAGAGGCTGTCGATATCCCGCTCTTCTTTCAGATCCACCATCGATCGAATGGCTTTGTCGAGCAGGTCGGAATAAGGGTTCATCTCACGGCCGTCATGAGTGGCACTGTGGAACCTGCGGCACACTTCCAGGATCGGTTGTTCTTTTCCCTTGCAGGCAGCACGGGTGAGATCCAGAAGCTTTTTAACTTCCGTGTGATTGCTGACCACTTGGCTGTCGTCGATCCGGTCGATACGCCCGAAACGCTGAATGATGCGGACGGGGTTCCAGTGAATGTCGTAGTTGATGACGGTGTCGCAATCCTGAAGGTTCTGGCCCTCGGAAATGCAATCGGTCCCGATGAGGATGTCGATCTCGCCCGGCTCGTTCGGAAGGATGGCAGCCTTCTCTTTGGAGCGTGGCGAAAAAAGCGTGAGCAACGACTGAAAGTCGTAGTTCTTCTTGAGCGTGGACTTCGGGGCGTCCGTGCCAGTGACTCGGCCCGTGTGAATCCCATGCGACTTGAGCAGACTTCCTGCAATGTGCTCGTAGAGATAGTTCGCAGTGTCCGCGAAGGCGGTGAACAGCAAGACTTTCTTGTTGCCCGGATTGATGGGCGAGGCGAGCTTGCTGTTGATTTGGGTCTTTAGATGTTGGAGCTTGGCATCGTCTCCCGGAGTAATCTTCCGCATCTCGGAGAGTAACGCCTGAATAATTGACAGATCGGCCCGGAGGTCATGCTCCCACGACGGCAGGTCCATGTCGGAGAGATTGATCTGCACCTTCCCGCCGATGCTGGAATCATCCGGCTCGGGGAAATCATCGTCTTCATCCGGCTCGGCATTCTCGAAGGCAGCCGACACGTCCGCGAAACTGGCGTCACGTCCGGTCTTGTTAAAGGCTTCGATCTTCGACAGCGTGTTAAGGCAATTCCTCTCCAGCTTCCCAAGCGTGATCCGGAACGCCTGAACCGAACTCTCAAGTCGCTTGAGCAGATTCACGGTCATCAAGGCTTGCAAGCTTCTCTCGCGATCCGCCTGCCGAAACTTGCCCGCACCTCGTTCGACTTCTGTGTCGTAGAGCAACTCGTACTTGGCGAGGCGACTTGGCAGGATGTAGCTGACCGGCGCGTAGACGGCCAAGTTCATCAATGAAAGTTGGTTGAAGATGTCGTTGAAGCCGATGACGTCGCTGCGTTGCGTAAGTGGGCAATGGAACGACAGTGGCTGGCGGCGTTCAGGAAAGTCGCCAATGTCCTTGGTATCGTAAAACATCTCGATGTGCTTGCGAGAGCGAGCAATCGTCACGCTGTCGAGCAGCTCGAAGAAGTCAAAGTCGAGGGCGTTGAGAATCGCCGTCGCCGTGCGTTCTTCTGGTGGCAAAGTGGACCAGGCATTGAATACCGCCTGAGCCTTGCGAAAAATCTCATTGATGTCCTTTTCCGTGCGCAGCTTGGCGTTGAGTTTCTCGGTGTCTCCTTCGTAGGCGAGGGCCAGTTGATTGCGAAGGTCGCTGAACCGGTTGTTGACCGGCGTCGCCGAGAGCATCAGAACTTTCGTCTTGACTCCTTCGCGGATGACCTGGTTCATCAGCTTTTGGTAGCGAGTCTCGCGTTCCTTGAAGGCGTCGTTGTTGCGGAAATTGTGCGACTCGTCGATAACAACCAGATCGTAGTTGCCCCAATTGACGCGATTCAGTGGCGTGCCGAACGACTCGCCGCTGGTTCGCTGCAAGTCGGTGTGACAGAGCACGTCGTAATTGAAGCGGTCTTTGGCAAAGATGTTGGTCTTCAGGTTTCGGTTGTAGGTTAGCCAGTTGTCGGCCAACTTCTTTGGGCACAGTACCAGTACCGAACGATTGCGAAGCTCGTAATACTTGACGACCGCCAGTGCGGTGAACGTCTTCCCGAGACCCACGCTGTCGGCCAGGATGCAGCCGTTGAACGTCTCCAACTTGTTAATAATCCCGGTGGCCGCATCCCTCTGGAAGTTGAACAGCTTCTGCCAAATCAGGCTGTCCTGGTAGCCGGTGAGGTCGTTCGGCAGAACATCTTCGCTCAGGTCTTCGAGAAACTCGTTGAAGATGTTGTACAGCATCAGGAAGTAGATGCGCTCCGGCGAGTTTTCCTGATAGACGGACGCGATGTGGTCGCAAAGGCGCTCCGTGACATCTTCCAGCTTCTCTGGGTCTCGCCAGATCTGGTCGAACAGCGACAGGTACACGCCCGTCATTGTCGGCTCGTCGATCTTGTTGACGATGTTCGAGACGGCGTCGCCTCGCTGGTAGCCAAGGTCGACGGCAGTGAATCCGTGCAGAGGCAAGTAGACGGACTCTGATTCGTTGGCTTTAACACAGGCGAACTGCTGCATCGGAGCCTTGCCGCGGTTGGAGCGGAATGTCGCCTTGCGGCGCATCCAAGCGGCACATTCCTTGGCGATGGCCCGTTGCGTGAGCTTGTTCTTCAGCTGGATCTCAAATTCAGTGCCAAAGAAGCTCTTCTCCCGTTCCGCCTTTGGAATGTGGAACTCGCGTCGTTCCTTTCTGACGCTGTCGGTCACTTCGCTCGGTACGAAGGTCGGCGAAGTGAAGATGAACTCCACCGATTCGATGGTCTCCAGCTCCTTCTTCAACGCCTCGAATGCGTAAATCGAGAAGCATGAAGCGGCAATCTTCAGCTTCGATCCCGGCGTGATCGTCTGCTTCAGATTGTCGCCAAGCAACTGGTTAATGTTGTCGAGTATTTGCATAGCCGGACAAATCAAAAGGGGGCGGAGCGGTTGTTTTCCATGCGTGACTGCGGGGGTTCAATCGTTTTGGCAATTTCCAAAGCACGTCGTCGATATTCTTGAACGCTTGCTCAAACATCGTCACCTAGTTTCTTTGTGAACTATGCCAAGTCACCGAATCGTGCGCACGGATTGCCGGGACGCATCTACCGATAATCGGGTCGAGCCAAGGGACGCATCGCAGGGTAGATGCAGAAGAGGCGAACGTCCCCAGGTTCGTTTTAAGTTCCAAGCGTAGCTATCGCTCGGAACACCCGAAGGACGTCAATGTAGCTGTCAGACGTGGGCTCGACAAGCATTTTCCGCCGACTAGGCGGCCCGATTGAGCACTCGCGAAACCTGCATTCGGTTCCAGGGCTTGTTCCGGCGCGTTGTGTGGCCCATAGCATTCAACTCATCGGCAATTGCTTGGAGTGACGAGCCGGCTTCGTTCAATTCTTTGACGATCGGGAACAAGTCGGCGTACTCGTCGTCAAACGTCTCGCTATGGGCCTCTGGTGCCGCCGTGCAGGCTTTCTGCAAGCTGGCTCGGCGTCGAATCTTTTTCCGTTTCCAGCGTCCAAGGCGCAAGCGACCGAGTTTCACACCGCGTTTCTGAGCAACGGCAAAAGCCGTCGACCCCAACTTCGTCACCTTGGCAGCCCAGCGGGCCAGTATCTAGCCGAATTAGGCTGAATCTTCGACTTGTCTGTACGCAACCGTTCCCTTGCGTACAAATCGGTCGGAATAATGGTCGAAAATAGTGCTTGTCTGTTGACAAGTACACGCCAATCGCTAGAATGACATTGTCAGTTGGCAAGCAACTAGCGAAAGGGACTGAAATGGCAAACGTGATCGGATACCTGCGAGTCAGCACGCCTGGCCAAGCGGACGACGGTGTGAGCCTGGAAGCCCAGCAAGCACGGGTCGAAGCCTACAGCTTGGCGAACGGTCTTGAACTCTCCGAGTTGTTCATCGACGCGGGCGTGAGCGGAAAACGGGCGGACAATCGACCCGAGCTTCAGAAGGCACTCGACCGAGCTTGCCGGGAAGGCGCCGTCTTGGTCGTCTACAGCCTGAGCCGGCTGGCACGGAGCACGCGAGACACGATCGACATTGGCGAACGGTTGGATAAAGCGGGTGCCGATCTGGTTTCGCTGAGCGAGAAGATCGACACGACCACGGCCGCCGGCAAGATGGTCTTTCGGATGTTGGCGGTCATGGCCGAATTCGAGCGGGATCTGGTTTCCGAGCGAACCACATCGGCAATGAGTTACAAACGGAGTCAGGGCGAACGAGTCGGTACGGTGCCTTACGGTTTCGACCTCGCCGCCGATGGCATCAATCTCCTCGAAAACGCTCACGAGCAAGCCGCCTTGAAGATCATCGACGAACTGCATGCCGCCGGCATGTCGCTCCGAAAGATCGCCAGCGAATTGAACGGACGCAACATCACCACGAAGGGCGGGAAGAAGGCATGGTCGCACACGACCGTACATCGGATTGTCAAACGTCTGGCAACAAATCCAAGCTGGACGAACTCGCTCGCCTGCTGAGTGAACAGAACCCAGACCGCATCGAAGCCTTGAAGGATCTTCTGATGGCCGATATTGTCGAAACGCTCAAGCAGGCAATCCTCAAGAGCGAAATGTCACGCTACGAACTTGCCCACAAGTCCGGTGTTTCCGAAGGGGTGCTGAGTCGGTTCCTGAGCGGTGAACGTGGCATTACGTTTGAGACCGCGGCCAAAATCGCGAAGGTCCTCAAATTGCAGCTCACTCCGATTTCGGATCGCCGCAAGGTGCGCTAGCCGCCGAACCGGATTGGCTCGCCCAGACCGCTGCGAGGGTCTCGAAGATCGTCGCCAAGCGGAAGCGGAGGGCAGGCGGCAGCGCAGCCGTTTCGCAACTTGACGTTCGAGACTTCGGTCTTTTCGACCGACGCTGTTAACGGTTTTGGCTAGCTGGGGAAGCTCGCCGCCCACCGATGCGCGCCGACGATCTCCGGCGGAGTTTTTGATTGCGCTAAAACTACAAATGACGTTTTGGCATAAGCGCGCAACGTGCGCTGATGAGTGACCCGAGTCGGAGTTCCTCAAGATGTTTTGAACTCCACCGCCAGCAGACGATTCGTCTCCACGTCTGTCATCGATTGCTTCGCCCGATTAGGCCAAAAGACCTCAACGTTGACGGGGCCCTTATGATCGCCGAGCCCAAAATGCAGAGTGGTCTCGCTTTGGTTCCCCTCGCCCGTGCCAGCTTCGACTTGACGGGTAACTGTCTTGTCACCAACCTTGACACGCACCTGAGCGCCGATTGCCGAACGATTAATCGCTTTGCCGTCGCCGCTCAACCGCACCTTTAACCAGGTATGCGGTGTGCCTTGATTTTGGAACAACTTCCCCGCGGATGCGAGATCGAGGTCGCCGTCGTTATCGTAGTCCGCCCAGGCAGCTTGGTAAGTCGGGGGCAGACCGGCGAGCTTCGCTGCAGCAGTCACGTCCTGTACCGCAAACTTGCCATCGTTGCGAAACAGCACGGAGTTGTTCTTGCGCCCAAACGAAGCCACACCGTAAACCGTTGTAAAGAACAAGTCGAGGTTGCCATCGTTGTCGTAGTCAGCAACGCTCGGCGAAGCATAAGACTCTTGATAGTGCACGCCGCACGTTCCCAAGTCCTCGAACTTGAAGCCCTCTTGCTCGCCAAGGTTCTTCAGGAACCGTGACTTCGGTTGATCGCCGCGGCCATCAACGTGAGCAAAGTTGCCAGCGAACAAATCGATCAGCCCGTCACTGTTAAAGTCGCCCCACGATGCACCGATTGAGTGCCCGCCGCCGAAACCGGGCTTCGTCGCGATCACGCCATACTCGCCCGCGACTTCTTTGAAGCCGGCCTTTCCATCGTTCAACCACAACAAGTTCGGTTGCAAGCGATAGTTGGACACGTAAACATCGACATCACCATCTTGATCGAAATCGCAAGCTGTCACGCCACGAGTCGCGTGATTCCCCTCACTTTGATCGACGCGAAAACTCTTTCCGCCTTCGTTGATAAGCACCAGTAGCGACCGTTCACTCCCCTCATAACCTCCCACGTAAAGGTCCACGAAGCTATCGTTGTTAAAATCGGCCCACACAGCGCCGCGTGGCCCGACTCGCGGAAGCTCTGGTAGCGGGACATCGACAAAGTCCTTACCGCCATTGTTGCGGAGCAACTTCAACGACGACCAGGAAAACAGATCCACGAATCCGTCGTTGTCGAAGTCCGCGGCGATCGCTGAGCCTGGAAGAACCTCGCCAATTTTGCTAAACGATTTGCCTTCGTTGTTCTTCCACACGGCACCTGCACACACATCGACCCAGCCATCGTTATCAAAATCGGCCCAGCAAGCCGCCCCACCTCCAAGTTGCAGCCCTGCGTCGCCGCTCACATCTTTGAAAACTACTGACGGGTCCTGAGCGTTCAGCGTTCCGAAGGGCAATAGCAGGCACGCGGCGAGGTACTTGTACATGATCGACTCCTGGCATGAGAAGCGGCTGGATGCGCACGTATCTTAACGCTTTACGCGGCCGAGTCGATCACCTCATAAGCGACTTCGCCAGCCACATTCGTCAGTCGCGCCGGCAAGCCGCGGTAGTCGAAGGTGAGCCGTTTGTCACCGAGGCCGAAGAGGTGCAAGAACGTAGATTGACGTGGGCGGGGTTCTCGGCGGGAGCCCAGCCGATTTCGTCGGTCGTGCCGTAAGCGGGTTCCGTTCGTGACTCAGGACGACAACTCCGCAGTCGGCTTGGCTCGAAAGCCTATCTCGCTCATGACGTTTTGTCATTTGTACTTAGCGAAGTCGCGAGTGCATCATCTTGAGCACGCTCGATCAAGGGGGTCAT
>JAQBZB010000404.1 GCA_027622275.1 Planctomycetota bacterium | reverse complement strand
GAGCACCAACTGCAACTCGCGGGTCGCTTCCCCTTGGGACTCCCGGTACTCGGACTCCAGGTATTCGGGATCCGGGACGAACTGCGGATCGGCCGGTCCTGGCGAGATTCGCTCCGATGAGTCCGGTGGCGCCCGCGCGCTGGCGTTCGTGCGGAGCGGACCTTCCCATAAACCGCAGTGGCGGAGGATGCGTTCGACCACGTCGGCCTGGCGGCGTTCAATAAAGCTCACGATCTTCATCTGGCCGCCGCAGCACGGGCACTCCAGCGGGTCGACTTCGTAGACCCGCTGGATGAGCATGGCCCAGGTGGAAACCGACCCGGGAAGAGGTCCGTCGGCGGCCGCCTTCCGGGCGTCGAGCGCCGAACGGTCGATGGTGGGTTGCTCCGCTTCGCCGGCTTGCCGTGCTTTCTTGCGAATGCCCCGCTGCCGATGCGAGTACCAGCCGAAGTAACGAACCAGGTGCTCGCCTTTTTCAGGAATGTGCTGCGTCACTTCGGCCAAGAAGTCCAAGACACCGAAGACCTGAAAATTACGCTTCGGTCCGCCTCGCAAGTCGCCGCTGGCCGGACCGGGAAAGCGGCGGCAGTGATCCTTTTCCGCTCGATAGATCACCGAACCGTCGTCGGTCAGACGCACGACGCGCGCCAGGCTGAAAGGACAGCGGAGGATGTACTCGGCCAGCCGCCGCAGTCCTGCGATGTCTTGCGGCGCGAGGTACACACTATTATCAACACTAAAGCCGGAGTGCGGCCAACAGCGCATCTGGTCAACCGTCTCCTGGTCGATCTTGCCTGCTTTGACGAACAGCTCAAAGACTTTGTCCTGCCAAACGTCCAGCAGAAGTTGCTTGTCGATCCTGGGGAGGCACTGGAACGTGCCCTCAGGTGTGAAGACGCCGTCCGTGGCAATGGCATGGATGTGCGGATGAAAGTTGCTGAGCTCTCCGAAGGTCTGAATGCCGGCGACCATGCCGGGGATGACATCGCGACGGCCGAGCACCTGCCGATAAACTTCGACGGTGGTCTGCCAAGCGGCGCGGGCCAGCTTGCCGAGCAGACTGCGATCGTGGCGGCAGAAAATCCGCAGCCGCTTGGGAATCGTAAAGACGAGTTGGCGATGGGGTGCCGGGGCACAGATGGTCTGGGCGATCGTCTCGGCGGTTAGCAGGGTGCGCTTCTGATGGCAACTTGGACAGAGGCAGCGCTGCTGACAGGAGAACGCGACGAACATCTCGTGGCGGCAGTCGGGACAACGGACGCGGCGCTTTGCCGGGCGGCGTACCGCCGCACGTTCGTCCCGTCGTACCGCTCGAGCAGCTTCGGCTTCCGCTTGGCCCTGAGTCCGTCTGGAGTCTCGCCGGAGGCGGAACAGAACAGGTGAGCGGAGCCATCTGGTGGAGGCACGGAGGGAGCGAGGCGGCAGCCTGCGACCGGAGCTGCCGTAGCCAGATGGCGTAGCGGTTAGGTTGCCGTTAATATCGAACGGGGGTGCAGGGGGTGTCCCCTGCTCACGCAAAAATTTGGGAGCGTGCCTGAGGATCCAATAGCATGGGATTGCGATTTTTTGCCGTTCCCGTCCGCGATTCGAATGCATGCGAGCAGGAACTCAACGGATTCCTAGCTGGGCACAAGGTCGTGTCGATCGAACGACATTTGATCGACCAGGGCGTCAACTCATTCTGGGCGATTTGCATCGACTACCTCAGCCACGCGCCCGGCGAGACCGCTGTCAACCCGAACCTGTCGCGCAGCCGCGTCGATTACAAAACGATTTTGCCTCCTGAGGAATTCACGGTGTTTTCGCGGTTGCGGGAATGGCGCAAGGAAATGGCCCAAACGGAAGCCGTCCCGGTATATGCGCTGTTCACCAACGAGCAACTGGCGCAAATGGTACAGCGGCGCTGCCGATCCAGGAGCGACTTGTCGCAAATTGAAGGGATTGGCGAGAACAAGATCGACAAGTACGCGGAGCGGTTGCTGCCGTTGCTGCAGACCCTGGAGGCCCGGACCGATGCGTCGAGCGGCGAACCTGTTTGATCAGATTGCCGATCGGGACAATCTGCGGATCGCATTCCATAAAGCCGCCCGCGGGCGACGTGGGCAGGCCATGGTGCGCCAGTTTGCAGCGAGCCTCGATCGACACATCGCTGCCATGTCCGAGGCTATTCGCGGGGGGACATTCCAGGTCGGCCGATTCCAGCAATTCTTGATTCGCGATCCCAAGGAGCGTGTGATCACGGCCCCTTGCTTCGACGAGCGCGTGCTGCACCATGCGATCATGAACGTCTGCGAACCGGTAATGGATCGCTGGCTGATCGATGACACGTTTGCCTGCCGAACCGGAAAAGGGCGGGAAGCGGCAATCGAGCGCGCTCAGCATTTCACGCGCAACGCGACATGGTTCCTGAAACTGGACGTGCGAAAATACTTCGACAGCGTGCCTCATGCCAAGCTGATGGATTTTCTCGAACGTCGATTCAAGGATCGCCGGCTCCTGGAACTGCTGAATCGGATCATCGCGGCTTACCGTGGTGAGCCAGGAATCGGCCTGCCGATCGGCAGCCTGACTTCGCAGCACTTCGCGAACTTCTATTTGGGTTGGCTGGATCGGTTCGTGAAGGAGTCACTGCGAGTTCGCGGGTATGTGCGTTACATGGACGACATGCTGCTGTGGCATGAGAGTCGCGAAGCCCTAATCGAGATTCATGGCCGTTGTCAGAAATTCGCAGCGACACAACTGGCCCTTGACTTCAAACTTGGAGAAGTGCAGCGGACGGGTGCGGGCGTACCGTTTCTGGGATGTCGGATCTGGCCGACCCATGTGGAACTGAATCGGCGCAGCAAGCGTCGATGGCGTAACCGGGTTCGGGTGCTCGAGCGAGCAGAGCGATTGGGGTTAAGTTCCGAGCTGGAGCTGCAAACGCGACTGACGGCATTGACGGCATTTGCGAAAGGGGCTGGGGTGAAGAGTTGGCGATTTCGACAGTCCGTGTTAAAACAAGTCGCGGTGGACGATCCTTAAAGGCTCGAACCGCGTGAACCGTGGCGGCAGTTGGAACAACGACGCGGCGAATTGCCGGACGGCGAACCGCAACACGAACGACCCGACGAACCGCACGAACAACAACGGCTTCCGCTTGGCCCTGAATTCCGCTGGAAAGGAAGTGATTGCCCTGAGACTCCAGACGGAACAGATCGTTTTCCAGTCCGAGCGAGTTCTTGCTTGATCGGCGAAATCTAATCCCGAGGCCGTTTGGTGCTGGTAGCCGGTTGGATGACCGTGTCGAACGCTCCGAGCGGCTTTTTTTCATTCCGGGCGGCAAGTCACGCCATCAACTCATTCATCGGCTGGAGTGGCCTTGGTGTTTGCGATCGAAAGAGCCGTCAGACTCTGGCAGCTTTCTAACGATGACAGGTCGGCTATCAGAGTAGTAGTGAGAATCAGACTCTTCAAAGGCATTCCTTTGAGTGCGGATAGGTCGGACACCTGCGTGTCGTTTGCAAGTAAATTGATGAGGGGCATCCCTTTCAACGGCGAAAGATCGAATACCTGCGTGTGCTGGCAATTCAGTTCCGTCAGCCACAGGGCCGTGATCCCGGACACAAGTACGATGCGAAAGGCATTGACCATGAGTCACTCGTCGTGAAGAAGTTGTTACAAAACGCGGATTCAGCTTGGCACGCCCTCTTCCCCAGCTCCGCGCACCAGGCGACGAGGTGTATGTCGCTGAAATCATCCGGCAAGTCGAGGTGAAGTCTCTACTTCGAATCGTTCGCAATGCAGAAGAGTCTGGTCCGGGTGCGGAGGAAGATCTGGCCATCGACGAGTGCGGGGGTCGCCGCGATCGGCTCTCCCATGTCGTTGTTGGCGAGCACCTTTTGTTCCGGACCACTTTCGATCACGCTCACGACACCCGGCTCCGAGGCGACGTAAATCTTACCGTCTCCGAACACGGGAGCTGACAGGTACGATCCTTCGGCACCCACGCGCCGACGATCCCAGATCGACTGGCCATCCTTGATGTCGAATGCCGACGTGATACCGCCCTGCTTGATGATAAACATGCGACCGTCAGCCACCAGCGGCGACACGATGTGTGACGGAGATTTTGACTTGTGCAACCAGAGCACATGGGACTTGGAGACATCGCCCTTTCCGCCGCCTCGGACGGCCTGAATCGAGGCATCCTTTTGCAGTTCGCCCAGTTCTTCGGGGAGTTTGTCGGCGTCGGTGTCGATCACGTTACCCAGTCGTGCCTGAACCTCGCTGGCCAGGAGTCCGCCTCGATTTTTTGGATCGAGAAATGCCTTATCGAGTTCATCTTCCTCGAGCACGCCATCCTTGTTCTCGTCACCCCGATCGAACTTGGCCCAGAAGGCGTCGGGAATCGACTTGCCAGTATTCAGACGGTACTTGTTGTTGAGGATTTCCTCGCGGGTGATCTTACCGTCGGCATTGGCATCGGCGGTGACCCGCCACTGATACGAAATGCCAACACTCTCGACAGACACATAAATGATGCCACCGAATGTCACCGGCGTCGTCTTGATGTTGCGGCAGAAGACCTCGGACGCCCATTTCCGCGCGCCGGTGTTGTAATCGTATCCAATCATCTTGCCCGTTCCGGCTATGACCACTTCCGGCCCTTGCGGCGTCTCGCAGATCACCGGGTGCGAGTAACAGCAGGCCATGTCCCCGCGATCATCCTTCCAGAGGATCTCGCCCGTCTTCTTGTCCAGGCAGTACGCTGCCGGGAAGAGGTCATCGTCCTGACAGAAGAACAACCGGTCCCCGTGAACGACCGGTGACATGCCCGGACCCCAGTCGAACACAAAGTACGGCTCGGGCAACGCCCGCTGCCATGCGGGTTCACCGGTCTTCGCATCAAACGCCATCATCCCGAGACGGGCATGATAGACATAGACTCGCTCTTCATCCGCGGCGGGCGACGCAGAGGCATAGCTGTTGGACTCATGAATCTTTGAAAGTGCTTCCCCTTCGATGGCCATCTCACGTTGCCACAACTTCTCTCCCGTCGCCGCAGCGAAGCAGAGAACGACAAACTTGTTGCCCGGCTTCTCGCCCAGCATGGCGGTCGTGAAGACGCGTCCCGCCACCACCGCGGGAGAGCAGATTCCATCCCCCACTTCCGCCGACCAGCGGACGTTTTTCGTCGAAGAGAATTCCACCGGAAGCGATTTCTTTGAGGTCGCCACGCCTGTGCAATTCGGACCACGCCACTGTGGCCAGTCTTCGGCGAGCGCCGAACCGGCCGCCAGCCCGAAGACCCACACGGCCAGAACAACGCTCTGGCAAACAAGGTGAACCCGCTCGAACCGGCCACTGAAAGTGGAAATCTGTGACATGAAGTGACTCCCTAGCTAGGATGTTCGCAGCAGACCGTGATTACTCTAACGAATTTCACACGGGAAACCAGTCACGTCCGTCAAGTCACTCATCCGCTGCGCAGTTCGATGTCGCGGTCGACGCCGGCGAGGGGCAGCGAAGTCCAGGTAGCGTTGCGGCGGTGGGAAGCGTGGCAGGCGACAATCGTCTCCAGTGCGTGAGAAGGGCGTGTCCTGAGCCAGTTGGCCGCAAACGCTTGCGCGCTCATGACGACAACACCTCGGTGACTTGCGCGGCGCGCTGTTTGAGCGAATGTCGGCGACTGTGGCGTTAGATGCGCCGATGGGTTTGAGCGCTCATGTCCAACCGAGCCGAGTCAGCAAATGTGCGTTGCCTGCGCGCCGAAGCCGTCAAGGAAAACCCAGGCAAAAGTTTCCAGGATGTGCAACGCGATTTCGCGAAAGCTGCCGTGGCTATGCGAACGACCCCGCCTGATAGAAAATCTAATCCTCTGGCGGCTCCGACGCAATCGCGACCGGTGCTTCCGCCAGAATGAATGGGTGACTTGTGAAAGTTGTTCTCGCCGAAAAACCGTCCGTGGCCCGCGACTTGGCCGCTTTTCTGAAAGCCAACTCGCGGCGTGAAGGCTACTTCGAAGGAAGCGGTTACCAAGTGACCTGGGCCTTGGGCCATTTAGCCGAGCTGAAGGAACCAGCCGACTATGATCCAGCGCTGAAGAAGTGGTCCTTGGATACGCTGCCCTTTGTTCCCAAGCAGTTTGAGTTGAAGCCGCGCGGCGACAAGGGAGCGCGGCAACAGTTCGCCATCATCAAACGGCTGTTTCGCGCGGCGGACTCGCTGGTCTGCGCTACCGACGCGGGCCGCGAAGGAGAACTGATCTTTCGCTATATCCTCACGCTCGCCGGCTGCGAACATAAGCCGGCGGAACGGCTCTGGCTCAACTCGCTCACATCGCAAGCAATTCAAGCGGCGTTTCGCTCGCTGCGGCCCTTGGCGAATTACGACAATCTGTACGCCGCTGCCAGATGCCGGAGTGAAGCGGATTGGATCGTCGGCTTGAACGCGACGCGGAACTATACGGTGCGTTATGGCTCGGCCGGGATTTTGTGGAGTCTGGGTCGCGTACAGACTCCGGTGTTGGCAATGATCGTCCGCCGAGAGTTCAGAGGCCCAGTTGAACTTTTTCTCGCCTCCGTCGCCGAGTGGGATGCTCATATTTCCCACCTCATCATGGCGGCGTAAGTCTCTTGCTTCTTGAGGCTTCTTGCATTCCTCAGTCCCTCCTTTCAATTTTCCAGCCGTGCGGGTGTGGCTGGTGTGGTGGGCGCACGTCAAGGGG
>JAQBZB010000403.1 GCA_027622275.1 Planctomycetota bacterium | reverse complement strand
GGCGGTAGAGGGGCGACAGTTTGAGACAGGGCTGAGCCATGAGCAGCACGCCACACGCCCGACTCACGGTCGGGCATCGCCAAGCAGACAGCCGATCCCTGGCAGCTTGACCAATACCGGGTAAAAACGGCACGAGGGAATACTGCAGCGGAGCCGGTCAGGATGTCGTCCCCTAGCCCGCCGTCCAGGATGCCTCCGATCTTCACGCTACTACTCAGCGTGATGGTGTCGTTGCCGTCGTTTCCACGGATGACGATGCCGACGATGTTCGCGACGGGGTAGCTCTGTTTCAGTCCGTTGATCGGTGAGCGCTCATCAGCACCAATCTTGACGCGTCGAGTAAGTTGGCGGGGTTGTTGATTCACAACCTTTTCAACTTGGAGGCGTCATGTCGCGTCGAGCGGATGGGCGGAAGGTTTCGGAGTGGCGTGTGCGGTTCGAGCGGTTTCGGCGGGCCGGGCTGTCGGTGGTTCGGTTTTGTGCGGCTGAGCAAGTTTCGGTACCGTCGTTTTATCAGTGGCGGAAGAAGTTCGCCGCACGGCAGCCGCAGGCCAGCGTTGATCCGGCTTTGTTCGCTCACGTGCGATTAGTCGGAGGGGCGAGCGTCGCGGCGTGGTTGCCGGGCGGGACGCGGTTGGAGATTCCGCTGAGCGATGCTCGGGGGTTGCAGCTCGCGATTGAGACGCTGGCGCGGGCGGACTCCGAGCGGGCGGGAGGTGTCCCATGTTGAGCCTGGCGCACAACACGCGGATCTTTTTGCATCTGCCGGCGGCCTATTTGCGCCAGAGTTTTGATGGATTGGGTGGTCTCGTGCGATCGGCGTTTGGGAAGGATCCGCTGGACGGCAGTTGGTTTTTGTTTTTCAATCGTCGTCGTGATCGGGTGAAGGTTTTGTATTGGGATCGGGATGGGTTGGCGTTGTGGTACAAGCGGCTCGAAGCGGGCACGTTCGAGTCGCTCCGAGCGGTGGGTGACGCGGTGACGCGGGAGATTGATGTCACGCAACTGACGTTGTTGCTCAGCGGCGTGACGCTCGATTCGGCTCAGCGGCGGAAACGCTTTGCTCGGGCGGGATGAGACGATCGGTCATTGCTCATCGGTCATTGATCGTTGGTGGCTGTCGGCAGAAAGTTGGTTCTATTTTCGAGAATCTTTCGGCGTTGGACTGGCGCTTTTGCGCACGCGGCCTATTGTTCGCGACATGCTTGATTCGCTCATCATTTTGCACGACTTGGCCGCTTGCCAGAGATTACTGGTCGAGCAAGCGCGGGCGATCGCGGGCGACAAACTGACGATTGCGGCGGAGCAACTGACGGTCAAGAAGCACGAACTCACGATCACGACGTTCGAGTTGACGATCGCCTCGTTGAGCGACCGGCTGGAAGAGCAGCGTCAGAAGCTCGAAGAGCAGCAGCAAGCGATTGCCGAGCAGAAGCTGACGATCGACGAACTGTTGCGTCGGGCGTTTGAGAAACGCAGCGAACGTTATCTGGAGAATCCGGATCAACTGCGGTTGGACTTCGGCGACACGCCGGAAGCGGCGAGTGCGGCGGAAGGTTTGGCAGAGGCCCTCGCACAAGCGGCGAGTGCGGCGGCCGAGATCATCGTTCCCGAACACACACGTCGTCCGCACGCGCCGCGGAAGACTCGCAACGAACAGCTTCCCGCATACTTGCCGCGTTATGAAGTCCCTGCCACGGTGTCTGACGAGACGAAGACCTGCGCAACTCACGGCGAGAAGACGCTGATCGGCCACGACCGCCAGGAGACGTTGGAGTTCGAGCGGCCGAAGCTCAAAGTTCGGGTGACGCTGATCCCGAAGTTCGCCTGCGTGAAGTCTCCGGAATGCGGCGTGACGGAAGCGGTTCGGCCGGAAGGGCTGGTCGAAGGGAACCGCTATGACACGAGCGTCGCGGCGGAGATCATTGCGAACAAGTTCAGCTACCACTTGCCGATCTATCGTCAGCAAGACCTGTTCGCCGGCAGCGGCTGGGCACCCAGTCGCAGCACGCTGCTGAACATCGCCGAGTCCGCCGGCGATCTGTTGCCGCCGTTCATCGACCATCTGCGTGACGCGGTCCTGGCCAGCGCGGTCGTGGGGACCGACGACACGCGCGTGACGCTGCTGCTGCCGGCGGGCGGAACCGTTCCCGCGGTCCGCGACGGCGATCCGAAGTCGAAACGCATCGCGGAAGTCTTCGCCGCCGCCCGAGCCGAGAAGAAGCCCAGCGTCACGGCTCGAATATGGGTCTACCGCAGCGTGGCGGTGCTGCTGAACATGTTCGACTTCACCGTCAGCCGGCATCGCGATGGCCCGGATCAATTCCTGATCGACAGCCAGTTCACCGGCACGCTGCTGGCGGATTGTTATTCGGGCTATCACGGGCTCACGCTCCGCAGCGATGCGCGAATCGCTCGCGCCGCGTGCAACGCTCACGCCCGCCGCAAGCTGTTCGACGCGCGCGAGAATCATCCGTTGCTGGCCAGCCAATTCCTGGCGCTCTACCAGCAGTTATACGACGTCGAAGACCGAGCCCGCGGCCTGACGCCCGCCGAGTGTCAGGCTCTCCGCGAAAGTGATTCCCAACCGATCTGGAACCGCCTGCGAAAACTGCTCGACGGGGACGCGGCGAAGCGCGCCTTGCCAAAAGAGAAAATCGCCGAGGCGCTGGGCTACCTCCGCAATCATTGGGACGCTCTGCGGTTGTACCTGAGCGACGGCCGCGTGCCGATCGACAACAACGAGGTCGAGCAGTTGATGAAGCAAGTGGCGATCGGCCGCAAGAACTGGCTGTTCATCGGCAGCGTGTCCGCCGGCGAACGCGCCGCGAACTTTCTGACGTTAGTGAGCAGCGCGCTGCGCAACGACCTGGACGTCTACGCATATCTCAAAGCCGTCCTCGACGCGTTGCTGTCGGGCTCAACGGACTACGCCGCACTGCGTCCCGACCGATGGGCCGCCGCACACCCAGAAGCCATCCGCGAATACCGCCGCGAAGAACGCCGCGACCGCTACGCCCGAAAAACCGCCCGCCGAGCTGAACGCCGGGCCGCCACGACCGGCCCAACTTAAGGCATGGTCCTGGAGGGCGCACACCAGGCAAGTACCACTCGGACACTCGGACGTACCTGGCCGGACTCGGACAATTCGTCGCCGACACGCGTTGTACAACTCGTCTCGATGGATCGCCTGCATGATTTGTTTCTCCGTGAGTTCGTGACGTTGCTGAGTAACAACATGGTCGGCTATTGCCCGGATTATTCTCCGGCGGGCCGAGGTACGGCGGTAAACGAAAGGGACGGCCCCAACGTGGCCTTCTCAAACTCTCTCGCGCAGATCCGAAACCCGGAATTGATTCCAAAGCTGCCATCCCAATTGTTGGTCCTCACCAGCCAGTTGATCGCACCGGCCGCAATTGCCTGGTCGATGACGGCCCTGGGGATAGTAAAGTTGAGAGGACCCTTGCCGTGTTCTGCCGTGGAATATGTCAGTTCGGAAACGAGTGTACCCTCGTGAGCATAGGGATTGCCCGCGGCCCACGGTTCCCCAGGCGCCTTGCCGTGATACGTCGCGAACATCTCGACCCAGTCGCCATCTTTCGGGTCCATCGTGTAGAGCTGGATCTTCACCCCGTCCACGTTGCTGCCCGGCCCGACATAGGGGGAGTCTGGATTCAGGTAGACGGTGAATGTTCCATCGCCCTGGGCCACCAGGTCGCGACAGGCCGGCAAGTTGAAGCGAACGGTGAAGCCGTACTTTTCCGTGCTCGCCCACAGCCCAAGCTGGTGGTGACTGTTCCGTCCCTTATTGATTCCCGTCATAACGGTGTCGTAGGCGTTGTCAGCGTCGGCCCAGGCCACAACATAGCGGCCTTGCGACGGAAGTTCCGGGGCACTTGCCACGCGGAACCCACGAAGACGGTGCTCGTAGGTCGGGTAAACGATTTCGATGTCGCGCGTGGAGGCGAGCAGGAAGGATGAGAAATTGCCAAACGCGCCGCCACGGAAGTCACGCGACGCATACCCGGAGAGTTCATAACCAATATATTCGTCCCACTCGCAGACATTGCCGCCCTGATCGAACGTGCCGTAAGGACTCGGCGAGTTCCTGAACGCGCCGACCTCCGTTCGATAATAGGGTTTGCCAATTGTGTAATCGCCGTGGTAGTAATTGGCGTTGTTGGTGCCCGTCTCGGATAATGCATTGTCGGGCATGGAGTCACTCCTGGTGGGATAGTCGTAGTAGCCCGCGCCCCCCGGCTTCTGCGGATCATAGTACGCTGCCTTGTACCACTCGTCTTCGTTTGGCAGGAACCACTTCGCGATCCTGTTGCGAACGATCCCTCGCCCATCCGTACCGTTGTAGCCGTTGAGTGAATAGGCTCCCGATTCGGTGTCGCCGCTGCCCTGGCCATTGTGCAACCAGTTACAGAACCGGACCGCGTCCCAGTAACTCACATGATTCACTGGTCGGCTCGCCCATTCAGCAGCCACGCTGTACGTGTAGTTTCCATCGCTGCCCAAACGCTTGATGTTGCAGCCATACTCCGTGACCATCTCAGCGCTATAGAGTCCATAGGGGTCGGTTTTGGCTGTGGCGTTCAGAAAGTTGGCGTACTGCCCTGCCGTAACTTCGTACTTGCCGATCCGGAAGGGGTAGCGGACTGCGCCGACGCCGTGGCCGGACGGATCCCCGGCGTTGTTCGGATCGCCGACGGGCACCAACTCGATGTCGACCGAGTCGACATCGGCCGCGGCTGCACCCTCACGATTGCCTTCTCGCTTTTCGTTTGGGATCTCTGGCGCTGTTTTGGGCGCGGCAGTGCCCTCACGATTGCCTTCTTGCCTGGGGGTGGGAATCTTTGGCGCTGCGTCGAGCGCGGCAACACCCACCGTGTCGGTCGGGCCCGTGAATCCGGGACCGCCGGCAGACACGTATCCGTGGCTGGCCCCGGAAGCAGCCGGACTCACCCAGAAGGCGTAGAGCGCGCCGCTCGTCAGATAAAAGCGGAACCTCACGGTCTTGCCGACCAGCGCCGAAAGGTCGTCGACCCCCCGCCAGGTGACCGGAACGAGTGTCTTGTCCGTGCTCACAGGCGTGCAACCGGACCTGGTGAAGGGTTCGATCACGTTGCCTGATTCGTCCAGAATCTCCGCCTGGAACTGGCCCTGATCCGCATCCAGGTTCACAAACAAATGCTTGCCGCTGAATCGTACCGGCCGCGTCGTCAGCACACATTCGGCAGCCCGTGCATCCATGGAGGCAAATCCATCGCGCCGCAGGAAGGCCACCCCGCCGCTGATCGTCGAGTCTGACCGCTTATCGCGCCACCCGCTATGATAGAAGTACAGCTTGTCGCCGACGACCAGACAACCGCCGCCGACCGACTGGACATTTCCCCAGTTCCACGCCGTGTCCGACTCATCAGTCCCCACAAACGGTCGGCGGTCGGGCCTGTGCCAATGGAACCCGTCGCGGCTGTAACCCAGCAGAATTTCATTGCGCTTCTGACCACCGGGCGCTCCGGGATCTCCCTGCCAGATCGAGAACAGTCCGAGCATCACGCTCTCGTACGCTACCGCGTCGAGATTGTACAACTGTGGGTCGGGGCGGCCGTACTGCGGGTTGGGGTTGCGCGGATCGAGACGGTCCGCGCAGACCCACGGAACCGCATCGGGCAACTTCTCCACCAGTACCTTCGCGTCCGGATGCTCTGAATAGTGACGGGACCTGCCATCGAAACCGCTCCGAATGCTGCCCACCCACACCTTGCGGAACGGATTGTAGAAGACGGTCGACCGGTCGCCCACGCCTGGAGAAGTGGCCACCGGCTCCGACCAGCGAATGCCGTCTGGTGAGTACCGCAACTGAAAAACCAGGTTTGGTGACTTGACGGAAAAACTCTTATATCGCCGCTGGGGATCCGCCTCGTCGTGATCCAGCCACACGATTTCCGAGTCGTGCCGATGCAACAGGACGACATTGGTACCGGGCTCGACGACGTCCAGCGACGGCTTGTCCCACTGGATCCCGTCTGCGCTCGTGGCGTAACAGGTGGAAAATGCATAGCCACCCCAGTACCACAATTTGAACAGCCGGTCGGCAGGGTCATACCACACGCCGTCGCTGTAGATGTAGGCGGTGGCGCGCTGGGTGGCCGTTTCCCAGGGCCGGTCGGGCCGCAGAACCGGATTGCCCGAATACGGTTCCGCCACGTGCCAGGTACGCTGAAGCGTCGTCTCCTCGACAAGGAAATCATCCACAAACAGCTGCCGGCCTACATCGATCGGTACCACCGCTGGTCGCTGGTCCAAATAGGGAACAGGCATCGGTTCGCGGGTGATCTGCAACCGGGGCGGCCATTCCTCAGGCAAGCGGATTCCGTTGTAGAGCAGCTCGCCACCGGCCGGGTCGTCAGCCGCGAGGAAAGCGTTGCACGTTGCCAGAAACGCAAAAGCTGTCAGGAGAAAACACCCACATCGTTGACTTTGTCCATGCATCACGGATCCTTTCAGAGGTAGGTGAGAAATTGTCCCGCCTTTAGTTGAAACCGAAAATTCATAACGCGGGCTTCACCACCGGGGGGATCATTCGGTCGAACAGATCCCTCAACCGGACAGTCGTTGTAACGATACGGACCCCATGTGGATCGGCGATTCGACTGATAGTAATTTTGATTTCACTCAGTCTACAAGGAAGACTCGCTCATGCAAGGGATGCGGGCGT
>JAQBZB010000402.1 GCA_027622275.1 Planctomycetota bacterium | reverse complement strand
CGCCTGTCCTCGCAAAGGACGGTTTGTTGAGAATTCTCTTCCAATTCATTCATTGGGTGCCATCGCGCCACGATCGTTTGCCCTGTTTGGTCGGCATCGGCCGCCCCGAAGAAGTGGAAACCTTCGACCAAGTCCACTTCCGATACGCGCTAGGCGATGACTTCGCGCACCGCTCGACCGTGCAAGCCAATCGGGACAGCGTTGCCGGATCGGTCAGTAACGGTTTGATGCGGGTCAAGGCCCACTAGCGTATAAATCGTCGCCACATGATCCGCCGAGCTGACGGAGCCATCAATGGGCCAGCCTGCGTGACTGTCGCTCTTGCCATGCACGTAACCGCGTTTCACTCCGCCGCCCGTAAGCAAGATGAAGCCGCATTGCGTCCAGTGATCGCGACCGCCAGCGTTCTTGTTGACTTTCGGCGTGCGCCCCATTTCACCCATCACCACCACAAGGGTCGAAGCCAACATGCCACGCGCATCCAAGTCTTCGATCAGCGCCGTGTAGTTCTGGTCGAGGATCGGCAGGTTAAAGTTCTTCAGCAGGCGGAAATTGTTCGAGTGGGTGTCCCACTGCCCGGCTCCAATCTTTCCGTCCAAAGTCGATTCGGTGGTAACACCAACAAAGCGAACTCCGGCTTCGACCAACCGTCGAGCGGTCAACATGCAGGAACCAAAGAGGTTCTTGCCGTAGCGCTCGCGAACTTGCTGCGGCTCCTTCGACAGATCGAAGGCCCGCCGTGTCTTATCAGACGTCAGCAGATCATAGGCCTGGTGCCGGTTATCGTCCAAGTTGCGAGCGACGGCGCTCCTGTCTAAAGCCGTGATCTGATCGCCCAATTGCTGTAGCAACGAGCGGCGACCGTTAAGCCGGTCGAGCGTGATCGGCGGCAATTGATCGAGCAACGGCATCTTTGGTTCGGCCAGCGGAGTCGGTGGATTAACGTGCGCGTTGCGTCCCGCGGTTTCTTCTTCGAATCTCGCTTCGTAGGCCGTAAATGCCGGGTCGTATTGCCGCCCCAAAAATCCTCCGTAGGGGCCCGCCCGATGCTTTCCTTGGCTGTGACCTGGGTGAGACGGCATCCAGACATAGGTTGGAACATCTTGCGAGCGGAGTCCGGCGTGATGCATCACGGCACCGATGCTGGGATGATCGGTCAGTTTAGCGACGTTATCCACGATCACGGGCCCGGAATACCCCGTCAGCATGTTGTACGGACTGTGTGTGTTGTAAAGATGCGTGTGCGTGCGGATCAGCGTCGACAAATGCATCGTCCGCGCCGTCAACGGCAGATGTTCGCAAACCTGCAGACCGGCAACGCTCGTATCGATCGGACTGAATTCGCCTCGGATCTCGACCGGTGCCTCGGGCTTCATATCGAACATGTCGATATGGCTGGGGCCTCCGATCAGATTCACGAGGATGACGGCTTTCGCTGATCCTTCCAATTGCGACTCGCGGCCATCAGCCATAGCAAGCTGCGACAGCGACAGTCCCAACGCCGAGAGTGCGCCGACTTGCAGCACTTCGCGTCGCGTGGTGCCATCGCACATTTTCGATTGTGAGCCCAACACCTTGAACATCTTGGCTCCTGGGACAAGTCTGGAACGACCGTAGCCCACGACCGGTCGATTGTATCAACAGTCGTCGATTCGTCCAACGCGAAGCGATTGGCCCCCTGGGCAAGCGGCGCGATCAAAGGCTAACGCTTGTGCGCTTCGGTGATCACGGCCGAGGGTGAATCCTTGCGCGCTCCGGAGGGCGTGTTCTGTGTCATCAAGCCCGATGCTGTTCGTGACCCATGACGACAAACCGCTGAAGTGTTTGATTGCGCGAAAACTGCGGCGGTGGCGCACACCGACGCCTGCTACACCCACCCATCCCCACGCTGCACGACCGATGCAGCGTCTTCGCACAGACTCACGACCTACGGACTTTCATGGTGGTATGGTCTATTTACCCTGACGTCAGTCCGCCGATTGCTGCTCGATGAATTCCCGCGAGCGGGCGATCACTTCGTCGTTAATTCCCATGTGACCCATCTCGGGATAGCGATGGAAAGTGTACGGCGCGCCAACCTTCTTCAATGCCTCGACCATGCCCAGTGCGTTCTCGATCGGCACGCTGCGGTCGTTGTCCGAGTGCAGGATCAACAGCGGCTTCTCGTCTTTTTTGACGTGATTCACCGGCGAGGCCAGTTTGCGGGCTTCGATCGGATCACCGCTGGCAGGAGTCCAAATGTCACCCCAACTGAGCGTGGTCAGTTCATAGTTGGCGGCGACGCTGATGACGGCGCGAAAGTCATTGCTCGCGTCTTCCCAACCGCCGGTTCGCGGAAACGGCCCGTCGCCCAGCGTCGCGGCCAGCGACACCATGTGCCCGCCGGCGGATTGGCCCATCAGAAAGATGCGGTCAGGATCAATGTTATACTCCTTCGCGTGAGCATTCACGTAACGAATCGCACACTGCATGTCTTGATAACACGCAGGTGCCGGCGTGCAGCCGACTAACCGATAGTCGATCGACATCGCAAAGAATCCAAAGCCGGCCCACTGCCGCACGACGATGGTCGACCCATCTCGCTTATGCCCGCCGTGCCAACGACCGCCGTGAACCGAGATGATGGCTGGTGTCGGAGTCTCACTCTTGGGATATGCCACGTCCGCCAGCAAGCCCGCGCCGTGAACGCGGCCGTAGACGAAATCTTCATGGACGACGATATCGCTTTGCGGTTTCGCTTCGTCTGCGCGAATGTCGGTAGCCATTGGAACGACGATCCAAACAAAGATTAGGATGTAGACAAGAGAACACGCTGTAATGTGGGTCATCGTTGTTTCCTCACGAGGTGGTTGGTGTCTTTGCTCTTTACTGATTGCCCTTCTTTTGCGATTCGAGAAACGCCAACAGGTCCACGAACTCGGTGTCGGTCAGTTTCTTCTCCAGCCCTTCCGGCATCGTACTTAGCGCCTGCGTGCTCATTTCGTCGATATCGGCTTTGGGAATCTCGTGGGTCTTTCCTTGGTTGTCGCCCAGCACGAGTGTGTCGGCGTTTTCCGAGATCCGAACGCCGGCCAGGACGCGTCCGTCGCTCAACGCAACCGCGATGGTGGCGTAACTTGGGGTGACCGTGCGGCTCGGTTCGAGGATTGATTCGATCAGGTGAATGCGCGAGAAGCGGCTGCCGATGCCTGCCAGATCAGGGCCGATCTTGCCTCCTTTCTCGCCCAGTTGGTGGCACTGCAAGCACGACGATTTGTTGATGTCTTAAAAAGCTTCGCGACCGCGGGCAGGGTTGCCACTGCTCTGCAAGGCGAACTGAGTGAGACGTTCATGTTCTGCCTTCGAGCTGCGTCGCCGGAAGCGGAGGTGAAAGCGAGGCGCTTTGTCGGACGAAGTGACTTTGACAAAAATCGTCGACCAGCCTGCTTGGGGCGTGGCCGGGAAACGATCTGAGTCCAGTCGAAACGCACCGGGGTTCTCGCGGGCGTGGACGCGACTGTTTTGTAACCAAACGGCCATCGATCCACTCGCCGACGCCAGCACTTCGATGTTGGTTTCGACAGGCACTTGAATGAATGACCATGCAATCCAAGTGGATTCACCGCCGGTCGGATTGTCGAGTTGGACACTGGCGTCAGCGGCCTCGCCGATGCGTTGGCTGGTCTTTTTATCGTCCGTTAGCGGAAATCCGCCGGAGATCGAGAAGCGATTTGCAGGCAATGGATTGGATAACCACTGTGCAAAGCTATCTACTTCGGCTTCTGTCAGCGGCCCGCTGATTCCCCAAAACATCGGTTGGCCGCTCTGCCCGTGAATCTTGGCGACATCGTCGATCAAGCCGGGTTTCTCGTCCGGGAATCGTTCCATCCAAGTCGATAGCGTCAGGACTGTCTCGCGTTGAAACGCCAGAGCGGGATTGGTCGCCGCGGCTTGCACGATGCGATCCGCCAACTCGGGTGAACCGAATTCGCGCAAGTACTGCAAAGCAGCGACCTGTGCTCCGCGATCTTCGAGCACTGCCGCGGCGTGATCGACGGCTCGATCGTCTTTCAACTGACGCAAAGAGACTAAGCTGGTCCGAACGAGTTCTTTGTCATCGTGTTTCGAAAACGTGAGCAGTTTGTCGGCGGCCTCGGCGGCGTCGAGCAGGCCGGCCGCTTCCGCGGCGGCTCGTTGCACGTCGATGCTCGCGTCATCGAGTAAACTCACGATACGTTCACGGGCCGCGGAAGATTTTCGTAAGCCGAGTGACTGGATTGCGGCGGCTCGCACTTCCGCGCTCGACGAGCCGAGCTTGGCGAGTAACAAATCGTTCGCATCAAGCTTCGTCTGGTTGCCGAGTTCATCGAGTACGGCAGCGAGTACAGGGCCTTCTTCGAGTTGAGTGCCGAACGTAACAAGGCTGCCTGCGTCGTCGGAAGGCAGCCCCGCAACGAACGCTGACAGTGCTGCCAGCCGATTCGCAGCAGGCAGATTCCGACGCAAAACAACTTCGCGCAAGATCGGCCCGGTCGTCAAGGCATTCGCCGGTTTCAGCGCTCCCAGAATTCCGGCAACTCGCCCTTCGTCCGTTTCTTCACGCAACCAAGCGGTGAGCCGCGACAACTCGGACTCCACGCCTTCTCGCTGCATTCGCTGCAGCGCAAACGCCCGGACGTCGTGATCCTCGTCCGCGAGCGCTTCATTGAGCGCGGCGACGATCGCGGGCGTCTTCGCCCAGTCGACCGAGGCGGCGGGTCGCGGTGCCGGGCGGAAACCCCAATACGTCCAAGGCGGCTCCTTTCTCACAATCCGCGAGAGCGCGTCGGCATATTCGCGACGATGCTCCGGGTTGTCGGAGTTCGCCAGACGTTCGATAAACTGCGTCGCGAGATACGACACCCGTTGCTCGGCAGTCGCGTGCAGAGCCAGCTTTCGCAATCGAGGCGAGTGGTCCAACAATGGCATGACGGCCGGCCAGTATCGCGACTCACGAAGCGATTGCTGCGCGGCGTGATTGAGGGCCGGATCTTCGACGGTGAGGTGTTCACTGATCCACGCCGGCGTCTGGCACCAGTGCAGCCTTCGAAAGACGATCAACGCTTCGAGCGCGACGCGTGGATCCGCTTTCTGTGACGTTTGTGCGAGCCGTATCGCGATCCGGTTGTTGCCGCGACCCGCGTCGATTCTGTGGTGAACAAGTACCGGGTCCGTCAAGTCGCCGATCGCCCGCACTGCCTGGGCACGGACGCTGGCTGCGGGATCGGACTCCGCGATTTCAAATAGCTCATCGACGGCCGAATCGACGCCCGACAGCGCGACAATCCACACGGCGTGAAGCCGCCCCAGCGTATTTAGCTTATTCGATTTCGTCGCGGTTAGGACCGCACCAACTGCCTCCGCGTCGCGTCGCTGAAGAGCAAGTTGCGCGGCGACGCGACCGTGGTAGCTCTCCGAATCGAGCCGGGCGATCAGCGCGGGCAAGTCGAGTTCGTCCACGCGCGGCTCGTCGTTGGTCAGTCTTGATTCGTTATCAACGCTGGCCGAAATGCGGTAGATCCGTCCACGCCCGCGCTTCGGCCGTTGTCCGTCGCACCAGTCGGAGATCAGCAGCGAGCCGTCTCGATCGACGATCAGGTCGGTCGGTTTGAAGCCGTATGGATCGTCGTCGGCTCCGGCGGCGAAATCGATTTCGGCCATCGGCTCGAAACTGCTGCTACGGCGAGTCAGCGGATAACGCACCACGGCCCGGCCCCACTCGCAGAAGAACAAGCTCTCGCGATATTCCTTCGGGAACGCCGTTTCGAGATAGCTGGCTCCGCCCGCCGACGAGCCGCGGCCGAGGTCCGCCAGCGGCTGCATCGCCTCGTCCGGGCGTTCGTAGTAGTGGTAAGGGTAACCATGATCCGAGCCGAAGAAGCAGTGACACACGCGAATCATGTAGTCCCCGCCATCGTTCTCGTTGTCGCGTACGAAGACGTTCAATTCGGCATCGAGTGCGACATCGTAGATGTTCCGCAAGCCTGTCGCGAACACATGCAAGTCGGAACCGTCGCGTCGGCAGCGCAGAATCCCGCCTTGCTGAAACAGCAGCCGATCGCCCTCGGGTCGCTGCACGTCGCAGCCTTGATCGCCAAGCGCCAGATACAGCCAGCCGTCATGCCCGGCAACAACTCCGTTCGCACAATGCAACCGATTGGAGTTCTCTTCCGGCGGCAAGCCGAGTCCTTTGATCAGATCGCTCCGCTCGTCCGCGACGCCATCGCCGTCCGTATCGCGCAACGACGTCAGCAGCGGCGCATGCATCACGAACACGGCACCATCGTAAAACTCCAGCCCCTGGATCGAATTGAAACCGCCGGCGAACATTGTCGACTTGTCCGCGTAGCCATCTCCGTCTGAGTCCTCGATCAGCCGCACTTCATCGCGACGGACAATGTCGACTCCCAGCCCGGTCATGTAATCATGTGCGACAAACAACGTTCCCGCTCGCGGGCCGAGCGCGATGACGGACGGATACTCCATCAACGGGTCGCAGGCAAAGAGCGTCGCCGTAAATCCGTCCGGGATCTTTAGCGGAGGGAAACGATGTTCGGTATTCGGTCCGACGTCTGGCTGAGCCAACGCCTCTTGAGCCAGGCCTGTCGGCGGGACTCCGCCAACTGCCAGTGCAAACAACAACCCGTTGATGAACCATGCACGCATCGATTGCTTCTCGGAACTAAGGCGGCCGGCAGTCGAAAACTAGACAAAGTCGTGGTGGCTTCCAGCCGCCACCGTGGCGGCTGG
>JAQBZB010000401.1 GCA_027622275.1 Planctomycetota bacterium | reverse complement strand
GCATTGCAAATTCGCACCCTCCAGGCAATTGACTCTGCAAATAGCCGAGTCAAACCGGAATTTCTCGATCGGGAATCGATTCAAGTTAGGTCTAACGCTTTTGTGATCGATGTCGCCACTTGTTTCGCCAGCGTTTTCGAACCTTCCGGACTGAAGTGGACGTTCGCCTTCAATTGATCGAAGGACAGACGGCCAGCAGCATCTCACACCAACTCGTCGATCGGCTGGCCTTCGCTGAGGAGGTACTGCGGCCGGCCCGACGGATCGATCAGGGTCGTCTTCGTTGCATCGATGCCGAGGTTGCGATACAGCGTGGCGAAGACGTCTTGGTATGTCACGGGGCGGGCAATTGCAACACTCGCGGTTCGATCGGTGGCCCCGATCACTTGCCCGGTTTGCATTCCACCACCAGCGAGCATCGCCATACCGACTTGCGGCCAGTGATCGCGACCGGCTTTGTCATTGATCTTTGGCGTTCTGCCAAACTCGCCCCAAAGTACGATTGTCACATCGTTGATCATGCCACGTTCTTCGAGGTCTTGAATCAAGGCGTGCAGTCCGTGATCGAGAATCGGCAGCATGTGCTTCATTCTGGCGAAGTTACTCGAATGCGTGTCGAAGTCGCTGAACGACACGCTCACACACCGAACGCCCGCTTCGACCAAGCGTCGCGCGAGCAAGAGTTTTCGCATCGCAAGCTCGTTGTCGGCCGTCGTGAAGCGTTCGATCGGCGACGTCGGCGCGGTATACCGTTCCAAAACCTTCGGATGCTCTTGGTTCAAATCCATCGCGTCGGCAAAACGCCCCGAGAGCAAAATGCCGGTGGCCTGTTGCGTGAAGCGATCCATTGCTTCCATCATGCCGCTTTCATCAAGTTCACGCCGAACGCGATCCAAGCCGGTCAGCAATGTTGCGCGATCGTCGAGACGACGGGCGTCGAGCGCGGCGTTGAGCTTCAAACTTGTGGTGTGATTCGCTCCTTGTCGCGCCAGTTCGTTCATCATCCCAGCTTCGAGAGGACGTTCGAACACGTCCGAAATATCGGGTCGAAAGGCTTTGTACGCGGGACCGAGAAAGCCCGGTCGCGCGCTGTTGCGGACAAGCGGCCTGCCTTGCATGATGTCGACGAAAGTCGGGGCCGTGTCACTTGTCGAGCCGAGCAGCTTCGTCACCGCACAACCCAGCGCCGGCCGGCCGCCGAGCGGCTCCAGATCTTTAAACGAGTAGCCGGACTGACATTGAAATGCGTCGTGCCTTCCCGCCGAGCCAACCAACGAGCGGATGAAGGCAAAGCGATCCGCCATCGCCGCGACACGCGGCAACAACTCGCAAATCTGAACTCCTGGAACACTCGTCGCAATTGGACTGAACTCGCCACGCAACTCGGCCGGCGCGTGCGGCTTCAAATCGATCATATCCATCTGAGGCGGACCGCCATCTAGATGCACGTTGATGATCGCCTTGTTTGACGAACCGATGCCAGCCGATGCCTCGGCGCGCAGCAAGTCGGCCAACGAAAGTCCACCCATCGTCAGCGCGCCGGCAGTCAGAAACTGGCGGCGCGTGACGCCATCGCAGTGACGATACCCGCGTCCGACAAGTTTCAGCATCGTTTGTCTCCTGCATTCAACGCCAATGTCGTTGTTCGCTCCGCGAACAAACGCTCTTTTCGCGGAGCGAAAAGCGACTGTGGAAACGATCTACAGTAGCATGTCGGCAAGAGCTTCTGATTGCAACAGCTCTTTCACGTGTACAACCAGCCCGGGCGCAAGGAGAATCCCCAACATGCTTGAGACATGCTGGGGATTTCAAATGACTCGAAGTACCGTCGCAGCAACCGATTACCGGCGAGTTGCAGGAGCCGGACCTTGAAATCCAGCCGGTGCTACATTGCGAGGACGGTTCGCGGTTGGTCCGCTCTTACGGCCCGATTGGGACGTTCCCGCGAGGAAATTGTCGATCTGAGCGGTCTCTTTCAACCGATCGAACTCGTCCGCCATCGCGATGCGAAGTTTCTTCTCTTGAATGTCTTTATAGAGTTCATCTTTGACCGCATTGAAATCTTGCACCACCGGCTTGGTCCGTCCCACGCAGCGGAGGATCACGAACTTGTCGCCCACATTCAAGATGCCGGACAATTGCCCCGCTTCGAGGCTGAACGCTTCCTCTTCCACGATCGGCTGACCACCGAACTTGCGGATCGGAGGCACTCTACCGGAGTTCGACCGCGAAACGGGCTCGACCGAATGCTGGGTCGCAAGTTCTCCAAAGAACTGCTCGGTCGGGTTGTGCCGCGCCATGTCCCAAACTTCGTTCGCTTGCCGCTGATTCGTCAGGACGATTGCGAGGACTTCAACACGCTCGCCGTAATTTGACGCGAATCCCTTCTGCAGATCGTCGTCCTTCACTTCGACCTTGTTCCCGACCAGCTGCTTCAACGCCACACTTGGCCAAACCGCATCGCGGACGTAGAGTTCGACCGTCACACTGTCGGATTCGGTGATCGTCTTCAACCATGTCTCGACATCGGGCGTTCCATCGGCTTTCGCGTACCCGTACGAATCAGCCGCGCGAGCGATCTCTTCGTCAATCGCTGCGTCGGTGACCGTCTTGCGATGTTTCTGTAACTCTTGGAGCAACACGATCCGATTGATCTCGCCGTCGAGCACATCCTTGCCGTAGCGGGCAAGGCATTCATCGCCAAGTTGTTGTGTCGTGACTTGTCGACCGTTGATCGTCGCGGCAACGCCCGGCATCTGCTGTCGAAGACGGGCGTCGTTATAGACATTCACGATCTGCGATTCATCTTGAAGCTTCTTAAAAATGTTGGCGGCAGCCGTGCGCAGTTTATTGTCTCGAATCTGGTCGCGGAGTTGCGCGCGAATCTGGTCCATCTGGGTATTGGAGACATAGCTCTCCGGCAGATGTTTCTCGCACATCAAGATCAGGTACTGATTGGCAACGGGAATGATCTGCGAGATTTCGCCCTCTTTCAATGCGAAGGCAGCCCGCTCGACTTCGTCGTAGCCGACATGCTTGCGGATCGGAGGCACGATGCCACGCGCGGCGGCCGAGTTCGCATCTTCGGAAACTTCTTTTGCGAGGTCACCAAACTTGGCCGGATTAGCCACGGCCCGCCCGCGAGCTTCCTCCGCTTTACCTTGATTGCTGACCGAAATCATCCGGACTTTGACCTTTGGCCCGTATTCCGACTCGAACGCCTTGCGTATCTCATCATCGGTGACGACGATCTGTTCGTTCGCGAGGCGTCGCAACGCCAGTGTCGGCCAAATGATCTCGCGACGATAGCGATCGGAACTGATGTCGCGTTCGCGATCGAGCATCGTCAGCCAGCGGTCCTTCGGCAGTCCGAACTTCGACGCCATTTGCTCGATCTCGGTTTCGACGTCCTGATCGGTGATCGCGATGTTGTGCTTCTGGCAAGCTTGCCAGATGAGTTGCTTGTTGACGATGCTCTCCAGAACATCCTTGCCGTAGCGGCGAATGCACTCGTTGGCGAGGTCTTCCCGAGTAATTTGTTGGCCGTTAACGACCGCCATGACCTTTGGATTCTGTTGTTGCACACCATTTGCGGCGGCAGTGTTCGAACCAGAAGTTCGACCAGCAGGAGCAGGTGCGGTACGCGATGGCGAGGCTTGTCGCACGGGGGCTTGCGCGGTCGCGGAACCAGGCCCCGACAATGCTCGCGTCGCCAGGCAGACAGCGAAGACGACAAATGCGCCGCCTGCAATCGAGAAGAATGTCCGAAAACTCTGTCTCTTGCCGTTGCTAGCATCCTTGCTAGTCATCTCGGTATCTCCCTAAACGGAATCTCAACAAACTGCGCTCAGCCAGTGAATTCTGGTGCGTGGATCTCGCGCACGAGGATACACGGGTGGGGGAATATAGAAGCCGCCGGATCGTGGGTCAATAGAAATGACACATCGAACGATGCGGGGTGCGGGCCACGAGCTATGGCCAGCTAGCGGAATCGGCGGTTTTCGTGTTCTTGACAGAAACCGAATGCCAGTCGATGCCCCATGATGACACGGCGGAGCGCAATTCCGTCCTGCGTGTTCTTGGCTCGATCCTAACATCAATTCCCGCTTCGTCACGGTCTCCGGGACGCTTGACCGCCGCCGTTCAGTCGTCTCTAAAGGAGGGTTGTCAACTAGCCATTCATCGCTGCCTCTTCGGCCGCTCGGCGTCGCCCCCCGCACAATATGCAGAAACGAATCGCATCACGCACGGATGTCGAACCGAGCGATCACGTCGTCGTGTATCCGACGATCGGGAATATGGTCGATGGCGGCGAGTCGTGGCGGATCGACATTTATGGCACGGTCTACGAGGCAGGGAGCGAGAGCCGTCAAAAGAGGATGCTGTTGCGGCTGCTCCAGCGAGCCGCGGGAGTCCAGCCGACGGAGGAGGAACACGAACTGTTCGAGCCGCGCGTCCGCGAGTTCATTGCGCCGACCGAGCGCGGCAAGCAGGTCGCATTGCGGGTTGGGGATCGCGTCCACTACTTGCAACACCGGACGAAGCGGAATGGGCGTTTCGGCGGGACCGTAAGGCTGTCGGCTCACGAATTGGCTGAACTGCGGGCGAGTGGCGACTTGAGCGCGGGCGTGCTGAAGCTGCATATCCTTTCTCGCGACGGATCAGAATCCAAATTCTTCGTGCATGCACATTTGTTGCACGACGTAGGGACGTCCGTCGTTTCGGACATCGACGACACGATCAAAGTCTCGAACGTCCACTCGCGCCGTTTGTTGCTGGAAGGCACCTTTCTTCGCAAGTTCGAATCGATTGATGGCATGTCGACGCTCTATTCCCAATGGGCCGATCAAGGAGCCGCCTTCCACTACGTCTCCTCAAGCCCCTGGCAACTCTATACGCCGTTGGCCCAGATGTGCGACGCAGGAGGGTTTCCGTGGGGATCGTTCCACCTGCGTTCCTTTCGGCTACGCGACCACATGCTGCGCCGTTTGCTGCTGATTCGGCGTAAGGGAAAGGCCAAAGTGATTCACACGTTGCTGAAGACGTTTCCACGCCGTCGTTTCGTTCTGGTTGGCGATTCGGGAGAAACGGATGCCGAGATGTATGGCCGCTTGGCTCGCAAATGCCCTGGCCAGGTCGCCGCGATCTATATCCGTCTGCTCGACGAACGGCCCCTGCACGACGAGCGGGCGGCCAAGGCATTTCACGGCCTGCTGGAGACGAGCATCCAGACCTTCCGTTGTCCCAGCGAATTGCCGGACGATCTAATTCATGTCGCTTCCGCCGACTCGCTCCTCGTCGGCAGTTAGCCCGATCGCATGTTCTCTGAAAGGCCTCGCCTGATGCGGTGCTTGGTACTGTCTGTCATCGCCGTGCTGACGCTTGTTGGCTGCGCCGGGTGCGTTGACGAGTCGGCACCTTCTGGAACACTCGAAAAAGTCTGGGGCCGTCGCGGATTGTCGGAAGGCCGCTTTCAAACGCCGCGAGCCATCGCGATCGATACAGACGACCTCGTGTACATCGTCGACAAGATCGGACGCATTCAAGTCTTCACGACGGACGGCGACTACTTGCGCGGGTGGCGAACGCCCGCGATCGAGAACGGCAAGCCGTGCGGTATGACGATCGATGATGAAGGCCTTCTGGTTGTCGCGGACACCCATTACTTTCGCGTGCTCTTCTACAAGCCTGACGGAACGCTGCTTGAGGAGCGGACGATCGGTGGAGTGAACGGTCAGGGAGAAGGCGAGTTCCATTTTCTGACCGATGTGGTACAGGACTCGCAGGGGAACTACTACGTTGGCGAGTACGGCGAGCACGACCGGATTCAGAAATTCTCGCGCGATGGGCGGTTTCTGCTGCAATGGGGCGGGCATGGCCGCGAACCTGGCAAGTTCGTCCGCCCCCAGGGGATCACGGTGGACGCCGATGATCGCATCTGGGTCGCGGACGCTTGCAACCATCGCATTCAGATCTTTGACGAGACCGGTCAACTGCTGAACGTGTGGGGCGAACATGGTAAGCAGGTTGGACAACTTAGTTATCCTTACGGCATCGAACTCGATGGCAAAGGTCATGTCTATGTTTGCGAGTTCGGGAACAACCGGGTGCAGAAGTTCACAGCCGAGGGTGAATCGCTCGGCTATTGGGGCACGAGCGGCCGCCGGGAAGGCGAATTGCATCAACCTTGGGGACTCGTTCAAGATTCACAAGGTCGCATCCACGTTCTCGACACCTATAACCACCGCGTTCAGCGCATCCGGTTGTAAGGAGCGTTCGCGAAATAACTGAGCGGAATGGCGCTAGTCACCGGCTCTTCATGCGTTGTGTAAGACCGCAGGCTGTGAAAACGCTCCCACAAGCCTGTCGGAGGCAGTCGCCGACAGCGGTCCGAAAACTCTCCAGGAGGCAACGCGGACATGAACGCGCGTGGGAAGTCAGATGGCCCCCTAGTACCGATGAGTCCGGCGAACAACGATGCCGCGGAAGCATCTGCGCCCGTAACCCCAGAGAACCTGACATAGCATGTCCGATGTGTGAGCCGACGGCGCTAGCCGCGGGCCTTCGGGCATCACTGGGGCTCGCGGCTAACGCCGACGGCTCACATGCTGCTGCTGAAAAATCGGACATCAAGTGACGCATTCCAGAATGGAAAATCACTGCACTTTCCTGCTTTGAAAGCGTCATGTCAGGTTCTCCCAGGTCAGACTGGTCGCTGGCTGACCCGTGTGGTCCGAGGCTGGCAGGGATACCACGGTGTCCCCGACAACTTCGACCGCCTGGAACAGTTCGACA
>JAQBZB010000400.1 GCA_027622275.1 Planctomycetota bacterium | reverse complement strand
GCCGAGCCATACGGGGAAAGGCTCGGCAGGAGCCTCGCCCTCCCAGTTCAACCTCCCAGTTCAACCTCCCAGTTCCCCTCCCAGTTCGCCCTCCGGGGATTAGTTTGGCCACAGTTTCTAAGAGAAAGGTGAAGCCGAGAATCACCGGGGAGCGGTGAAGATCACGGTAACTCATCAAGTCGCGTCGGGCAAGCAAGTCGGCTCGCCTGTCGCGTTGATTCGTCGCTTGTCATCTATCCGCGAGTCTTCCACAATGTGCATGTCCCGCAAACGATGCCACGTCGGCGTGGTTTGAAATACCGGTAGGATCGATATCCGTCATGGCAAAGTTTAAGTTTCCGCGAAATCCAAACGCGGATCGCGAAAACCCGTTCGAGGATGCACAAGGAGCCAATCCGTTTGGGGACGGCCCTGCGCCGGCGATCGATGCCAACCGTGAGACATCCGCCGAGCAGAATCCATACGCCGCCGCCGAGTCGGGGCCGGTCCAACCGTATCGGCCCGGCGACTATGAGACCTTTCTGCCGAATCGTAGTGCGCTGGTGTGGTGGCTCGGGTTTATCGGGTGTGCCATTCAATTGCTCGCAATCGCCGTCGCGGTGCTCGCGATCGTCGCCGTCGGAGAATTCTTGGAAGGAATGATCTACGGCTTGCCGGGACAACTGATCGGCCTCGCGGTCAGCGTTCCAGCCTGGATCCTGGGACATAGCGACGTCGCGGCGATCTTGGCCGGCGCGATGGAAGAGGGCGGTCGACGAGCGACACGCTGGGGCCTCTGGCTGGGGATCATCGGGACGCTTCTCGGAACGAGCCAACTACTCTTGTACTTCGGCCTGTTGATCTTTGAGAGTTTTTTCGCTTGACGCACCCTCGGCGGGTGCGTCTTGTTTCGCGCCGTCTTTCGGCTTCTTGTCTAAGCGTGGAATCAGCACCAGACGGAGCTTCGTGCCGCGCGGCGGGATGCGCTCGGTGAAGGCAGAATACAGCAGTGCGTCGTTCGCTTGGCTGCTTTCAATCGGCAGGTCGAGCATCGCTGTCGAGAAGTTGGAGAGGCAAATGAAGTCTCCGCCATCCGCGTGGTAGTACTTCTCACCAGTCGTCTGGTCCGTCCAAAAGCCACTGCCTCCGAACACCCAATCTTGTTTCATCTCTTCGCCGGTCTTCGCATCCTTCACCCACTCCTGGGCACGGACCTTGTGCTTTCCCTTGTCGTCTTGCCACAACACCAGAATGTCGACCGTCGTGCCTTGCGCGGGCGCATATTCGGGATCGAAACGAACGGGGTGTCCGGCGATCGCACCGACCGCCAGCAAACCAGCATGGACCAGTTGCGCATTGCTGCGGACTGCGATCACCGACTCATGCTCTTTCGAACCTTTGGGACACGCGAACATCTCGAGTGCTCCCTCCCGCATCGCGACTTCGCCATCGACGACGACGAGTTTGCGTTGCGGATCAATCCAGACCTCGTGGTCCTTGGCGAGTTTGAACAGTCGTTCTTTGGGAGCTTCGCTCGGGGCCGCTGGTTCTGGCGTCTCGTCAGCCTGGCACAAGGCCGCCGAGGCAACCAAGAGCGCGAGAGCCAGCGTCTGGATTCGAAATTGGTTCACGGTAGAAGCTCCTTGCAGGGATGGCTGACGCGGTAGCCGTTTAGCGTGTTCGCGAGGTTCTTAAAACAACTTGTCCGGGGGCAGGCAGGTCGACTACGGCTTGCTAAGATACGCAACTTACTACGAATCACAACCGGCGACGACTCGGAACATTCGGCTCGTCGTCAGTTGATGAGATTCTCATTATACGTCACGGAGGCATCTGGACGATGGCAACTGTGGAGCAACTTAAGACTAAGAAGGCCACGAAGGGAAAACTGGGCCCAGATCGGTGGGATGAATGGGCAACATATCTTGCCCAACGAACGAAACCTGTTCCGCTCGCGAAGCTGATTGCTGCGAAACAGGCTTCTCCGTTGCAGTGGACTCTCCCAGCCGACGTGCGGAATTCAAACACCGAAGACCTGCTCGTTCGTCTACAGAGCCTCAAGTCTCGCACCGCCGCGGACGCCGGCGAGATCGCTGCCGAGTTGGAGCATTGGCTTGAATCGGCTCGTGTCCGAGAAGCATCGGCGCGATTCGCGCTGGAGGCACTGGCGTGGTGTCACGCCTTGCCTGTCCTGGCGAATTCGCTTACCGCTGCTCCGTGGTCGCAGCTGGTGGACCAGTTGGTCAGCATCGCGTCGGATGCCGAGAAATGCGACCTCTCCGCGGCACCGCTGCCGCAACAACTCTTGGCGGGCGAGTTGCCGCTCTCGTTGGCCTATTTGCTGCCGGAGCTTTCCGCTTGTAAACGGCTGGCAAGTCCCGCGCGCGACGCTTTGTCGCTGGGGCTGACCGAGCTTCTGGACGGCGAAGGCATGCCACACGCAAATTGTCTTCAGGTTGGGCACGCGTTGTTTGCCTGTTGGACTCGGTGTCATTACCTGGGGCGAACGATGAAGCAGAATTGCTTCACCAAGGATGCGAAGACTCAGTATGAATGGCTGGTCCGCCAGATGATGCGTCTTTGTCGCAATGATGGGAAGCAAGTCTTCTCGACCGACGCGGACGGCGCGTGGTCGCCAACGCTGTTCGAGGCGGCGTTGACACTTGCTCGCGATGCCGACGATGACGAGATCGCCGATTGCATCTTGCCCGGACGCAAAGCTTCGCAAGAGCCGCGCGGCTCGTTGCCAAGTCCGGCCGTCAACTCGGAGTGGGCAGAACTGGCGGTGTTGCGTCGCGGCTGGGATCGCTCCGGAGATCAGCTGATGGTGAGTTACTCGAATCGCCAAGTGCGGCTGGAGCTGAATTGCGGAAGCGAGACCGTTTTCTCAGGCAATTGCAATCCCGAGTTGCGCGTCGATGGGAAGTTGCTGGAGATGGAACTGGACTGGGAAGAGGTTTGCTGGCACTGCGATAAGGACTTGGACTACTTGGAACTCGAAGGCCGGTTTGAGAATGGCTGGAAGGTTCAACGACAGATGCTGCTGGCTCGCGACGACCGATTCCTCCTGCTTGCCGACGCGGTTCTTGGTGAGACAACCGCCGACATCGAACATCAATTCACGCTGCCGCTGCCCAGCGGTATCTCATTCACGCCAGCGGACGAAACACGAGAAGGCATTCTTCGAGGTCGCAAGCCGATTGCTGCTGTGTTGCCGCTTCAGCTTCCGGAGTGGCGAGCCGAACGAGCGGAAGGATCGCTTGAACAGACGACCGACGGGCTGCGGCTGCGACAAAAGGTCCGAGGACGGCGTTTGCTTGCTCCGTTGTTTATTGATTTGAAGCCAAAACGATTCTCGCGACAGCTGACATGGCGAAGATTGACCGTCGCGCAGCAACTCGAGATTCTTCCCGCCGACGTCGCGGTGGGCTATCGAGTCCAGACCGGCAAACGCCAATGGGTGATCTACCGCTCGCTCGCCCCGGTTGCCAGTCGCAGTGTTCTCGGTCAGCACTTTAGCGGCGAATTCGTCCTTGGTCGATTCCCGAAAGAGGGCGAACTCAAGCAGTTAATCGAAATTGGATAGTTTGTAGTGGTGGCTTCCAGCCGCCATTTTCGTTGGCTTTTTTTGGCGGCTGGAAGTCACCCTGAGATGGCTGAATTACGTTTGCGTATCGCCGACAACCTCGCTCGCGTCCGCCAACGGATCGCCGACGCCGCCGCGCGTTCGGGGCGGGACGCTTCCGCAGTGACGCTAGTCGCCGTCACGAAGTATGTCGATGTTGATGCCGCTCAAGCGCTGCTCGACCTCGGCTGCAAAGATCTCGGCGAAAGCCGGCCCCAAGAATTATGGCGAAAGGCAGACACGCTGGACGGCGCTGACGTGCGCTGGCATTTTATCGGGCATCTACAGCGGAATAAGGTCCGGCGTACACTGCCTCATCTGCGGCTGCTGCACGCCTGCGACAGTCCGCGGCTACTCGAAGAGATCGATCGAATCGCGGCTGAGACTGAGATCTTGCCCAGCGGATTACTCGAAGTCAACATCTCTGGCGACGCTTCCAAGCATGGCTTCCGTCCAAGCGAACTGCCCGCAGTCATCGAATCGTTGACGCAGTACAAGCACGTTCAGATCGGTGGCCTGATGGGAATGGCGAGCTTGGCGGGCAGTATCGACGATGCTCGCCGCGACTTCGAGCGGCTGCGTTTGTTGCGAGACAGTCTCGCCGGCAACATTCCCACGGGGGTCGAGTTGAACGAGTTGTCGATGGGCATGAGTGGCGACTTTGAAGTGGCCATCGAAGAGGGAGCGACGATCGTCCGCGTGGGGTCCGCGCTGTTCGAAGGAATCGACGCATGATTGCCATCGAGCCGCATGACGAAGGGGCGATCCTGCCCGTGCGGGCTCAGCCGGGCAGCCGCAAGTCGGAGCTTCGCGGCGAGCAGGACGGTGCGCTCAAGGTCGCCGTGACCCGAGTCGCTGAAAAGGGGAAGGCGAACCAGGCGATCGTCGCGTTCTTGAGTAAGCAGCTTGGCTTGCGGAAATCACAGCTCGAATTGATCTCTGGCGAGACTTCCTCTCAGAAAAGGTTCCTCATTCGCGGCGTGAGTGTCCAGCAGTTACGAGCGGCAATCGACGACGTGCTTGTTGCGGATCGTTGATGTTGATGACAGAAGCGACGACCGATGCGCACAAAAAAAGCCGAGCTACCGGTAAGTAGCTCGGCTTTTGGGGAGTCATCAGCGTTTAGTAGCAGCAACGACGGCAGCGGCAGCCGTGGTAGTGTCCACCGCAACCATAAAGTGCCACAACCGGCACGGTGCAGGTCACTTGTTGCGGGACCATTCGGCAAACTGTGACCGTAACTTCCTTCTGGACCGTGTACGGTACCATCACGGTGTACCGTTGGGTCTTCTGCTCGGCAACCGTCCGGTAGGTCGTCACGTTGCACGTCCGAGTCCGCTGCTCCGGAACGCACACGGTGTACGTCACTTCATGACTCTGCTTTTCGTTCACGTAGTTACAAACTCGAACGGTTCGCGTGCGAGTCTCAGGATGGCAGGTCGTCACGTTGTAACTGTACTCCTCCTGATGCACTTCCATTTTACAGACGGTCACAGGCACTTCTTCCGTAACACAGTGGCTTCGGAAAACACGATGAGTGCCTCCGCATCCGGAGCCTTTCTGAACGACGGTCTCGCCCTCCTTTTGAACCGCTCCTTTTTGAACGGCGGTACTGTAACCGCCACAGCTGCCATCGCAAGGCACGTCTTCCCAGCCGCAAACGTTGCGTGAGACAGTCCGAGTCTCTTGGACTTGCACAGGCCGACAGACGTTTCGAACTCCCGTTCGAGCTTCGGTCTGTGGAATCGAGACGGTGTAATTTTGTTCGACTTCCTTCCAGACGGGTTTGCAGACGACGTAATGCTCGGTTCGCGTCTGCTGCTGCGGCACCATGACGGTATAGTTCTGAGTGACTTGCCGCGTCTCAGGTACTTGCCGACACACCGTGACAATTCGCTCGCGGACTACTGGTTCGCAGATGGTTTGATTGACGATTCGAGTTTCCTGGACCATTTGAGGTACAAAAACGGTCTTCTCAATCGTCTGATAAGTTGGGCAGCTACTCACACAGGCGGCGCAACCACAGCCAGCATCGGCACGATCCGCGACAGCGAATACCAACATCGCCGCTAGGATAGAAGCGAGGCCAGCCCGCGCCGGAACGAACGATAGCTTCATGGGTTCACTCCTTGTTCATTGCCCCGCCCTCGGTGGCCGGCAGTCCAACGTGGCTGCTCTCATCGCGCGACGAGGGGCGGTAAATACCAGGGTTACGGGTTATGGAGAATATAAGCAGGATGCCAGTAAATTAAAATACGCTGGCTAGGAAAAATGCATAAATAGGTGAGATTCAGCGATTAAGTGATCCGATAACCTACCCGAGGCGCGACTGGGGCTGCGGAAGCTAAGGCAGGGAAGAGTTGGATGCCCAAGGAGCAACGCCGTACCAGCTGATATAGACTTCGACGACCTCGTAATAGGTCGCGATCGCAAGACTGAGGCAACAGATCAGCAGGCCCACAACCGCCCAACCTCGTCGTCGAGAATTGAGGCCCCAAACACCGAACCCAAGTCCGAGCAATGCGAGTAAGATGCCGGCGAGCGGAAAGAGAAACGCCGCGACGAAGCTAATTATCCCGAGCGGGAGTGTCAGCGTCGCGCCAGCGGTCGCGCCGCCATTCTTCTGATACCTTACTTCCCGTTCAAGTACTTCGTCCCGTGCGTTTCGCGCCGAATCGGGTTTGATCGTCTCCATAATCGCCGTACCTCGATTCCCAAACGGCGATCCCCGGCGCACTGTGATGGTCGTCGGATCGTTCCCTATGGCGTTCGCCGCAGTGTGCAATTGCGGCGAAGTGTGTGTTGCGTCAGAGAACGCTGCGACGAAGACCTCAGTTGTCGCAGCGACGACAGGACCGCGGCGGATCGGTGGAAGATCTCCTTGCCTGCTCAGAGCGACGAATTCTTGACCGCACCGCCAACATCGATTGACGGCACCCATCAACTGTTCGCCACATTTCGCGCATTGAACTGCCATGGTCGTCGCGTTCGTTAAAAGTGTGGGGACACGAGCAGTGCGTTGAGCTTGCCAATCTAACACCCTCTGGCTACGCCAAAAACATCCCTACCACATTTTCCCGAACCCTCCCCCCAATTCCTTCTAGTCGAATGTTCCCTACTCGCTTCGCCGTGACCGCTGTTTTTTTAGAAAGTGTGGACAAACTAATTCCCGGAGATTGGGAGGGCGAGGCT
>JAQBZB010000399.1 GCA_027622275.1 Planctomycetota bacterium | reverse complement strand
AATTGTTTAATCAATATCTAGTTACCGCGCTACCCCAAGTTGCCTAAAGTGCGCGTTGGCCGTGCCCCCGGACCCCAGTTCTGGCAAGCCCCGAAAGAAACGATATCTCTCAGAGACATCGGAAAGAATGCCCGAGTCCAGCTTCTGGGCTGATGTTCGAGGACAGTCGGGTGCGGATGAAGTCGATCAAATCTTGGGCGAACGCCTTTTCGATTTTCCGAAACTGACGGACTTCCTTATCCGATTGATCGATGTTACCTGTGAGCCCGATGCGCTTATTCTCGATTGTACTGCTGGATCAGGAACAATTGGTCATGCAGTTCTCATGCTCAACCGCAAAGATAGAGGCAAACGACGATTTGTATTGGTTCAGCAGAAGCATGATAATAAGGAGCATGAGAAGGGGGGCCTGAATATCTGCCAAAAAGTGACCGCACAAAGAATTAGAAAGGTCATCAAGGGTTATTCGTTTAATAGGCCGAAACGTGGTGGCGGCATCGAGAAAGTCAAGGTCGACCCGCTTTCAGGCACATTCACTTATGCCCGCGTCGGTGAACCCCTCTTCGGCGAGTACAAGAATTTCGGCGAGGTACTGCCGTCGTTTGAAGACATTGCCAAGTACATTTTCTATACCGAAACTAGCCACGAGTTTCCCGGCACGACGAAGAAGCAGAATCCCGCGTGGGACAAGAAGTCCGGCCGCATCGGGGAACATGCCGGGCGGTCGTACTATTTGCTGTACTTGCCCAACGAGCGGGAAGACCGGGGGCTGAACCGTAAGTTCCTGAACGACTTCGCGAGCCAAGATCCCAATCGCGAACTGATCGTCTATTGCGAGCGGCTGGCCATGCACCAGGACGAGCTGCGCCAGTTCGAGCGCGAACATGGCAAGAAGCTGCGGCACATGCTGGTGCCGTTCAATTTGAAATAACCCCTCACCCCAACCCTCTCCCGGCGGGCGAGGGAGCCAACGATGCAACTGAAAGAATACCAAGAACGGGTCGTCAAGGAGGTCGAGCATTACCTCCAGGCCGTGGTCCGTGAGCGCGAGGCGGGGAACCTGCGTCATGCGGCGCTCGATGCTTGGCGCGAGCTGCGGCTCGGCGAATATCACGAGCGATCGAACGGACTGGGTGAAGACTATCCGAACTTTACCATCAAAGCTCCCACCGGTGCCGGCAAGACGGTGCTCGCCACTCAGGTGCTGGGGTCGATCTATCAAACGCTGCTGCAAGAACGCAACGGCGCGGGGCTCGTGCTGTGGGTTGTCCCGTCGAGTCAGATTTATCGCGACACGCTGCGGCGCTTGAGCGACCGCAACGACTGGTATCGCATCATGCTGGAACACGCCGTCTCGCGGCGGATCGAAGTCTGGGAGAAGACCGACATCGCGCGGCTGACGCCGGGCAAGCTCCGCGACAATCTCAATATCTTGATTGTGCAATTGGCAAGCACCAATCGTGAGACAGCGGAGCAGCTCAAATTCTTTCGTGATTCGGGTGGCAACATCGTTCAGCATTTTCCCGCCGAAGACGACGCCGAAGCTCACCGCAAGTTGAAAGTGGAGTTTCCCAATCTCGACATGATCGAAGACGATACGGAGCGAGGCCGGCACTTGGTCACCACGTCGATCGGCAACTTGGTGCGGCTCTGTCGTCCGGCGATCATTCTGGACGAGGGGCATAAGGCCACCAGTCGCAAGGCCCGTGAAACCATCACGGGCTTTAACGCTTCGGTCGTCGTGGAACTCACGGCGACTCCCAAGGAAACCCGCTCGAAGGAGTTTCGGCACAGCCCGAACATCCTGTGCCGGGTCAGCGGCAAGGAACTGCTCAAGGAAGAGATGATCAAACTGCCGCTGAACATCGCGACCTCGCAGGAACGTTCTTGGGAATCGACGCTGACGATGGCCCGCGACAAGCGGATTGCCTTGGCCCGCACGGCTGGCGAACATGCCGCCGCTTCACCCGACGGCCGCTGGATTCGGCCGATTGTGTTGGTGCAAGTCGAGCGAACCGGCAACGATCAGCGCGGCCAGAAGATCAAGGGCCGTATGGTGATCCACTCCGAGGACGTGAAAGAGTATTTGACGCAGCGGCTCGACGTGCCGGAAACCGCCATTGCGATCAAGACTTCCGCGAAAGACGAGTTGAACGTCGAAGGAGTGAACCTGGACGATCCGGAATGCCCGATCGAGTGGATCATTACGAAGAGCGCTCTGCAAGAAGGTTGGGATTGTCCGTTTGCCTATATCCTGGTGTCGCTGAACAACACGGACAGCGGGCAAGCGATGACACAATTGGTGGGGCGCATATTGCGGCAGCCCTATCAAGAGAAGACGCCCTTTCCCTCGCTCAACGAGAGCTTCGTCTATTGCTTGCACAAGCGGGCCTCGACGATCGCGCAGGAAGTAAAGAAGGCGCTCGAAGACGAGGGCTATGAGGGCGACACGCTTGGTTTGATATTCGACGCAACGGGCGATAAGCCGGAGTCGAAAACTCGCGAGGTGCGGATCCGACCAGAATTTGCAACGATGTATCGCCAGTTCGAGGGCAAGATCTATCTGCCTCATTTTTGCGTGAAGGAGGGCGAGCATTACCAACGATTGGATTACTTCGAGCATTTGCTGAACGAAGTGGACGTCGATGCATTCGAATATGCCGAAGTCTCCAGCGATAAATGGCATCTTGCCAAGGCCGCCGCCGAGGCGCGAGACCGCTACTATCGTTGGACGCTTGGACAGTCAGACTTGGAACGGCAGCATGAAGCGGAAGTCGATACCTGGGAAGAGGACTCGCGCGTATTGAACTGGCTGGCGGCTAGTCTGCCGTTCGATTATTTGAGCTTCAAGAAGTTGCGGCGGATTGTCGCGAGCATTTACGATCGTTTGCGAAAGGCAGAGTTGCCGCACATGGTCGAAGGCCGCTTGGCACTGATCAAGACGGTTGTCCGCGATAAGGTGGCCCGCTTTATCGAAGAGCAGATCAATAAGCAGACCGAGGCGGTGTTTAGGCAAATGTTCGCCGAGAACCGGATGGTATTTTACTTGGAATGCGCCGAATGCCGCTTTCCGATTCCCGACACTGTTTCCGTCAAGGCTACGCGGCGTTTGGTGCATGCCGATGGCGAGCAAGTGCAAAGGTCGTTGTTCGATTATATTGAGGACGAAAGTCACAACGAGTATGAGCGCGCGGTGGCCTTGGCGCTGGACCGGGACGAGAACGTGTTGTGGTGGTATCGCAACTTGATCGGTGACGATCAGTTTTCGATTCAGGGTTACCATCGCCATCGCATCCGACCTGACTTTGTTGTGCAGGATCACGCCAAGGAGAAGCCAAGGCATCGCGTGGTTGTCATCGAGAGCAAGGGTGCGCACCTCGAATCGAATCCCGACACGGACTACAAACGCAGCGTCGCCGAGTTGTTCGATCGGGCGGGCGATGGGGTAACTTGGCAACAGCTTGGGGAGGATTTTAAGGATCACGTGTTCCGGTTTCAAATTCTCGATCAAGCTCAGCCGCACGGCCAGGATTGGAGCGATGCTCTTGCGGAAGTTCTCGCTGCTCGGGATTGAGCCACTTGAAGTGTCGGGCAGTCGGCTGCCCGTCGCCGCCTGATGATCACTGCTCGTTGGGATTTGCTCATTCTCTTCGTGGGGCTTTTGATTGTTTGAGGTTGCGCAAGAAGTAGCATGGCCTCGCAGGCCGTGTCTGCTTGGGAACGCCTGAAAGCACACGGCCTACGAGGCCATGCTACCTATTTGCACTCGCCGCAGAGTGGATAACAAAGCTCCTGATTCCCCTCGGTGTGGCCTTGATTTCAGGGCCATCCAGGACAAAAATAGCCACTTGTCATCCCACGATTTCCAGGCAACCGGTGCCTGCCCTTCAGATTAGGTTCCGCAATGGTCTTCGAGCATATTGAGAAGCTGAAGCAAGAATACACGGACAAATTCGTGATCGTCGACGAGACGCGTCCCGAGCTGCGGCGCTTTGGCGGAATGACGGGGACCGTGCGGACGGTGAACATGAGTGGTCGGGCGCTGGTTGAGTTCGATGCGTACGCGAACATTGGCTGGTACGACATCGACGTCGACTTCCTGAAGGTCATCGACGGACCGCTGGCTAAGCCCGAAGCCAAGAAGGAAGCGAAGCCCGCCGCGAAGAAAGCCGAGGCGAAAGTCAGCCCGAAAGCCGCGCCAGCGGTGAAGAAGACGGCACCGGCGGCCAAGCCAGCAAGTGGCGGCGCAATGTCTGTCGCCGACATGCTGGCCGCCGCGCGTGGAGACAAAGGCGGGGCAGCCGCACCCGCGGCAAAGCCTTCGAGCGCCGCCGATATCATGGCTGCCGCGCGAAGTGAAAAGAGTGGCGGCGCGGCACTCGCCAAAGCTGATCCGAAATCCATCAGCGTGGCCGATATGCTGGCCGCCGCGCGTGGCGAGAAGTCGGGCGGCCCTCCGGTGGCAAAAGCCGCCGCGCCGGCAGCACCAGCTCCGGCTGCTGCCCCCAAGAAAGACGCCAAGTCGATGAGCGTTACCGAGATGCTCGCGGCGGCTCGCGGAGAGAAAGGCGGCGGCGCGGCAACTGCCTCAGCACCGGCACCATCCGCTGTAGATCCGCAAGCCGGCGTCCGAGACATGCTGGAGGCAGCTCGCAAGCCAAAGCCGGGCGCAGCCGCAGTCGAAGAACCCGCCGCTGAAGAAACTCCCGCCGAAGCCGCGCCTGCATCTGCCGGCTCCGGCGCACGTCGCAACGACATCACGTCAGTCGCCGAGCAGCTTGCCTACTGCCGCAAGGTTGACGTGAGTTAGCGTTGGACTGTCGGTAGTGAGGCTAAGTTACAGGGAGAACAGTTGGCCTTTGTTACGATCGATAGACGCGATGGCTGCTTTGCTCAGCCGATTCGTTAGATGGCCCTCGTCGTCGATCCGTTCCTGATCGCCAGTGCCATCGATCCGGCTGGCGGAATTTCCATCGCTGCTGCCGCGCGGGTCAATAACGACACCATCCTCGGCCAGGGCCACCATGTGCGCACGCATTCGTATTCGCTCCTCAGACACGCTCCTCAGACGATGGCCTTGCAGGCGAGAAGCGTATCCATCACACTCGTTAGATTACAAATTCACGACCGTGGGCTCCTGGTGGCAGGAAATGATAGGTATCCGTTGAACAAAAAATCCGAACAAGCCGTTTTGTCTCCTCGTTTGCCCGATCTGACCGGCACAACGAACTTGCTGATTCATGACGCAATTCTTGATTGGCTGAAGAGACAACCGGGGAATGAAGTCGATTCGATCGATAACGATACCTCGCTGTTCGAGATGGGTGTCGACTCGTTGGGGGTCGCAGAGATCACCACGGAGATCGAGGCACTCACGGGCAGGCGGCTTGTTCCGGAAGAAGTCTTTGAACTCGAAACGATCAACGAATTGGCCGCTTACGTTGACAGCCTGCAGCCTTACCGCAAACTGTCGGGAACGGTCGAGGTTGTGTCGGCGACAGCGTCGCACGAGGAAGACACAAGCGGCGATCCGTTGGAACACTATCGGCGGCTGAATCGACGAGTCACGAAGCTGAAAGAAGACAATCTGTACTTCTTCGAGCCGGTGATTTCCGAACACGACGATGCGTGGGTCGTGGCGGACGGAAAACGGATGTTGATGCTCGGCTCGTACGAGTACCTTGGCTTGCTCGGACACAGCCACTTGAAGCAAACGTGCATCGCCGCGGTTGAAAAGTTCGGAACGGGACACCACGGCGTCCGCCTGCTGGCCGGGACGACAACCGTCCACCGCGAGTTGGAAGCTCGGTTGGCGGACTTCATGCAAGCGGAAGACGCCATCGTTTACAGTAGCGGTTACATCACGAATCTCGCGACGATCTCGACGCTTGTGGGGCCTGGCGATTGCGTGATCGGTGACCAGTGGAACCACGCGAGCATTATCGACGGCTGCCGCATGTCGGGCGCGGAATTTCTGGAATTCAAGCACAACGACGTCGATTCGCTGGCCGACAAGTTGGCTCTCAGCGGAAATCGACGGACCTTGGTCGTGGTGGATGCCGTCTTCAGCATGGATGGTGACATCATCGATCTGCCAGGTGTGATCGATCTCTGCCGAAAGCACAACGCCCTTTTGATGGTCGACGAAGCTCACAGTTTGGGCGTCCTCGGCGCGACCGGGCGCGGTGTTCAAGAGCACTTCAATTTGGATGCCGGCGACATTGATATCAAGATGGGAACGCTCTCGAAGACGCTGGCTGGTTGCGGCGGTTTCGTCGCGGCCAAGCAAGAGGTGGTCACCTATCTGCGGCATCACGCGCGCGGCTACATCTTCAGCGGTGCGCTCCCCTCGGGCCAAGCCAGCGTCGCCATCGCCGCTCTGGATGTCATCGAAAGAGAACCGGAACTTGTTGCGAAACTCCGCGCCAATCAAGCACACTATTTGTCAGGCCTGAAGGCTCTCGGCTTTGATACTGCCAAGAGTGTGACGCCGATCGTTCCCATCATGACGCGGACGACGGACATCGTGTTAGAGATGACACGGATCTGTCGGTCGGAAGGGCTGCTCGTAATCCCCGTCTGCTATCCGGCGGTACCGATGGACGCGCCGCGGTTACGAACCTGCGTTTCCGCGATTCATTCGACGGAAGACATCGATTTCGCGCTGGATGTGCTGGCGCGGGCGGGCAAGCGAACAGGCTTACTGGCTTAATCAAGCGGCATACCGACCGCGTCCGCCCCGGTGCGGCGCCTGTTAGGACCGTTCGAGAATTAAGTGTCCGATATTGGAGTGGCGG
>JAQBZB010000398.1 GCA_027622275.1 Planctomycetota bacterium | reverse complement strand
CGGCTGGAAGCCACCACTACAAAGTGAGTGGCATTGGGCTCACGCCCACCGCTCGCCCTTTTGCCATCTCGATTCGACACGAGCGGTTATCAAAGTTGCAAACCGGCAGCCGTCTCGCACGATCGATCTAGGTGCGCCCGAAGCAGACGATACAAACGTCGTCCTGTCTTTTCGTCCCCGCCAAAAACGCCTCGAGACTGGCGACGACGTAGGTGACAACTTCGGTAGGTGTCGTCCCCTTGATCACGAGATCGGTAAGACGCGAATCGCCGAACGCCTCGTCGGCCGCGTTCTCGGCTTCGGACACGCCGTCCGTGTGGAGGAACAGTAGCTCGCCGGGTTCCATCTGAAACGAATGCGATTGATAAATGGTGTCCTTCGCGGTCCCTAGTGGTGGTCCGAACCCATCGCGGCCCGGCAAGTCAATCGTCCGATCCGTTCTCCGCAGCAGCGGCGGCACATGCCCCGCGGACGCCAGCGTTACGCGATGTTTGCCCGGGTCAAGCACGATCATCAGCAAAGTAATGAAACGGCCAAGCCGAGTCGAACGGCAGGTGATCCCATTGAGCATCTCGATGACGGTCGCGGGATCTTGCAGTGACGCCGTGAGGAACCGTGTCTCCGCCATGATCTTCGACATCACCAAAGCCGCGGGAACACCATGCCCGACGACGTCGCCGATCGCGATTCCCAACCGGCCGTCGGGCAGGGGAATATAGTCGAAGAAATCGCCGCCGATGTGCTCGGCGGGCTCGTAATAATCGAAGAACTCGTAGCCCGACACCTTCGGACGATGTTCCGGCAGACTGTTGCGCTGGACTTCCGCCGCCAGCATCAAGTCGCGTTCCAGAGTGCGCGTGCGCAACTCGGTCTCATGCAACTTCGCGACGGTGACCGCCAGCGACGCTTGCGTGGCCATCGCCACCAGAATCCTGAGATCTTCTTGCCCGAAAGCCTTGCGGACGTTCGACGTGTCGAGTTGCACAACGCCCAACACATCACCGGCCCGATCGATCAGCGGAGCGCACATGACGGACTGGAGCTGAAAGTCGGCGATGCTCTGACTTGCGGTAAACCGTGAGTCGGTGGACGCGTTGCTCGTAACGATGGCGTCACGGGATCGCATCACTTCACTGATGAGCGTTCGACTAACTTGCAGCTCGCCTCGCTGCACCTTCACGCATCCGGGCTTCAATTGTCCGTCCGAGTCCTTCAGAATGATGCAGCCGCGTTCAGACTGGGGCAGCATTTTGAAGAGCGACTCGAGCAGCTGAGGCAGCAACTTGTCGAGTGACAGGAACTGGCCGAGGGATTGCATCACTTCGAGCAATGCGTCGAACCGGGCATCGGTGACTGTGGAATGCCTGCCCGTGTCGCTGCCGCCTGTACCGGCAATCTTGATATAAGCCCCCGTGTCGTGCTTCGCTCCCCCACGTTCGTCCTCGTCAATGATGCTACTCTGATCCGGCAGCAAATGATCGCTCTCCGCGCGATTCAGTGGTGTGAGTGATTCGTGAAACAGGAACTCAAATTGCCCCAGGCGAATTCTATCGCCTTCTTGCAACCGGACGCGCGCCCGAATGACCTGATTGTTCACGACGGTCCCGTTGGAACTATTCAAGTCTTCGACGAAATAGTCCCGGCCAACCAAGAGGAATCTGGCGTGGTGCCGACTCACGGAATCGGCGTCGACAACAACGTCACAATCCGACTGGCGTCCGAACACACACCGTTTGCTCGACAATGGAATTGTGCGGTTTGGAGACTGTCCCCCGGATGTTTCCAGATAGGCCATGTGGAATCTCAATGGATGGTGAAAGGAGCCGACCTGAGATTGCGAACGGTGGTGCCCCGGTGATCCTCAATCGGTGCGATGGGAATCGATAGGAACGGCAAAGCTCAAATGCATTTCGGCATGACGCAATTGAAAGTTGTTTGCTTCTTCGCGAGTGACTTTTCCAAACACCGGATGTTGCGCCCGCTTGTCCGTTGACTTGACGCGTTCGATCGCGGCCTGCAACTCGGTGAGTGCCGCTTCCGTTTCGATATCCTCTTTCGGTAAGAATTGCGCCTGGGCGTCCTTTGGAATTGCAAAGCCTGATGGGATCTCTTTGTAAATGAACTTCTTCTTCATGAACACTCCAGCGACTAACCGAACGAACAACGGCGGCTTGAACGAAGACCCATCGATCGTCGAGTTCAATCCCTCCGCCAGATGCTTGAAGATCTGTGCCAGCGACCAGTTCCCCAGCATTTTTACTTCGCTGCCGGCCAGTCGTTCTGCCTCGGCACGCAAATCATCGAAAGAATTGAACCGCAGTTTGCGGCGGCCTGCGACGGTCTTGGTGTTTACGGACATCTCGTGGTTTCCTCGCGAAGTTGTTTGCTTGGCGATGCGTGAGGGGGTCGGGAGTCCTTTTCGGTTAACCACCTTTCAAATGAATCGTCGCGCGGCCGAAAAAGACTCCCGACCCCGTCTTCCGTCGAAAACATTGTGCCAGTAACGACGGGACGTTTCCAGGCCACTGCAGCGCGATCCCGCGGCGGAGTTGTTACACTAGTACCGTCCCAGACCAAAACCTCCTTGAACAGGATGACATGATATGACGCGCCATACCCAACGCACAGCAATCTGCTTCACCCTTTCACTCGTTTGTTTTTGTGCCAGCTCGCCAGCCGAGGAGTTGCGCGTTTACGATCTCGGTCAACTCCCTAACGATAGCCGTCTGAGCGAGCCCAAGGATCTGAACGGTTACTTCCCATTCAAAGTCCCGGCGAGCAAGGCCGTTTGGGAAGCCCGCGCGGACGAGTTGCGGCGGCGCGTCAAGATCGCGACCGGCGTCTGGCCGACGCCCGAGCGGACGCCGTTGAATCCTGTCATCTACGGCAAGGTGCAACGTCCGGGTTTTACGGTTGAGAAAGTTTACTTCGAGAGCATGCCGAATCATTTCGTCACTGGCTTGCTGTTTCGCCCGGACGACGGCAAGGAAAACGTGAAGCGACCCGCCGTCCTCTGTCCGCACGGACACGGCGGCCGACTGCAAGATTACGGCGAAGCTAATATGGCCACGCTGATCGAAGCGGGAGCCGAGAAGTTTGAGAAGTCGGGTCGTTTCCCAAAGCTCGCTCGTTGCGCCCAACTCGCGCGGATGGGCTGTGTCACGTTCATTTTCGACATGCTGGGCTACGCCGATAGCGTTCAGATCAACAGCCCACTCGCGCACGGCTTTGCCAAGCAGCGGCCTGACTTCGAAGGCCAGGAGAACTGGGGATTGTTCAGCGCGCAAGCGGAACTCCGTTTGCAAAGCATCATGGGCATTCAGACCTGGAACTCGATCCGCTGTCTCGACTTCCTGGAACAGCTTCCGGACGTCGATGGCAAGCGCATGGCAGTCACGGGCGGCAGCGGTGGCGGCACGCAGACAATCCTGCTTTGCGCAATCGATCCACGCCCCATCGCCGCCTTCCCGAACGGGATGGTTTCGACGTCGATGCAGGGAGGTTGCACTTGCGAGAACTGCACCTTGCTGCGAGTCGATACGGGCAACGTCGAACTTGCCGCGCTGTTCGCTCCGAAACCGCAAGCCATGACGGCGGCCAACGACTGGACGAAAGAGATGCTGACCAAGGGCTATCCCGAGCTGCAACAGCTCTACGGGATGTTCGGCGTGAAAGACAATGTCTACTGCCGCGAGATGACTCACTTCCCACACAACTACAACTACGTCAGCCGCGCAACGATGTACGACTGGTTCAACAAACACATGCAACTCGGGCTCGACGAACCCGTCATCGAGGGAGATTGGGAGCTGCTGACACCCGCGGAGTACACCGTCTGGAACGCCGAGCATCCTAAACCCGAGGGCGGCGAAACGTACGAGCGTTCGCTCACCAAGTACATGGCCGGGCAATCGGACCGGCAAATCGCGGCTCTCGCGCCGAAAGACGTCAACTCGCTGCAGAAGTTCCGCGAAGTCGTTGGCGGGGCCTTTCGTTCGATCATCGGACGCGACGTGCCCAATTTTGACGACATCCAACGGACGAAGGTCGACAAGCAAACACGCGCCGGGTATATCTACTTCGAAGACTTCCTGCGTCTACAAAGCAAAGGCGAGGAGATTCCAATCGTCTCGCTGTTCCCAACCGGCACGAAGTGGAACGGCGACGTCGTGATTTGGGTGGACGGCGTCGGCAAGCGCGGCATGTTCAACGACGCGGGCGAGTTGCGCAGCGAAGTCCGGCGGCTGGTGGACGGCGGCGCGTCGGTGGTCGCGCCGGATCTCTACCTACAAGGCGAGTTTCTTCCAGGTGATCAACCGCTGACCGAACAACCGGTCGTGAAGAATCCGCGCGAGGCGGCGGCATTCACGTTCGGCTACAACGACACGGTCTTCGTACGCCGCGTCCACGACATTCTCACGCTGGTCGCGTTCATTCGCGGCGACGAACACGCCCCCAAGCATCTGCACTTGATTGCCACCAACGGAGCCGGGCCGCTGGGTGCCGCCGCGCGAGCCATCGCCGGCAATCAGATCGACAAAGCCGCCATCGACACGCAGGGCTTTCGCTTTGCCGACATCACGTCGTATCGAGATCCGAATTTTCTTCCGGGCGCGGTGAAGTACGGCGACTTGCCGAGTGTGCTGGCATTGTCCGCGCCGCATGCACTCTGGATTAGCGGCGAGGATGGCAAGTTGCCGGCAACCGTGGTGCAGGCGTATGCATCGGAGAGTAGCCCAGGCCGCGTCAGCTCATCAGCGCTTCAAAACTCGGCGGATGCCGCAGCCGGGTGGTTGCTCTCCGGCAATTGACGAACCCCCTGGCGAGCGGCGGGCGTGAGCCCGCTGATCCGTCTTCCGTCGGCTTAGGCCTACGGCTCGCCACTTTACTAGCGTGCCTGACAACAATAATCGCAGCAGTTCGCGCATCAGGCTCTGTCGCGACTTTTTCCTGGCTCCATGATTCACCGGTACGACCTCGCATGAACTGTACCTTCCCGGCGCTCGCTCGAATTGCTTTCATCTTTTTGCTCGGGTCAATCGGGCTCGCGCAGGAATGGACTCGTTTCCGCGGCCCCAACGGTTCAGGTCTCAGCGGTGCGAAGACCATTCCCGTCACTTGGACCGACAAGGATTACAACTGGATCGCGGAACTGCCGGGGCGAGGCCATTCGTCGCCGGTGCTGTGGGGCGACAAGCTGTTCGTGACTTGTTGCGATGAGGCGGCGAGCTTGCGCCATTTGATTTGCTTAAACACGCCAAATGATCGGCCGGCCGAGTTGATCTTCTCGCACTGCTACGAAGGGATCGTCGGCGTTGATTTGACAACGGGCAAGCAGAACTGGCACATCGATGTCTTTGGCCGCGACGAGCAGCGTTCGTTGGTCTCGCCGATCATCGCGGGCGACTTGGTGATCGCTGGCAGCGGAGCCGCCGGGGGGACGCGTCACGTGGTCGCCGTGAAGCCCGCACCGAGCGGCGCGAGTGTCGCTGTCAACGAAGCCTATCACATCACTCGCCAAGCACCGCACATTCCGACACCGCTGGCCTATGGCGACTGGCTGTTCCTGTGGAGCGATCAAGGGATCGCCACTTGTTTCGATCGAGCCACCGGCAAAACCGTCTGGCAGCAGCGGATCGGCGGGAACTTCTACAGCTCGCCAATTTGCATCGACGGGCGGATCTATTGCATCGACCTCGATGGCGTGATGGTGGTGATTGCGGCAGGCGACAAGTACGAGGAACTAGCCCGCATCTCGCTGGGCCACCCGACGTCCGCGACGCCGGCCGTCAGCAATGGCACGCTGTTCATTCGCACCGAGTCGCACGTCTTCTCGCTGGGCGGATAGTAGCCGTCACGCTCCGTCGTGACGAGCCCAATGTAGCCGTCACGCGCCGCCGTGACGAGCCTTGCGGAGTTGACTCGGAACTGTTGGCGGGCGTCGTTTCTGCGACTGCGTTCGGCGAGGAAGGCTCATCACGGCGGAGCGTGATGGCTACTTTGACCAATGCACATACTCACCACCCGCCAAGCGTGCCTTGCCGGGATTGTCGGCGATGTACATCCTGAAATGTTCGAATTGCTCTTCCGATCTGACGAGGTGATCGAACCCGTCTTGCTGCCAGAATCTGCCGGTCGCAGCAATTCGCCGATTGATCCGGCGGGCCGTAAAATGTTTCCACGATTCACACTGATCCAGCATGGCCTCTTCGCTGTGGAAAGTCGCCAGCAAGTGGACGTGATTGGGCATCACGACGAAGTCCGTCAATTCGTACAGATCTTCGTGGGCGTATAGCAAGCTGTCGGCGACAATCTTGGCGTTGGCCGCGTCTTTCAAGACGCAGGCCCCGTGACACGCGTCGAGTTCATCATGCCAGCGAGCTGAAAAGTGTTCGAAGAATTGATGTTGCAACGAGAGATCGAGTTCACGAAGTTTGGCCCGCCAATCTGCTGCACGCGGATTAATTCCTTGCTTCCGCAGCCACTGGAACCGGTCCAGTCGCCAGCGCTCGACGACTTCCTTGGGCAGCGAGTCGTCGGTTCGCCAAGTGATAAAGCACGCTGTGCCTGCTTGCGTCCAATGCGGGAGCCTCCTCTCGATCACCGAGTAATCAGCATGCCGGTCAAAGAAGTGCAATTCGTTCATCACGGCAATATAGCGGTCCCCAAAGTAGCCGTCACGCTCCGCCGTGACGAGCCTCGCGGAGTTGAGTTGGAACTGTTGTCAGGCGTCGTTCCAGGAACAGCGGGCGGCGTGCCAGGCTCATCACGGCGGAGCGTGACGGCTACTTTCCACCGCT
>JAQBZB010000397.1 GCA_027622275.1 Planctomycetota bacterium | reverse complement strand
CCGCGAAATACCGGGCGGCTTGCGCCGCTCCGCTACAAGAATCTTGGCCCGAAGTGAGTGGAATTGAGCGTTGGGCATCCCTCTTGGTCGCTTCACTGCCAGCAAATGGGCGAATTCACGATTCTTCCGAGCATTGTGCAGCTCTTGCAACATTGGCACACCGCTTGCGTCTTACTACCCGTGGCCTGCTGTGTGAGAAACTTGTCCATCTGAATGAACTGGACGAAAGAGAAACCGAATCATGGAAACGATCGACACGCTAACCGACGAGACCGTTTCGGGCCTCCGCGAATTGGCGATTGCACTTCGCGATAGCCAGATTGGGCTGACCGACGCAGCGGGCAAGGTGAATGATAAGGAAGTCGTCAAGCTGTTATACGGCATTGCAACTGAGCGAGCGAAGATGGAGCAGGAGCTGAACGACTTTCTCCACATCAACTGCGAGCCAATATCGGAAAGCACTTCGTGGCTCGGCGAGTTGAGCAACGCGTGGACGAAGATTCGCGCAGCGGTTAGCGGCGGTGATGCGATTGTTATCTTGACCGAGGTCGAGCGATCAGAAGCAATGATCGCGGCTCGATACAAACGCATCCTGCCAGACATCGCCGGCAATCCGTTCAACAAGCTATTGTTGGAGCAGTACGAAGGCCTGCAAACGGGGCTGACCTCGATCGGAGAACTGAAAGAGTTGCGTAAGCCGGCATGTCTGCAATCCGGCTAGCTGCTCGTGCCTTCCGCGTCTACAATCTGGTTGATCGAGATGCCGAGCGCCTTGATCTTGTTGCGTAGGCTGCCACGGGTGATGCCGAGTTGTTCGGCGGCTTTCGATTGATTGCCTTCATGCTTTTTCAGAACTCGAGACAGCAGCAGCCGCTCCATCCATTCGACCGATTCGGCATACAAATCACCTGAATCAGTGTCCTCACGTTCGCGGATGAAGCACACAAAATCGGTTGCACTGCTGGCGGATACTGGTAACGATCCAAGGGGCTGGCCGGACGCTTGAATCTCTTTAGGAAAACACTCGGGAACGAGGACGGGTCCCGTCGTCATCAGCATTGCATTAAGAAGCACACTCTGCAACTCGCGGATGTTGCCTGGCCACCTGTAACCCAACAACAACTCCATCGCTTCGTCAGAAATTCCGGCGACACGCTTGTTGAGTTTGTGATTGAACCTCGCGAGAAAGTGTTCGAGCAGTAGCGTGATGTCGTCACCGCGCTCGCGCAGCGGCGGCAGGTGAATCTCGAAGACGTTCAGCCGATGGAACAGATCGAGGCGGTAATCGTTGTCCTCGATCATCTGCTCCAGCTCGCGATTCGTGGCCGAAATGATTCGCACGTCGACTTGAATCGTCTCACTACCGCCGACGCGTTCGAAGCTCTGTTCTTGCAACAATCGCAACACTTTGCTCTGCGTCAGCGGCGACATATCGCCAACCTCGTCGAGGAAAATTGTACCGTTACTGCATTGCTCGAACTTGCCGACATGCTTCCGGTCGGCTCCCGTAAACGCACCTTTCTCGTAGCCGAACAGCTCGCTTTCCAGCAGCGTGTCGGACAGAGCGGCGCAGTTAACCGCAAGGAAGCAGTTGTTATTGCGATGGCTGTGCTGATAAATGGCGCGCGCGATCAGTTCTTTACCCGTACCGCTTTCGCCGCGGATCAGAATCGCAACGTCTTGTGCCGCGACGCGACCGATCTGTTTGTAGACTTCCAACATCTTCGGGCTGCGACCGACAAGCACGTCGCCATCTTTCGGCACATCGTCCGTTTCATGCAAATGCACCGGCGCTTGCATCAGCCGTCGTGTCTCGATGCCGCGTTCAATTAAATCCTGAATCTGTTCAACGCCGAGCGGTTTAATGACGTAATCGTACGCGCCGAGCTTCATGGCTTCGATCGTCACACTGCTGTCTTCCGATACCGTGATGAAGATGACGGGCAGTTTTGCGTCGAAGTCGCGAATCTCTTTCGCCAACTCGATGCCCGTTGTCTCCGGCAGCATGATATCCAGCAACAAGACGTCCGGGTTTTCGACCTTCAGCTTCGCCAGTCCGTCTGTCGCGTTCTCTGCCGTCAAGACTTCCGCGCCGCTGTCCTCAAGCGCCTTCTGCACCAGCCGTAACACGGCCCGATCATCGTCGATCACCAACACTTTCGACATTCTGCTCCCATTTCCGTGGGGTCAGCATCCCTGCTTAGGATCGTTCGCGAAATAACTGAGCGGAATGGCGCTAGCCACCGGTTCTTCATGCGTAAGGTAAGTCCGGCGGCTAGCGCCGAACCGCTCACCTCAAAGCAAACAGTTATTTCACGAACGGTGCATACCAGCCTCGTCAACGCAAGCTGGAAGCCTACGTCACACCTTCGGCACACCAGTTGCGACGCATTCTATATCAGGCCGCAAAACACAAGATAGTCCCCGCTAACTGGTTTTCCGGCGACCAATCTGACGGACGGACGACCAACGGGAATTCGATCTGAAGGAGCAAATGATGAGAAACGCAATGCTGACTTTCCTCGCGGTGGCCTTGATCGGTGTCGAGGCAATCTTTGCTCAATCAACTCCCGCCGATCCAGCAAAGATCATTGAGCAACTCGGCGGCAGCTTTCGCACCGACGACAAACTGCCGAACAAGCCGATTGTCGAAGTCGACCTGAGCGGGACGAAAGCAAATGACAAGGGGTTGAGTTGGCTGACGCAACTTACAGAGCTGCGAAAGCTGAGCCTGGCGGAAACGAAAATCAAAGGAACTTCGCTGAAGCATCTACGGTGCGGTAGCAAGTTAATCGAACTCGATCTCGACAAGACACCGATCGCCGGCACGTCGCTTCGACATCTCAAACCGCTACGAGAGCTACGGACATTGCGATTGTCCAGCGTCAAGGTTGCGGACAGCCACGTCTCGCAGCTTGCCTCGCTCACCAAGCTACAGACGTTGCAGCTTCAATGCCCGATGCTGACGGACGGGGCCATCGAGTCGCTCGGCAAGCTCACAGCGTTACAGAAGTTGGACCTTCGTCGAACGGGCATCACCGAAGCCGGTGTCGCCAAGTTGCGTGAATTGTTGCCAAGCGTTGTTATCCAGCGGTGAACATTCCCCCTTTCAACCTAGGACGAAAACAATGACATCCTCACCAGACGCTCAAGAACGCATGGCTGCCGTGAAACACCTTCGCGAAATGATACACGACATCCCAGTCGCGATGCTCACAACCGTCGCGCCAGACGGCTCGCTCAACTCAAGGCCGATGGTGAACGTCAACGAACAGTTCGACGGCGACTTGTGGTTCTTTACGGCCTTCGACGATCCGAAAGTCGCTGAGATCGCCGCACACCCGACAGTAAACGTGTCGTTCGCGGACACTTCGAAAGGCCGCTACGTCTCGGCTGCCGGCAAAGCGGAACTCGTCCGCGACGAAAAGCGAATCGAACTGCATTGGACCGACGGCTGCGAGCCATGGTTTCCCAAAGGGCCGCAAGATCCAAACCTGGGCTTGCTCAAGGTCGACGTCGAGTCCGCGGAGTATTGGGACCAACAACAAGGCACGATGGTCGCCGTTGCCGGGTTTTTCAAACGACTCGTCACTGGCGACAAGTCGGCGAGTGTCAAGAGTGAGCAAGTCGACTGGCCTGCATGAGCTTCAGAGCGTTGGCTCACGGTTTCTCGAAGAACGTTATATGTCAGCAAACAAGGCGTTGACCAGCAAATCCTTGGTGATCGGCAAAATCAACCTGTTGCCAAACAACCACGCAGGTCGCCACTCAACCAACAACGACGAGGTTCGATTCCAATCGGGCCAACGGCACACATTAAAGGAGCAATCATGATCGCAGCACAACTTCCTCCGCAACTTCCCGAAGTCGGTGTGAAAGACGCGACCACCGAGGCCGGTTCCTGGCTATCGAAACCGTGGGCTAGCGCGCGGCGGTTGATGATCGCAACCGCGTGCCTCTCGCTCGGTGCAACTAACGCGATCGCACAAGAGGTGGCAACAGCGAAACGCGACCAGCTTTCCGATCGCGTGATCAGTCTGGCGGTGGAAAACGAGTTACTCACCTCCGAAGCAATCGACTCGCACCGCATCGATGCAGAGTCGGTCAGCGGTATCGTCACTCTGTCGGGCAAGGTCGACAACGTGCTCGCCAGGCAACGCGCGTCGGAGCTGGCTCAGCAAGTGAAAGGCGTGATGGCGGTCGTCAATCAGATCATTGTCACGCCGGGCGAGCGTGAGGACAAAGACATCGCTCAAGATATCTTGCAAGCGTGGTCCGCCGAAGATGTCACGGACTCGCGGCAGTTGCAAGTCGAAGTGAATCGCGGCACCGCGACCGTTTCGGGTACCGTCGATTCTTATGCCGAGAAGACACTGGCTGAAGAGATCGCGGCGGGCGTCGCGGGCGTAACCGGCATCGAGAATGAAGTCGCTGTCGAATACAAAACGAACCGCTCGGACGAAGAAATCCGCGAGGAAGCGCAGAGTCTGCTCGAATCGGCCGTCGAGTTGGACGATGCCGACGTGAAGACCAAAGTCACGGACGGCGATGTTGTGCTGACCGGCCAGGTTGGCAGTGCGTTCGCGAAGTCGACGGTCGAACGCAAAGCTTGGGTCGCAGGCGTGAATTCGGTGGACGTGCGCGGCGTACAGATCGACTTCGACTTGTACGACGGAATGCGCCGCCGCCAGCGGTTGCAAGACGTGACCGACGAGAAGATTGTCGAAACGGTCGAGCTCGCGCTGCGGCAAGATCCGCGAGTGCTCAGCTATCTCGACACAATCGAAGTCGAATCCGATGACGGCTCGGTGACGCTCAGCGGCAAAGTCGGTCGGCTCCGCGCGAAGGAAGCCGCCGAGAAAGTCGCTCGCAGCACGATCGGCGTCTGGCGAGTGAAGAACAACTTGAAGGTCCGCTGGTCGGACGAAGAGCCGACTTCACACGAGATCATCGACTACGTGCAAGCCGCTTTGGGTCGTGACCCGTATGTTTCGCGGCACGGCATCCGCGTTCATTGCCGCAACGCCCATGTCGGCTTGTACGGCTTGGTCGATTCCGAGTTTGAAAAGAAAGCCGCTGGCTGGATCGCGGGCGGACAGAAAGGGGTCGTCCACGTCAACAACAGCTTGGCCGTCGCCAAGCGTTGGGAGCCGAAGAGCGACGCCGAGATCAAGGCCGACATCGACGAAAAGTTGGAGTTCACCTTCTTCGACAAGAGCAATGACATCAACGTGACAGTCGAGGACGGCGTGGCGATCTTGCAAGGCGAAGTCGACACCTGGCTCGCGTGGCAAACCGCGATGAACAAGTCGATCGAAGCCGGCGCTCGCCGCCCGCACAACTTATTGAAGGTTCGCTATCACCCGCGTCACGGCGGCTCGCGAATCTACGTGCCTCGCTGATTGTAGAACAATTGTCCCAACTGTTCCTTTGAAGTCGACAGCGTCGGCGGTCGAGCCGGACACGTCATCTGCCGGACGCCGAGCAGATTCTCATCTCGGTCGTCGACGGAACGGTCACTCTGCGAGGGACAGTTGATACGTTGCATGAGCAAACGACCGCGACTCAGCACGCCAACCAAGGCGGCGCTCGCCGCGTGATCAATCAACTCGATGTCCGCTCGCGCCGAAGCACTGACCTAACAGGAGAAAAGTTATGACACCGCAATCCGTACTAGCCATCTACGACGACCGCGAGAAGGCAAAGCAGGCGATCGTCGCGTTGCTCGAAGCGGGCGTGACTGAGCAATGTATCTCGGTGATCAGCCGCGAAGAGCAGCTTCCACCGTTGCCCCCCGAGGAGCAAGAAGACCTTTCCGAGGACGTGTCGATCGGTGCTGCCGTCGGAGCGACCGTGGGTGCGTTGACCGGTGGAGTCGCGTTGCTCGCCACAGGCTTCGGCACGGTAGCGGTCGTCGGTGCCCTGGTCGCGCTGCTCGGTGGAGCCGCGTCCGGTTCGTTGATCGGACTGCTCGCGGGCTACAGCGTTGCGGAGGAGCAGGCTCGCGACTACGAACACCTCATCGAGACCGGGCATGTGTTGGTCTTCGTCAGCGGCGACCCGCTGCAAGTCGCTCAAGCCCAAACCATTTTCGGAGAGACGCCGCCTCACACACTGCATCTGCACGCTGCAGCGGCTGAAGCGATGCAATAAGAGAAGGTAAGTTCGCCGGAACGTAATGTCCGATCATCCCCGATGCCACCGTCTGGGACCGCGGCGACACCAAGAGGAGATATCAATTATGACGACCATCAGCAAGATTCTGTTTCCGACCGACTTTTCAAGCAGCAGCGACTACGGATTGCACTATGCGACGTCGCTCGCCAGGGACAATCAAGCCAGTCTATTGATCGTGCATGTTGAAGAGCCGCCTGCCATGTATGGTGGCGGCGAGATGTATTACGGCGTGCCCGAGCCCGACACTGCGGCGTTGACGACGATGCTCGAAGAGGTCAAGCCAGACGATCCAAAGGTCAGGCACGAGCATCGTCTGCTCGTTGGCATCCCGGCCGACAAGATTGTTGCTGTCGCCGAAGAGGAGCAGGTGGATCTGATTGTCATGGGAACACACGGACGAACCGGGCTCGTTCGCTTACTGCTTGGCAGTGTCGCGGAAGCTGTCGTCCGACGGGCACCCTGTCCAGTGTTAACATTCAAAGCACCTGAATTGCCCAAAGGAAGTGAGAGCTAATCATGAGTCAAGAACGATTTTTGGAAGACCCGACCAACCGCATCGTCTCAGTATTTCGGCTGTTTGAGTTGCCTTGACTCGATTTAAGTTACAGGGTATCAGCACCTTCCGTGTTTTGTG
>JAQBZB010000396.1 GCA_027622275.1 Planctomycetota bacterium | reverse complement strand
CGCGAGCGGATGGCGTTGACGCTTTTGTACGATGGCCTTCCAAGGCCGTCGTGAACTGATCGACGGCCTTGGAAGGCCATCGTACAGGTTTTATGAAAGTGCCATTTTCAACCGCGAGCGGTATAGGGCGGTCGATGAGGATGCCGCATCTTCTCGGTCGTTACCGTGGAAGCTAGACTGAGCCGTTCGACTTTCACTGAAATCGTTCAGCAAACACGAGCCGGAGCCCTATGAAGCTCGCTTTCAGCAGTAACGCCTACATGCACTTCTCGATCGAGGACACGATCCGCAAGATCGGGGAGCTGGGATACACGGGGATCGAAATCCTGGCGGACGTGCCGCACGCTTGGCCTTCGTTCTTGCTGGAAGAGCGGAAGCAGTCGATTCGCGATCACCTTGAAAAGCACCATCTCCAAATCGCGAACATCAACGCTTTCATGATGAATGCCGTGAACGATCCGCGGCAACCCTACTGGCATCCCGGTTGGACCGACCCCGATCCGCATTACCGGGCCATTCGGCGAGAGCACACGAAGCGAGCGTTGCATCTGGCAAAAGAAATCGGTGCACCGAATGTCACGACGGAGCCCGGCGGCTTGCTGACGGCCGAGCAGTCCTGGCAAGATGCGGCGCAAATCTTCTACGACGAGATCATGCCGTGTGTCGAACTCGCGGAGCAGCTGGAAGTGCTGCTGCTGATCGAGCCGGAACCTGAACTGATGATCGAGAAGTTCGACGAGTATTTGGAATTCGCCGGCCGCATCGAATCGCCGTGGGTTGGCTTGAACTTCGACGTCGGACACGCCTACTGTGTCAGCGAAGACCCGCAGGACTGGGTCGAGAAGATGGCACCGTACACTAAGCACTACCACTTCGAAGACATTGCCGCGACGCGCGTCCACAAGCATTTGATTCCGGGCCATGGAGCCATCGACTTCAAGGCCACGCTTCAAGCGATCGAACGAACCGGCTACGACGGCTGGATCACCGTCGAGCTGTATCCGTACATCGACAACCCCGATGATGCGGCGCGGGAAGCACGCAAATACTTGACAGCCGCGATGCAAGACTTGGGAATCACGGTCGAGTAACAGTGTAGACGGCACACTCCGTGTGCCGAATTCCGCACACGGAGTGTGCGGTCTACTAGGCGTGTCAAGTAACATCACCTCGATAGATGACGGTGTCATGAGCGGCGAGAACGACGACCCTTCGACAGACTCTTCCACGCTGCTCGCCTACCTCCAACTCTTTCGCGCACCGAACGTCTTCACGGCCATTGCCGACGTGGCGATGGGATTCGTTTTTGTCGCGGGTTCTCTACAGCCATTCGGTGCTTTCGCTTGCCTGGCGCTCGCTTCGTGCTTACTGTACACCGCCGGGATGATCCTGAACGACGTCTATGATTTCGATGTCGACATGCAGCAGCGCCCGTCGCGTCCGCTCCCATCCGGAAGGATTTCGCGCGGCCGAGCACAGCTGTTGGGTTATGGAATGCTGGCCGGGGGGGTGTTGCTGGCGTCCTGCGTCAGCTTGATGGAGATGCCGCCGGCTGCGCTCGTCTGGAGGAGTGGCGCGATCGCGCTGCTGCTAGCTGTCTGTGTCGTCGCCTACGACAAGATCTTGAAGAAGACGCCGCTTGGGCCGCTAGCGATGGGGGCCTGCCGGTTTTTCAATGTGCTGCTGGGAATGAGCTTTGCCGCAACGGGCGATCTCACGCCGCTCAACTTCGGCGAAAGTCATTTTGTGATTGCCGGCGGCATCGGCGTTTACATCGCGGGTGTTACCTGGTTTGCTCGCACCGAGGCCAAGGAGAGCAGCCGCATGTTGCTCACGTTCGGCGTCGGCTTGATGGCCGCTGGCGTGATGATGTTGGCGTTCTTTCCCAAAATCGCGCCGGTCGAGTTGGCCCGGCGTTTCCACATCGAGCCGACATTTGTCTGGCCGATGGCGATTTTCTTGATGACGGTAACGATTCTGCGCCGCTGCCTCGTTGCGGTCGCTGATCCCAGCCCCGAGCAAGTTCAAGCGGCTGTCAAACAAAGCATCGTGTCGCTGATCGTCTTAGACGCCTCGGTCGCACTGCTAATGGCAGACTGGCCGTATGCCGTTGGCATCTTAGCTCTTATGGTGCCAATGTTACTGCTCGGCAAGTGGGTTTACTCAACGTGATTTGAGGCCGTTCTCTCGTCCCAGGCTCCTGTCTGGGAACGCACTGAACATTCGAGGCTCTGCCTCTGTGACTTCTTCGCGTGAATCCGTAATCGATAGATATAGAGCGGTTTGGTCCCTTCAAAAGTCTCGGTTGCGAGGAGGAATAGCCATGAAACGTCCTTCGGTCCTCGGTGTTTGCCTACTGTTTGCGTTGACGGTCCGGACGGAGGCCGTACGCGCTGAGAGCCCGCGGCTCTCGCGCGACGACCAGCGAACGGTCGATCTCATCACGACGGCCTACTTCGCCGGCGAACCGCTGGGCTACGCCGAACCTCTTACGAAGTTGCTGGGTAAAACCACCGATCAGCGACTGGCCAAGATCGACGAAGCCCTGAAGGCCCAGCTTGTGCCAGTAACCGCCGAGCTGATCACCAACGTCCACCTTCAGGCCGTCGAGTATGGCATTGAAGCGAAGCTGCCGCCCGCCGGCCCTCGCGAGACGTTGAGCGTCCTCGCACGTTTGAAACTGCGGGTTGCCGCTGCGGATGGCATTGCGCAAGACCACCGCCTGATGCAAGATCCGCTGCCCGACCCAGGCACGCTGGAGGAGTATGACACGCTGATGTGGGACGCGCACGTCTTGGAGACCAAGATTCGTAATACAGCGGCGATCGGCAACCACATGCGTCGGCTGGTAAGCGGTTTATCCAAGCGGCGGGTCGCTGAACTCGATGCGGCATCCAGCGCACTGATCGACGACGCGCAGGGCGCGATCCTGCTGAAGTTGCAACTTCTGCTCGCGGAAGTCGAAGAGCGGCAGGCGGAAGTGCGTTTGCAAAGACTCGAGCTGGCGCTCGCCACGCTCGAGAACCCGACGCTGACCACGGAACGCTTCCGCGCCGCTTACACGGCTCAAGTCGATGCCGACTTGCTGTCGAACTTTCTGACCAACAAATCCGCCTTCATCCGCGAGCGTTTGCAAAGCAAAGATCTCTTGGAGCAAGTTTCGCGAGACCGCGAGAAGGCTCAAGAATTGGCCGGCGACCTGACTCACAAGTCGCAGCTCTTGTTCACGGGACTTCACTGGTGGCTGCGCGGCCGGTATGGGAAGGGCACCGATGTCTTCGGCTTGGCCAAGAGTCCGGCCGCGATGTACAGCGGCCGAGCACAACTGGCACTCTATATGCCCCAAGAATTTCCAAAGCCGAACGACCCCGAGCAAGTGAGCAACCAGCAACAGCCGGTGCCTCAATATGACCGGCGGCATCATTATTGGTGGGCCTGGGAAGATCGCCGCGTTCGGCGGAGCCTGCAATTCGCCAACGAGATCGAAGGCGACCCAGGTAATCCGACATACACCAGGCAACCGGTCATCATGTGAGGCCTGCCATTTACGTTACTCTGGGCGGTCCGCTCAAGAGAAGGCTACCTCAAGTCGACGCAGACCATCGTTGAGACGATCGAAGTCGGAGCGATTCCACAACAACTCGCCGCGCGTGTCGTAGGCTTTCTGGAATACGGCTCGGCACTCAACAATTTCGACCAACTGCTGGCGCTCGTCTCGTCGGAAGAACTCGCTGTGATTGAGGAGATTGTCAAGCAGCGTGACGAGTTCGTCGTCTATACGAACCTGTCGCGGCGCTATGAAGACGACTTTACACGTGCGGTCGCAGGGGACCGCGCCAAACGCGGTTTGGGATGGATCATGGCCTTGGCCCGCGTTGAACTGGGCGCGATGCGAGCGGGCTTTACGGACGAGCGCAGTCCATTCGAGCGCGTTCCGCCTAGCCGTTACGAGATGCCTCAGTATACGGAGATTCTGCTCGACTCGGCGCGCACCCACTATCTGGCTCTCGGCAACGACCCGGTCGCACAGAACTTTGCGCGATGGAGCGGCCCACCGCTGACGTCTGGCCGAATGCCGGACAAAGCGCGCGTGCCGGTCGAGCGGCAAGCGATCGCCTACGCACGCCGAGCCGTCATCGCATCGCAATTCGCCGACGCCGTCGAGAGGCTCGGACAGTCTCGGCTTACGTCGGAGCAATACGCACAGCTTCAGCAGGCCAAGCAGAACCTCGAATCACTGCGATCGGCGATTGTCTATCGCATCCTGGGACTAGGCGTCGAAGTCGTTTCCAGCACTCGTATCGACACGATCCCCGCCGGTCGAAGTTATCTCGGGATGGTCCCTGGCAAGGTCGAGTTGCCCAGCATGGATCCAACCCCAGCCCCGCCGATCCCTTAGCTGGCCTCGCAGCGTAGATACGGGGACAGGACCAGTCGTCTCTCGTGCCCAGGCTCCCGCCTGGGCACTCACTGCAATGTCTCGGACGTGAGCTATCCGTTACATTGATTCACACCAACGATGCCGCGGCCAAACCGCCATGACATCTCGCCACGTCCGAATTCCAGCGACTGACCGCCGGCCTCGAAGGCACGCCATGCTGCTCGGTTACAACACGAATGGCTTTGCTCACCACGATTTGGTCGCGGCAATCGAGATCTTGGCCGAGATTGGTTACGAAAGTGTGGCCATCACCCTCGACCACCACTCGCTGAATCCGTACTCCACCGGACTGACCGACCAATTGTTGCGTGTCGCCGCGGTCTTACGGCAGCGCAACATGCGCTCTGTCATCGAAACGGGTGCTCGATACTTGCTTGATCCGCGCACGAAACACGAGCCGACGCTGCTCTCTGCTGATCGCCTGGCAAGACAACAGCGCATCGATTTCCTGCGGCGTGCGATCGACATCGCTGCTGCCTTGGAGAGCGATTGCGTTTCGCTGTGGTCAGGGATTCTGCGGGACAACATCTCAAACGACGACGCTGTCGAGCGTTTGGCAGCCGGGCTGCGACCGGTACTCGAACACGCCACCGATCTCGGAGTGACAATCGGCTTCGAGCCGGAGCCGGGAATGTTGATCGACTCGATGGGATCTTTCGAGCACTTGGCCAGTCAGCTCGATTGCGAGTGCTTCCAATTGACACTGGACGTCGGACATCTTCATTGTCTCGGCGAAACGCCGATCGATGGCCACATTCGACACTGGCGCGATCAGATCGTGAACGTCCACATCGAGGATATGCGGGCCGGAGTTCATGACCATTTGATGTTTGGCGAAGGGGAGATCGACTTTCCGCCGATCTTGCGGACCTTCCACGAGATCGGCTATTTAGGCGGCATCCATGTCGAGCTAAGCCGGCATAGCCACGATGCGCCGGCAATTGCCCGCCGCGCGTTCGAGTTCCTTCGTTCTATCGTTTCGAGCCTTGATCTATCGGACTGAGACAGCGTATGCATGCGGAAGTGATTGCCATCGGCGACGAGCTAACCAGCGGACAACGACTGGATACGAACAGCCAATGGCTCAGCGAGCGACTCGGCGAACTCGGCCTCCGTACACTGTACCACTCGACGGTCGGCGATGATCTGGCGGCCAACGTCCGTGTGTTTCGCGAGGCCATCGATCGCTCGGACATCATTGTATGTACCGGCGGTTTGGGGCCGACCGCGGACGATCTGACACGGCAGGCGATTGCGGACACAATCGGCGTTGAACTCGTCCTCGACGAAGACTCACTCGCTCGCATCCGTGCGATGTTCGCGAGAAGAAAGCGCGAGATGCCCGAGCGGAACGTGATCCAAGCCATGTTCCCGACCGGCAGCCGCCCGATCCCGAATCCACACGGCACCGCACCCGGTATCGATCGGCGGGTCGAACGCGTTGGCCGGACCGCCTGTCGGCTGTTCGCGCTGCCGGGAGTTCCCGCGGAGATGCGCGAGATGTGGGAGCAGACCGTGAGTCCGGCGGTGCAGGAGATGACCGGTGGCCGGCGCGTGATTCGGCATCATCAGATCAAATGCTTCGGTGTCGGCGAGAGTGACTTGGAACAAATGCTACCGGACATCATTGCCCGTGGCCGACAGCCCTCGGTGGGCATTACCGTTCACAAGGCGACGATCACCTTGCGGATCACCGCCGAAGCAGAGAATGAAGCCGCTTGTTTCGAGTCCATGCAGCCTACCATTGCAACGATTCGTGATTGCCTCGGCTCGTTGATCTTCGGCCAAGAGAACGACGAGTTGCAACACACCGTCGCCGACATGCTCAACACACGCTCGCAAAGCCTCGCGACGATCGAATGGGGATCGGGCGGGTTGCTCGCCGATTGGCTTTCCGAGGTCGATCACACGAGTCACGTATTTGCTGGCGGAATCGTCGTGCGAAACCATGAAGCACTTGCCGCCACGCTTCGTGAAACAGGATACGGCCGCGGAGCAGCGGACCAGGCAACTGTCGTCCGCATCATGGCGAGTCACGTCCGGGACCAATTCGCCACCGACTATGCGTTGGCTCTCGGTGCATTTCCGAGCAGTGATACCGTCGATACGGAAGCGGGCGAGTTGCACTTCGCGCTCGCGACCCCGACAACCGTCCTGACGAAATCGGTGCCGTTCACCGGCCATCCCGACATTCTCAAGGAACGCGCGGTGAAGCAAGCTTTGAACTTTCTGCGGCTGACGCTGTTGGAGTAGTCATCACCACCTCTTCGTGAACCAACTCAAATGTGCCAGCAGACTCTAAAGTGGCGCTGTCCCACTAAAAAACTGTGGACAATCTAATTCCCGGAGGGCGAATTGGGAGGGCGAATTGGGAGGGCG
>JAQBZB010000395.1 GCA_027622275.1 Planctomycetota bacterium | reverse complement strand
CCCAAGTCCATCCTGCGTCAACAAGACAATCCCTCGACGCCGCGCCAACCTCTCCACACCTTCCGCGAATATTTACGTCAAGGACGGCGTAAACCGAGGCTGCGGCACCGCTTGAGCCGGTCACGCCGCGATCAGGACATCGGTTGGTTGGTGTACTTTCGATCGAAGTGCGTGTAGCCGCCGTCGACGAAGATGATTTGACCCGTCGTGTGGCTGGAGCGGGGCGAGGCGAGGAAGACGACCATGTCGGCCAGTTCTTCCTTCGTCGTGAAGCGCCGGCCAAGCGGGATCAAGTTTGCAATCTCGCGTTTCGCAGCCGCCGGATCGGGCATCGTATCGATGATGTGGCTGTAGAGCGGTGTCCAAGTCTCGGCCGGCAGAACGGCATTCACGCGGATTCCGAATTCCGCCAAATCAAGCGCCCATTCGCGCGTCAAACTGTTGACGGCACCCTTTGCAGCCGCGTATCCCGAGGTTCCGCCTTGGCCCGTCACGCTGACTTTGGAACCGATGTTGATGATCACTCCTTGCGACTTCTTCAATTCGTCCAACGCATAGTGGACGAGTGCATAGTAATGAATCAGGTTCCGCTCCAGCGAACCGACGAACGCCTCGGGACCGGCATCGAGTCCGACACCGTCGTTGACTCCCGCGTTATTGATCACGATGTCGATGCGGCCAAATCGATCGACCGTTTTCGCGACGGCGGCGCGACATGCCTCCGTAGCGCAGAGGTCTCCCCGAATGAAGAAGCATTCCTTCCCGAGTGATTCGTACTCGCTTTGCAGGGCTTCGCCTTCGGCCGTGCTGCGATTGACGTTCGCGATCTTGGCTCCTTCGGCCAGCAACGAGCGGACGATTCCTTCACCAATCCCCTTCGAGCCGCCGGTCACCAGCGCAACTTTGCCTGTCAGTCCTAAGTCCATCGTATCGCTCGCATCCGGATGTGTTGTGGAAGACGCGCGGCAATCTTAGCTCCGCAATCTTTCCATCGAAAGCTGCCGCAACACTACGAAGCCTTGATTTCCTCAAAGGCCTGCAACGCTCGTTCGATATGTTCGTCCGTGTGGGCCGCGGACATCTGGATGCGTAATCGCGCGGCCCCTTCGGGGACCACGGGGAATCCAAATCCGATGACGAAGACGCCTTTCTTCAACAACTCGCCGGATAAGCGAATCGCTTCGGCGGTGTCGCCAACGATAATCGGCAAGATCGCCGTTGGAGAATCCAGAACTTCATATCCGAGATTCTGTAAACCGCCGCGCATCTTCGCGACGTTCTGGTGAAGCCGCGCGACTCGCCCGGGCTCACGCTGCAATACCTCCAACGCTTTCGCGGCACTACAGGCGACGGTCGGCGGCAAGGCGTTCGAGAACAATTGCGGACGACTGCGTTGAATCAGGTAGTCGATCACTTCGCGAGGACCGGCCACATATCCGCCCGCCGCTCCGCCGAGCGCCTTTCCCAACGTTCCCGTGAAGACATCAACGCCGCCTGGTCCCGCCGCTGGAACTCCAAAGTGCTCGTGGACGCCGCGGCCATGTTCTCCTAGCACACCGGTTCCGTGCGAGTCGTCGACGACAAACGTTGCTCCGTGTTCGCGACAAACCGCCGCCAACTCGGGCAGCTTCGCGACGTCGCCTTCCATGCTGAACACTCCGTCCGTGACGACAAGTTTCACGGCTGCCTGATCGACCTCCTGCAACACAGTCCGTAACGCGTCGATATCGCTGTGGGCGAAGACCTTTCGAGTTGCTTGGCGGGCGAGCCGCGTCGCATCAATGATGCTGGCGTGATTCAGCTCGTCCGAGACGATCGCATCGCCCTCTTGCACAAGGTTGGTGAGCAACCCTTCGTTCGCATTCCAGCAACTGACGTAGGTCAGCGCTGCCTCGGTCCCCAAGAACCTCGCGATCCGTTCTTCAAGTTCGAGATGACAGTCGAACGTGCCGCAAATGAATCGAACGCTGGCCGTGCCCGCTCCATATTTCTTCAGTCCTGCGATGCCGGCCTCGACCACCTCGGGATGATTTGCCAGCCCGAGGTAGTTGTTCGAGCAAAAGACAAGGACTTCGCCGACTTCATCAAGGTGAGTGGCCGGTGCCATGGGGGCCGTGAGATGGCGCAGGTGCTTGTAAGTCCCCGCGTCACGAAGTTCGTCGAGCGTGCGGCGAAGACGATTCGAGAGTGTTGACATGCCTGGGAATCCTGACTCAATCCCACTCGCCGAGCTGAATGCGCCGCTCGATGATTTCACCGTTTCGACGTAGTGTGACATCAACGATGTGTCCGGCGTCGTGTTCGGCGATCAGCGCGGTCAGCGACGTGAAGTCTCCCACCTTTTTCGTGTCGTACGTAACGAAGACATCGCCAGGTCGAATGCCGGCTTTGTCCGCCGCGGTGCCGGTCGTCACGCGATCAACCTCCCACGCCACGTTGTCGATCGGTAGGGGTGAAATGCCGAGAAATGCTCCACGGCGTCTGTCGATTTTGGCGGCCACTGCTTGGCGGAGCTGGGCCTCGCCGTCACGAGTCAGCTTTGTTCCATATAAATCCATTCGTGCAGCGCGTTGACATCGCGCCAGATGAATGACCGCGTCATCGCCGATATCCATATACATTAGCCGGATGAACTTGAGTTGCTCTAACGTCTTCAACGGAGCCAAGCCCGCGCCGGTGATGTTGGCTCGTTTGATCTTCACGAGTTGAACACTTGGCATACTGGCGATATGGGCCAACCAATCGTCTTCGACTTGCGGCCCGACAAAGGACACTTGCTGGACGTCCTGCAAGAATTCAAGCCACTTCAAGTCGCCCGCCTTCCCACGCCAGTTGCTGTTGATCTCGATCGCAAACAGCGGCCCCAGTAACGAGGAGAGTTCTTCGCGATTCCGATCGACGAGGGCACCCAGTCGTTGCAGCTCGTCGAGCGCGTGTTGTTGCCGGAGGGTGTCGAGTTTATCCAAAGCATCCCGCGCGTGAAGCGCCGCCGCGGTCACACGAGCCGCTGCGATCTTTTCAAGCGACGAACGCGCTGACGTTTCGGTTGCTTCGTCTCCAGCGACAGCCAACTGTTGCAGGACATAGATACCGCGTGTGGTGACTTCCAAGCCGTGCTGTGCGATGCCGGCCATCAGCGGCTCAATCGCAGCGGCCCCCGTTTCAATCAGACTCGTCGTTGCCGCATCGCGTTTGGTGAAACGTTCGGCACCTAGCTCTTGGACCCAACGTTCGATTTGTTCGGGTGTCGGCGATGCGTCTTGCGCCACAGCGGCAACTCCGCTGCCGCTAAGGAAGAGTATCAGCACGATCGTAGGGAGTCGCATTCGATGTTCTCGATAGAGGCTTGCCAATGCTGCATTCTGGCGTCTCTCCGGCTTCGACGCCAGACGAATACTCGGGCTGTGCTCGGGTCTCGGAGGCTGTGCGCGGGATCTCCGACCCCGCACCGGTCGATGGATAGTGTCCTAATAGTGTGGGGGTGCCGAGATACAAGCTCGACGCGTCAGCGAGTGGGTGTTCCCAGCCCGCTGACTCACTCGCTTGCGCGTCGAGCTTGTATTTCGCGCCGATCGATGCTGGGCGCGCCCCCCACACTATTAGGACACTACCGGTCGATGGTTTCCCTTCCCGCACTGATCCAATTGGCCTAGAATGCGGCAGTTACTTGTTTTTCGGTTGGAGTTGGCGATGCGAAAACCAGACGGCCAAACGATATTCCTCGGCGGTGCCGCCTTGGTTCTCATGCTGGTCGCGTATCTGGCCTTCTTCAACAAGCGTGGCGAAGCCGAAAGCCAAGTGCCACGCTCCCGGCCCCTGACACTCGACACCATTCCGTTCGATGGGCGGCAGGCGTTTCGATATCTGGAACAAATCTGCGAGATTGGGCCGCGGCCGAGCGGCTCGCCCGGAATGATCAAGCAGCAAGAGTTGCTCACGGCTCACTTCAAGGAACTGGGCGCGAACGTCGACTTGCAACCATTCGAAACGCGGCATCCGGCCGATGGATCGCGAGTGACCATGTCGAATATGATCGTCCAGTGGCATCCACAGCGGACGGAGCGCGTGTTGCTGTGCGCTCATTACGACACCCGGCCGTTTCCCGACCAAGACCGACGGAATCCGCGCGGCACGTTTATCGGCGCGAACGACGGAGCCAGCGGCGTTGCCTTGCTGATGGAGCTTGGCCGGCATCTGCCCGCGCTGGAAGGCCCTTATGGCATCGACTTCGTGCTGTTTGACGCCGAGGAGTTTATCTTCGACGCCAATCGGGACAAGTACTTCCTTGGTTCGGAACACTTTGCCCGGCAATATGTCGCTGCCCCGCCCGCTCATCGTTATCGCGCGGGAGTCTTGCTCGACATGGTTGGTGACGCTCACTTGGATCTCTATCAGGAACGCAACAGCTTGTTCCACGCTCGTGCTATCGTGAACGGGATTTGGGACACCGCGAACCAGCTTGGTATTCGCGAGTTCATTCGGCGGCCGGGGTATGAGATTAAAGATGACCATCTGGCACTGAACACGATCGCGCGCATACCTACCTGCGACGTAATCGACTTCGATTATCCGCGCCCCCGCGCCGCAAGTTACTGGCACACGGAAGCCGATACGCCGGACAAGTGTTCGCCACTGTCCCTTGCCAAGGTTGGTTGGGTCATGCTGGAGTGGCTCAAGGGGATCGAACAGACTCGCCAGTAATCAGTCACGGACTGCGAACCATCATGTGGTCTCATCTCGTATTCGCGGCGTTCTTGCTGGGCGCGTCCGGCCTTTTGCTGTGGATACACTGGCGGGCATGGCGCGCTGCTCAAGCTGAAGGATTGGATGGGAGTGCGTCCGATTTTCGTCGTCGTCAATTTCGGCGACGGATGCAGGCCAGCGCGATGATCGGCATCGTGGGCGTCGCGGTTGTCGTCAGTCTGGCGATTACAGACCCGATGATGACGGCCATCCTGTGGCTCGTCGTGCTGTCGCTGGTGATTTGGATGTTGCTCCTGGCATTCGCGGATATGGTCAGTAGTTACTTCTACTACAGTCAGGTTCGCGCCCAACACACTGCTGAACACGCGTCGCTGCAGGCTCAGTTGGACAAAATCCGACGGCGCGAGGGAAACGGACACGCACACGAATAGGCTTTTGAAAGGCTGGCGATGGACACTGTTCACATTGCGACAATCATTTGCCCGGATTGCGGTGCCGAGTTGGCACCAGCCTCGGAGACATGCGAACAATGTGGTGCCACGACCTCGAAGCCGCGGTCAAGTGAATCCAAAGAGAAGCTGAGGCAATTGCTCGATCGGCCGTGGGTCATTGTCGTGTTGATATTGCACGTTGGACTGCTTGGGATTCCGTTGTACTGGAGGACGAACTACTCGCTCGGCACGCGGCTGGCGATGGTCATCGCGTCGATTGTTTACACGGTTGGTGCTGTAGCGTTTATCGTCATGATGGTGCGGCGGCTCATTTACATGGTGTTCGGCGGTTAGAAGGCACTTCGGATACGCAAGTACGATGGCCTTCCGAGGCCGTCGTTCACCCGCAACGGAAGGAATCGACGGCCTTGGAAGGCCATCGTACAAAAAGACGCATGGCCGACTTGCTGCTTTACCTGGCGATTGCCAACCTGTTGATCTGTGCGATCGTCGGGCTTCCACTATTCTTCGGAATGCGAAAGATTCGCCAGCTTGTCGATGTCGCTCCCGACTTGGATGGTGAATGGCCGCGAGTTTCCGTGATCGTTGCAGCTCGGAACGAGGAACGAGACATCGAAGCGGGACTGCGTTCACTCTTGGAACTCGATTACGACGATCTTGAGATCATGATTGTCAACGATCGTTCAACGGATCGAACGTGCGAGATCCTCGATCGTATCGCGGACGAGCATCCACGGCTCAAGGTCGCCCATCTGAGTGAACTTCCCGCCGGTTGGCTTGGAAAGAATCATGCCTTGTACTACGGTGCGACGCGCGCGACGGGCGAGCTGATATTGTTCACCGACGCGGATGTCGTCATGGAACCGACCGTCTTGCGTCGCGCGGTCGCTTATCTGATCAAACAAGAGATCGACCATTTGCCGATGTTGTTCAAAGTGCGGATGCCGAATTGGTTGCTCGAATCGTTCGTCGTGACCTTCAGCGTTTACCTGATGACCTACTGCCGGCCGTGGCAGTGCCCGAATCCCAAGCGATCCGGGCACATCGGCATTGGCGGCTTCAATCTCGTGCGGGCCGACGTTTATAGGAAGATTGGCACGCACGAAGTAATTCGCATGCGTCCCGACGACGACCTGAAGTTCGGCAAATTGGTCAAGCGAGAAGGCTTTCGGCAAGAGTTGTTAAACGGGGCGGGTTTAATGTATGTGCCTTGGTATGCTTCGATCCGTGAATTGGTCGTCGGACTCGAGAAGAACGCCTTCTCCGGCGTCGACTACAGCATCGCCTATTCTGTGTTCGCCGGTGTCTGCATACTGTTATTCAATGTCTTTCCGTTCATGGCGTTCTTTTTGACGACAGGCACCACGTGGTGGATCTATGTTGCTGTGGTCATGAGTCTTTGGGCGATCGCCCTCTGGGCGGGGTATTACGGAAAAGCGAGACTCTCCTGCTGCTTGGGCTTTCCGCTCGCCGCGCTGATGTTCGTTTTCATTCAGTGGCGTGCAGTCGTACTGAATCTCTGGCAAGGCGGAATCCGCTGGCGCGACACACACTATTCGCTGGCGGAACTCAAGGCGAACAAGGTCTAGCCCGGATCATTCATGAACCCGTCAGCATTCTTCAAAATATACGATTGTGAAAAGAGTTACGACTATCTTGCCCAACACACCGCGCAAATCAGCCGCCACGCGCTAGCCTG
>JAQBZB010000394.1 GCA_027622275.1 Planctomycetota bacterium | reverse complement strand
TCGGCGGGAGCCTCGCCCTCCCAAAACTCAAATCGGGGCGGTAGAATCTCGACCGATCGTAAGTCACGATGATCAATTTACAATGTACTTTCCGCAGGTTACGTTTGACATTCGCGGGCAATTTCGGGTTGCGTTGGGTGTGATCATGGGGCCAGCCTCCTTACTGCGGTTGATTGACGTCGTGGTAGCGAATGGCGTGCGGCAACTTCGTACCGACTGGCGGTCGTGGCGCGTTGAACTTACAAACCGTAGCTCTTGGCCGAGATTCCTACGAGCTTTAAGATTTGCTTCTGTAACGGCGATAGTTCGATCACCAGTACTTCCCCTTGGCGTCCTGGCAGCGTGAGTTCGTGACGCTGCACGCCGTCAAATCGATCCAGAATCTTTCGCGTCGTCGGACGACGGCATGGGCGACCCTCGGGATAGAGCGGCAACATTTCGATCTCGGAGCGCTCCATCGCTTGCCGTAGCTCACGTTCCAGTAACGTCTGAACGATCAACACGAAGAAGTAGACGGCCAGCAGGGCTTGAATCCGTGAGACCGATTTCAAATAGATCGGAGCGACCGCAAAGTCCGCCTTCAGTTGCGAAAAACGCTTCTCGATGATCGGTTGACAGTGACTGCGGAATGCGAATGAGGTTGCAACGCATGACGCCGCGACGCTGGTCTAATCCCGGCGATATTGAATGTCGAGAGATCTTTCCGTGAAATCGGGGATTGACTGTTGCGACTGGTAACCGGGCCAACGGTAAGTTGCGGTCAGACTGGTGGGATCGTAAACGGCTGTGTACAGCGTGCCCCAGCCGTGATCAAAACGTGTGGAGTATAGCGGCGGTTCGAGGAATCGAGATGTGAATCGCTCGGCGGTTTCCAGAGGATCGTCCAATCGCAGCGCCAGAAAATGAGCGCGATCGACAGTGCCCGTGGCCACGGCGTGCTCGTGCCATTCCACTTGTTCCTGATGATTCGTGGCGAGCCTTTTGTTCGTAATGATCGGGATGCGATCCGGAGCGACGAAGACCGTGCGATGCCGGCCGCTGGCATCCAGCAGCGTGACGTTATAGGACATGTGGCTGGGAACGCGAGCCAGCACTCGCTCGGCCTCGGTGGTCGTGTCGCAGAACTCGAGGATGTAGCGCAAGATTAGCGGGATGCCGAACCCGTCGCCGACCGCTTTGCGGCCGCCGAAGGCCAGCGATACCGCCAGTCCGGCGTCGTTGATTCCGTCCAGCACACCCCACAGACAATCGCTCATCGCAATCACTTGTCTCCCATTCCACGACGAGTGCAACAGCACGCCTTCCCACATCTTCGGGTTGTAATCGTAATTGCGAATCAGACGCGGCTGGTTGCGTGTCCAGACCGCCTGCGAACAGCCGGTTAAATAGGGCGTCGGCCGGTACAGACTTAAGAACCTTGCCTCCAGGTCGCCGCCGCCAGCCAATTCGGTTAGGCGTTCATAAGTTGGCAGCAACTCGGGCATGTATTGCCGCATCGCCTGCTCGCAAGCCAGGAACTTCGGCCGTCTCTCCGCACCTTCTTTCAAGAACCACGCCTGATAGCTTGGCCAGAACTGCTCGACCAGCCACTGCCATTTGTCACCGGGCTGTGGCTCGTGGATCGACCGGAAGTAGACATTCATTACAGCATCTTAAAGTTGCCGACTTCGGCAAACTGAACCGCCACGTAGGACTCGGCGGGAGTCACGGGGCGCGACTCGTATTGAGCCAGGATGCCGTTCGTCCACGCGTGGGCTCGATCGTTCAATTGGAAATCCTCGGTCATCAATCGGCCGGGAGTAATCAAAATGCCCAGATCCGCGCCCTCATACTTGTAGTCACCTTCCTTGGAAATGCGGAGAAAGAACGTCTGCTTCTCGTTGCCGACCGTGCGGCGATGAGTTTGCATCCGAACGTAACTGAGCGAGCCATCATCGTTCATCTGCCAAATGCCCGACTTCGGTGCGGAGGTGATCAGTTCCGTCGTGTCGGCCGTGTGCTTGATGACCAGTTGTCCCCAACTGTCAATGTTGCCGGGATCGGACCAGCGGGCATTCAAGTCTTCGACATCCAGTTCGAACTCGACATCCGCCCATTCCAACAAGTGAAATAGAAACAGCGGCGCGTCGGCGTGAGCGAACGCCGCGAGGTTCGTCATGGCGCTGGCACCCGTCACGCGCGGGTTGACTTCGCCCAAGTACAGTTCGTCGTTGTCCAAATCGCGTAAAAAGTCTAACTCGAAGTAGCCTCGGTAGCCCAGCTCTTTCAACTGCTCGCCAAATCTGAAGGTCATGTCGCGGGCCTTGTTGCGGACGTCGTGTGAGAACGATTCCGCCAGCACCTCATTGCCGCACCAGCCGCCGCGATAAGGTGTCAACTCCTTGAAGCCGACCAGTTCCGTCATTAACGGCCCGACGATCGTGCCGTGGCGAGTCACGCACGCTTCCTGCGCTGCACCCCGGCAGCGAATGCGTTTCATGATTTTAACTTCGGGCGCTGCGACGATTTCGTCCGCGTACTTGTTGTATTCGGCTGCGGTGGAAATGAAGAAGGTCGTATGTCCCGAGTCGCCAAAGGCGGTTTGAATAACGAGGTGTTCACCCAGGCGGGCCGATACTTCGCGCAACTGGGCGTAGCTCTCGACCTTGGCCAACACGTTGGGGACGCTGGTGATGCCGGCACGATCCGCGATCCGCGTCGCGGAGATTTTGTCGTCGACCATCTGGCGGAGGTTGGCTTTGGGAAAGCACACTTCCAAGCCAAGCTGTTCGCAGAGCGCTTCGGTTTCTTCGTCGAAGAACAAGAACACGGCCTTGCCCGCATCGCCGTCGTTAGCGCGGCCGCGAATGTAATCGACAACTTCCTTATGCTGGAGCATATAGTTGTTGATGTCCTCGATGCTCGTAAACGGCTTGTGCGGAATCTCGGACGGCACCATGACGTTGGGATGCTGGCCGTCGAAGCAGTCGATGTAGGTGATGCACTTGAAGTTCCGCACCCACTCGTCGATGCCGATCAAGTTGAAGTTCGTCGCGCTGATGAAATAGATCGGCGTCTCGTTGCGATGGAAGAACAAGCGGATATCGGACAGGCCGCGGAGGGTGCGTTTCGTCGGTGTTGCAACTTGGCTCATTTGGAAGCTCCTTCTTTTGTTTGGTGATATTGTAGGACGGGTCTCCAGGCCCGTCCGATTCTTCCTTCTTATTTACGCAATCCGTCTTTGACGGACGGACGGGCCAGGAGACCCGTCCTACGAAGTTTCAAACTTCCAGCCGAGTTGATCCCACTCCGGTCGGATCCAAAGCGGACATGAGCCCTTCGGCAAGCCGGCTTTGTCTGGGTTGCGACCGATGTACTGAATGCATCTCCAAAGGTGTTCTTCGTCACGGATAATCCTGTCGAAACTCTCCTCCTGCCACAGATCGTCGCTTCGGTGGAGCGCCGCATTGATCCGCCGCGACGTAAATGATTTCCAACTTCCCAAAATGTCTTCCAGCGCCCACGATGTGGGCTCGAGCGGTCGAAAAATCACGTGAACGTGGTTTGGCATGACCACATAGCTGTCCAGTTCGTATCGTTCGCCATCGAAATGCCGCATCGAGTCCGATAGTTGTCTTGCGAATTCCGGTTCTTTCAGCACACAGTCTCCCATACCTTGATCAAGCCATTGCTCAACTCGTTCGAACGTCATGCGGGCCAACTCCTCGAGCACAGCGTTCGACCGCGGCGGTGGGTGACGGCGTTCCCATTCTGCTTTGAGTCCATCCAGTTCATTGAGCTTCGCTTGGGGAAGTGAATCGAACAGCCTAAATGTTACGAAGTACGTGGCACCGTCCTGCCTCCAATGCGGCAGGTGCCGCTGATAAACCGTGACGGGCTTGTCAGGATGCAATCCTTGAAACCCAGGTGGCGCAGCAAGATTCCACATCGTAGTGACGCCTTCGTAGGACGGGTCTCCAGGCCCGTCCGCATCTTCTTAACAACGCATACTCAAACCACGCTCGAAGATGGACGGGCCTGGAGACCCGTCCTACGATCGCCGTTCGTACGGCCTTCCTCGGCGGCCACTGCGGCCGCGGTGAACACGCGAAGACCGAACGCGGGTTCGTAACCGTGAATCTCTTTCACGTCCAACGCCAGCAGGTATTCCACGATCTCGCGCGTGATGACTTGGCCGGGCGCTAACACCGGAAACCCAGGCGGATAAGGTGTGATGAAAGCGGCGGACACGACCTCGCGTTTGGAATCGACTTCCGCGAGCAGCGAGCCGTCGTCCAGCTTCAGGTACTCGCAATGTGGTTCGTCGTAAGCCAAAAAGAACGCGCGACGCATGTCGCCTTCCGGAGTCTGGCTGTCGAGCGTGGGTCGGAATGTGGGATGAAAGCGGCTGAAGTTCGGCAGCGGCGGCAACTCTTCGGTCAGGGCCGCGACTTGCCGCTCGAACAAACCCAACTCAACCTTGCTCCAGCGATCCAGCTTGTCGTCCAAGTCGCGGGCGATCCGGGTCAGCACGTTGACGAGGTGCGCGATGGTGCCGCGAGTCATGCCGATGTGGATCATGAACAGCACGGTGTTGCGCGACGTCTTGTTGATCTGAATATCGTACTTGTCCATCAGCAACTGCTTGAACGTGTCGCCGTCCATGCCCGTGTGGCCAACGTGCAACGTGATGCGTGTCGGGTCGAGCACGAACTCATCCAATTGCGCCGCCAGATCCATGCGGCCCCAGCCCTTCTCGGCATCGTAATAGCATTCAATTCCGGAAGGCCGGTACTCCGCCGGGATCATGTCTTCGGGCGCGAGCACGCGAAAGTACTTGGCCAATTGCGTATCGTAGGTGATCCGTTCGCGAAGCATCATGGCCAGCGTGATGCTAGTGGCGACGAAGTCGTAGCCTTCCAATTCCACTTGCCGGCGGCCGACGTCCAGCGTCGCCAAGATCTGATAGTTCGGCGACGTCGACGTGTGCGTCATGTACGCTTCGTTGAAGGCGTTGCGGGCATTGTGTTCAAAGTCTTGATCGTGGACGTGGATCATCGAACCTTGCCGCAAGGCAGTCAGCGTTTTGTGAGTTGACTGCGTGGCGTAGACGCGCACGCGAGCCTTATCCGGATCGGGCCGTAATCGCTGGTCAAGCCAAGTCGCATCGTCGTCCGGATCGCAAGCGTCGAACTCCTCGCGCCACGCATCGTATTCGCGGCGATATTCCGCGCTGGCAAACCGTTTGCGCAGGTAAGCGGCGGACCACATCGCCGTGCGGCGGCGCAACACGGGAGCGAACCGGGCGTAGGCACACCAAGCCTCGTCCCACAAGAAGAGCATGTCCGGCTTGATGGCCAACACTTCTTCCATGATCCGCACCGGATCGTAAGCGATGCCGTCGAACGTGATATTCGTCAACAACAGCATGCGGACGCGATCCAGCTTGCCGGCCCGTTTCAACTCCAACAAGCGGCGCTTGATCTCGGCGAACGGCACACCGCCGTACATCGAGTATTCCGAAAGCGGATAGGCGTCGAGATAGACCGGGTACGCACCGGCCAAGATGACGGCATACGGGTGCGACTTGTGGCAGTCGTGTGCCAGCAGCACGATGTCGCCGGGCCGGATCAGAGCCTGCATCACAATCTTGTTGGCCGTCGATGTGCCGTTGGTGACAAAGTAAGTCCGCCGCGACCCGAACGCACGGGCCGAAAGCTCTTGTGCCTCGCGCAACGAACCGTGCGGTTGCAGCAGCGAATCGAGTCCGCCCGTCGTCGCCGATGTCTCGGCCTCAAAGATATGGTGGCCGTAGAACCGGGCCAGATCGCGAATCCAATGCGACTTGTTGATGGTCGCCGAATGCGAGATCGGCAATGCGTGAAACATCCCGGTTGGCTTCTGACTGTATCGCCGCAGAGCATTGAAGAATGGCGTTTCGTATCGTTCGTGAATTCCCTTCAGGACGCTCAGATGCACCTCGCGATAATTCTCCTGGAGGTAGAAAATACGCCGGAAATCACGGCTCGGACCGCCAACGACGTCTTCGACCGGAGCGTCGGTGACCATAAAGATGTCCAACTCGGGACGCAAGGCTTTGAGCATGCTGCCCAAGTACAGACTGCGCTCGGTGCGCTGAGCGATTCCACCTCCAGCGGATCGATCCCCAGAATCGTGTAGATCTCGTCGATCAGCTTCAGCGTCTTCGCCGTCCGAAAGGGAAAGCTGTAACGGATCAGGCAACTCTGAATGTTCGGGTTCATGAGGACCGCGATCAGGGCATCCTCGAACGTGCATGCGACGACGGCTTCATAGATGAAGGCATCTTCCGGACGCCGCAAGCTGCGGGATTGTGCGCGGACGTCCTTGGCCTCGCCGCGCGACAAGTCGTCGACGACCAGAGCCTCGAAGTACAGTCGCCGCTCTTGGCGAATGCGCGTATGAACTTCTTCGCTGAGCTTGGCGACGTTGAGCAGGTCGGCATAGTCCTTGAGTTGCGACGACGCCAGATCGAGCCGACGATACGACTCGTTGTTCATCATCCGGACCAGCCGCAATGTTTGGCGAGCCAGGTCGTCAAACATTCCGCGATCGAGATTGGAGCGAAGTTGCTCCAAGGCGGTGACGCCCGGAAATGCGAAATAATCTTCCAGCCGTCGCAGGAATTCGAACACTTCGCCGCAGGCGGTCGTCAACCACATCTTGTCGTCGGCGAAGCGAGGATCGCTTTTAATTCGTCGCAATCGCCGGGCGCTATCCCGCAGAAAGTGCCAGATATCCGTCCGCAAACGACCGACGTTATAGAGGGCGACGTTCGCGGGATCGAGGTTCTGCAAGTTGTAGTAGTCGTGCGAAGCGTCGGTCATCTTGTCATCCTAGTTTCCAGCGTTTCCATGTCGCGTAGGACGGGTCTCCAGGCCCGTCCTCGCATGCTAGGACGGGCA
>JAQBZB010000051.1 GCA_027622275.1 Planctomycetota bacterium | reverse complement strand
AGCCTCGCCCTCCCAAAACTCAAATCGGGAAGTTGTTGATATTCACTTTCTAAGCAAGCGGGGCAGCGGTTGGCTTGACGGAATTCGGTAGATACGAACCTCCGACCGCCACGGCGATGTTCAGAGCAAGGCCGTAAAGTCCGGGGTGAATTCCAACGACCTTCGAATAGTCCGCTTCGCTGGCCAGGTCGAGGGCCAGGATTCCGAAGACAACGGCAAGGCCCGCGAAGATCCCGGCAAGCGTTGGTGTCGCGCGCAGGCGAGACCAATGGAGTCCCACGAAAAACGCCGGTGCCAGCTGGACAAGCAAGTCGAATTTTCGATCGAGCAACTTGATCAGCGTCATATCGCGATACCAGATGGCGAGAAACGCGAGCAGCGCGATCAGGACCCATGAGCAGATTTTGCCCACTCGCGTCAGATGCTTCTCCGATGCCGCCGGGCGAATGTATTTCGCGTAAATGTCCTTCGTCAGCATCGAAGAGATGGAGAGCAAGACGGAATCGGCCGTCGACATGATGGCTGCCAGGATCGCCGAGAAGAGGACCACGACGAGCCACCGTCCAACGGTTGAACTTTCTTGAATTCGTCGGCAGATTACCGTGAGCAGCGTGTCGGAACGGGCAATATCTGGGATGTGCGCTAGCCCCACGATGCCAACGATCAATGCGATCAACGCCGTTGTTAGCGGCAAGAACGCCATCACGAGCAGGCTGCGGCGAAGCGCTGTCGCCGAGTTCGCGGCGTAGATGCGTTGAATCGCTTGGGGGTACAGAGCACCACCGATGCCGACGACGAGAACGTAACTGGCCCATTCACTCGAGGCGATCCAATTCGGCGGGGCGACTTTGTCCGGGGCTGTCAGTTGCACAATCTTAGTCGCTTCCGTGAGCGAGCCAAACTCGCGAAAGACGAGTACCAAGAGGATCGCGAAGCCGACCAACAGCACCGAGCCTTGAATGACATCGGTCCACGCAACGGCGCGAAAGCCTCCCAAGGTTTCGTACACGACAATGATCAACGCCAGGACAATGACGCCAGCAGCATACGCGCGCTCGGGGTCGATGGTCGTCAGTCCTTCGATAGCATTTCCCATCGCCATTAACTGAGCGAGCAGAAAGTTAGCAATCGCGACGATCATTAGCAGCGATGCGAGACAGCTAAGCGCCGGCGACTGAAAGCGATGTTCGATAAAGTCCGTTGGGGTGATGAAGCCGTGTTGCTTGGCGAGGCGAAATAACTTCGGAGCCAACATTAAGTAAAACACAACAATGGACGTCATGAAATGGATGCTGACCGTCCAAGCAAAGCCGACGCGATAGGTCTTGCCCGTAAAACCCAACAGCGTATTGCCGCTGTATTGTGTCGAATAGAGCGTCAGCAGCAGGACAATGAAGCCGATTCCGTTTCCCGCGAGATAGAAATCGCGAAGCGAGTTCTCTTGCCTGGCTCGATATCCAACGACTCCAATCACAACGAGACTGGCCAGATAGATGCCGATAAAGACCAGCTCCGCGGGCGTGAACGGAATGAGTTGATCGCTCATCGGTCGTCCCCGCCCTGCAATTCATCCGCCCAAGGCCGACTTAGCAACCAGGCGGTGTAACACGAGACGAGAGCCGAGCCGACGATTGCGCTGACTACCCAGACGGGCAGACCACAAAACAAGGCGTCCGCTATCGGAATCCAACGCCAGTACCACGGAATCGCGACAAGCGCCAACAGCCCGTAGCTGATCCAAATTCGAGTAACTTTACGCATGACGCCGATTCTAGTTCGATGGGAACACAACGTCAGCCGCTCGGTGCCGGTGCCGAAAGGTCATCCCATTCTGGCGGCAATTCAATCGGCAGTTGGACGGACACAATCGTGCCTTGGCCGACAACGCTCTTGATCGTCGCCTTGCCGCCGAACAGACGAGCCCGCTCGCGAATCCCCTCGAGACCAAAGTGATGGTCCTCGGTTCGTGCCGGGTCGAAACCGACGCCGTGGTCTTCGACTTCGATCAAGAACATCGACTCGGTCTGCCGCAGACGGACTTCCGCGTCTTGCACGCCAGCGTGACGCCGGACGTTGTTCAGCGATTCCTGGACGATGCGAAAGACGATTCCTTCGAGCATTGGTGCCAAACGATCGAATCGAACGTCGTGTGTGAAGGTCACATTCAGATGTTGGGCCGCTTCCTCTTCGGCAACCAAGTAATGAATTGCTTCGACGATTCCCATCTCGTCGATAATCATCGGGCGCAACGTGGTTATCATCCGCCGGCCTTCACCGATCGCCTTTCGCAGCAAACCTCGCAGCAAGATTAACTCTTGGACACAGTCGACCTGGGTCGCGCTGACAGATTCAATAACCGATTCGAGAGCCATTTGCGCCCCGACGATATCTTGCACGAGACCATCATGGATGTCATAGGCAAGCAGTTGGAGCAGGCGTTCGTGATGACGAACCAAGTGTCGCTCTGAGAGTTTTCGTTCCGTCACGTCTTCCGCGATGCCAAGTATCTCAGTCGGCTCGCCGTTCTCGCCGCGCTGCGTGACGACTTCGCGCCGCCGCACCCACCGCCAGCGTCCATCGAGATGCCTCATCCGGCATTCACGGTCGATGACTTCCTGGTCTGCGAGAGCCGCGTAATCCCAAGAGCGATGACGTCCGATGTCGCTCGGGTGCGAGTGGCTTTCGAAAAAACGAAGGCCTTGCCGCAAGACATCCGAGGGGTCGTAACCGAGAAGGTCGGCCACTCGTTGGCCAGCATAGAGCATCCGCTGATCGCCCAAATCTGCAACGTAGGCGAAGACCGGGAGCTGATTCAAGAAGACATCAAAGCCAGGAGTACAGTTCGCCGCGCGATGACTCGATCGTGCTTCGCTGTCCATCAACTTCGACCGGTGGGATGAAAGATGATAAGACCGTGCAGAAGCCTACGGCCTCACAACGCCCTTTCGTGCTTCACGGCGGCTACTTGCCGAACCAGCCGCCGCCGCCCGCAAAAGCCTTCAACGCCTTCTCTTCGTCAGGATAGATCTTAAAGACCTTGTTCAGTCGCGTGATCTTAAAGACTTCGTGGACGTTGGGTGAGATTGTGCAAAACTTCAGGTCGATTTCGGCCGTCTTGGCCTTCTTGTTCAGCAGAACGAGCTTACCGATCATCGCAGACGACATGAACTGTACGCCGTGAAAGTTCAAGAGCAGCTTCTTACCCTGCGTAGCAGCGGCAACCATCTCCATCAACTCGGTACCGATCTGCGAGATGCGAGCCTCGTCGAGAATCTTTGCGTCCGTAAAGTTAACAATTAAGACGCCTTCCTCTTCTCGCGACTTCAGTGACGACATAGTAGTCTTCCGTTTCGATAATCTAACTAGCGGCTGATCCGGTTCGGTTACCCCGAACTGCTAATAGTACAACAGGTTATCATGGCGACTGCTAAGTTGCAATCAACCCTGGAAGATTCGCCGGCCTGAGGCAAGTCTCGCGGGGCGGAAATTAGGTCCAAAGATTACGATCCAGCATCCGATAGTTCACCGCTTCATGCAAGTGAGACTGCTGGATTTCGATGCTGGCATCCAGATCGGCAATCGTTCTGGCAACTCGCAAGACCTTGTCGTGCGCCCGGGCAGATAATCCTAACTCGTTGACGCTAGATTTCAACAGATTGGCACAGGTTTCGTCAAGCGGGCAGAACTTGCGAATTTGCTGGGATTTCATCTTCGCATTAGCCCGGACACGCAGTTTTGCGAACCGCTCGGCTTGACGCTGCCGGGCCGCGATGACTTGTTCTCGCATTTCCGCGCTGGAGGTTCCCGCCGCCCCCTTGGTCAATTCCTGGAATGGAACGGCGGGCACTTCGATGTGAATGTCGATGCGATCCAGCAGCGGGCCGCTGACTTTTGCCATATACCGCTCGATTTGCGGGACGGAGCAATGGCAATCGCGACGCGGATCGTTTCGATACCCGCAGGGACAGGGATTCAACGCGGCAATCAGAATGAAGTCCGCCGGAAACGTGGTTGACGTGAGGGCTCGGGAAATGGTGACCGTTCCGTCTTCGAGCGGCTGACGCAGCACTTCCAGCGTCCGCCGATTGAACTCCGGCAGTTCGTCGAGGAACAGGACGCCGTTGTGCGACAAGCTAATCTCCCCTGGGGCAGGTGTGCTGCCGCCCCCGACAAGCCCCGCGTCGCTGATCGTATGATGCGGATCTCGGAAGGGACGACGAGCCATCAGCGGTTGCCCGGCTGCCAACCGTCCAACCGCACTATAGATCCGAGTCGTCTCGATCGATTCGGCTGCGGAAAGAGACGGCAAGATTGTCGGAACTCGCTTTGCCAACATCGTCTTGCCCGAGCCTGGCGGACCGATCATCAAGATATTGTGTCCGCCCGCAGCGGCAATCGTCAGCGCTCGCTTGGCCATCTCCTGACCACGGACGTCGGAAAAATCGTCTTCGTACCCGGCAAACTCGTTGAAGAGTTCGTCGATGCCGGAGGGAGTCGGCTCGATCTCCAATTCGCCGCACAGGAAACCGACCGCCTGCGAAAGGCTTTCGACCGCGATCACTTCGATGTCCTCGACAACTGCCGCTTCCCGAGCACTTGCCGCTGAGACGATCAGACCTCGCAGCCCGTGCTGCTGCGCTGCCGCGATTGCCATCGAGAGCGCTCCTTTGACCGGACGTGTAGTGCCCTCGAGCGACAACTCGCCAACCACGGCATACTGTTCGAACAGCTCCGAACTGATCTGGCCACTGCCGGCCAGAATTCCCAGGGTGATTGGCAGGTCAAAGGAGGCGGCTTGCTTCGGCAACTCGGCGGGTGCCAGATTGATGACGATGCGATCCTGGGGCCGTAAGAAGCCCGAGTTGACGATCGCACGCTCGACACGATGCGTGCTTTCCTTCACGGCGGCTTCGGGAAGTCCCACCAACACCGTCTTCGGAATCGCACCGGGCGAGACGTCGACTTCCACTTCGACGGGCAGCGCCTCGATCCCGAGCAGAGAAAACGTATTCAGCTTTGCCAGCATTCGCGCACCCCTTCGTTGGTGGACACGCTATTGTGCAGGCAGGCGTTGGCGGTTGCAACAGGCTCACTCTGCAAACTGCAGACGAACGGCACCTTCGGCGATGAGTAGCTTGCGATAGCGGACTTGGTCGTTACGGTGCCGCAGCGCGAGGAGCTGCTGTTGGCGGAGGAGCTTCAGCTTTGCTTCAGTTCTTACCACGTCGAGCTGCGCGTTCTGACGCGTCAAGAACAGGGCGTTCGAATTGCCGAACTCTTTGTGATAAACGCGTACTCGTTCCCGTTGCACGTCTCGTTCGGCTTCGGCAACGCGGATGTCGAGTGTCAGCTTGCGGAGTTTCAACTCGTAATCGACTTTGTCGTACAGTCGCGAGCCGAGTTCGGGCAAGGTCTCGTTGAGATAGACCTTGCGATAGATCACGATTGGATCGCCGCTGCTTGTCGCAGGCAGTTCCTCGGAAATTCGTCGCTCGTCCCCCGAGCCTATCGAGGCCCCACAGCACATCACGGACAGGGTTAACAGGATCAGCGTGTTGGCCTTCATAATCTACCTCGCCTGAAGATTCGCGAATGGAAGAGCGTCAAACCCCGTAAGATCCACGATAATTCGCGCCGGTGAGATTTCAAGTTGCAGAGATTTAAGCTCAGTACGGCCCACCGCGGCATCTGTTGGGCGAGCGGTCGGTGTGAGCCCACTGCTGGTGGGTAGGCGATGTTTCTATGGGTCGACGACAGTCCGAGAGGAGTTGGCACCGAGACCAAGCCACATCGGCAGGCGAGTCTGATAGGCTGTCGTAAGATGCGGCTTGAGTGCCGCTTGGCGATCGGTTCCGACAAGCCGCACGCGTCCCTGATCACAGTCGATGGCAACGCTGACTTGTTTGTCTCCCTCGGTGAACCGCAACTCATACTGCCAGTTGGACGGTCCCTCGAGATCTGCCTTCCAGAGAAAGCTGGCGTCTTCGATCAAGGCTTGCCGGGCGTGAACCAGTCCCGGCGTATTGGTGATGTCTTGGCGTGCCGCGATCGCATGAGACTCGCCTTGGATCTGAATCGTTTCGGCATCTGTCGTGTCGGCGTTATCAAGCTTCAGCACTTCCACTCGCGGAGCGTAGCGAATCAATTCGCCCGCTTCCGCGCCCCAGAGGTCCAAACACCGTCTTCCTTGTGTGTAGTGGTGCCACCAGGCATATCCTCCCATCACCACCGACAAACCGAAGATGAAGACGATGACGAGCTTTCCCTGATTCAAAACTTGCTCCTCGCTGGACGCTGGCCTTCCGAGGCCGTCGATCACGGCAATCCGACGGCCTTGGAAGGCCATCGTACCTTGATTCAAACCAGCCTCTTACCCAAAGATCTCCGCGAACGCATCACGATACGCGGTTTCCTCGGTTGGGAACAACGCCTCGAAACCAGACTCGTTGACCGCGCCGTGTTGAAAACGACGCTTCTCGAACACGGGCATCGTCAAACCGGTGATCGCCTCGATGCCGCGCCGAGTGATCTCGCCCTTTAAGGCATACAGCCGCTCGTGATCCCAGTCCGTCAGTTCGATGAACGGAATCGACTCGGCCACGCCGATCACGTTCGGCAGAGCGTAGGGGCTGAATCCTTGGAAGCCGAGCAGACGGCCTGGCGCGTAGGAACGGACGTGCCCGCGACTCTGCCCGCCGGAGAAGACGAGCGAATGCTTGATCGCGTCCACGCCCCAACCTTCCTGATAGAGCATCAAGTTGTTCAACACACTGCGGATGGTCAGCTCGGAGTTCTCTTCGATCGGGTAATCTTTCAGGTTCTCATCGCCCCCGTCGCCGTCAACGAGGTACTTCCAATCCGAGTAGCGATCGCGAATCGCTTGGCACAGCGCCAACCCCATCGTCGCGGACTGGACGTCGAGCGGCTTGTAGTCCTCGATGGCCCGAATGGCAGCTCGGAAATCGACTTGCTCGCGCCGGACATCGACAACTTCCAGGAACATCGAGAGATCAAGGTGCTCGAGGAACTGCTTGGCTTGCTGGGCGTCGTCACCTCCTTCGACCGACAACGTAAACGCCTTCAGCCGCGCCGGCGACTCGCCGCGCTCTAGCAACAGGTGATACAGCAGCAAGAACACGGCTCCGCTATCGATGCCGCCCGAGAACAGGACGCCAATCGGCTCCTTGGCGTCAACCTGATCCAGCCATTTTTGACACTCGTCTGCCAACGCCCCCATGTAGGCCCGCCCGATTTCGTCCAAGTTGGCCGTGAGCGAGTTTCGAGGGGGCGTGAAGTATCGCGTATAGGTCGGGTTCGGATCGGGGCAGCCGACCAGAAGAATCTCGACCACATAATGAGCTGGCACCATGCGGGTGTACGAAGGGTGAAACTGATCGCCCAGTCCATCCCGTTCCAACTGCTGCTTGATCTCTTCCATCCGCTCGGCCACGATCAAGCACGGCCCTGCGACTTGCTTGGCCAGGAAGTAACGCATCGGGCGTCCAATCGACCTCGCCAGCCGAACGATGTTGCCTTGTTTTTGAATAATGGCAAACTGGCCGTCGATCGCTCGAACGCGTTCTGGATCGCCGGAAGCCACTGCGGCCGCCGCCTCCTCATTCGTCATATTGAGCAGGATGTTCGCGCTAGGATCGATCAAATCAACAAGTCGTTCGACGGTGGTTACTGTGTGCATGATTCGGAAAACTCCGTGAGTTTGTTGACTCGCCATCGCCAGTGCTTTGGCTTGGGCTGGCAGGCGGTGATTACATGGCCATTCTGAGATCATACGGCCGTTCGTGCAACTCGGTTCATGCTTCGGTGATCGGATGGTATCGCCCCTGGGCAGGCGGCTCGCGGGCGCGTGGACACCTCGATACTGGCACGCGACTCGCGTTCCCGGCGAGAACACGAAGGCGTTCGACCTGTCTCACAATCTCCTGTGTCGCGTCGGCGTGATCGGAGGCGGTTCCGCCAGGGCATCGATCCAAGGCGACTATTTCGCACGAGGCAACTCGCTGGGCAATACCAGCGTCATTGCCAAGGGCTACGAACGCGGCTGCAACGGAAGGGGTTGTGGTTCCTGCTAATCGATTACATTATCGAGCGGAGACAACCGCTTATACTCCCCCGCGAACCATCTGGCGACGTCGCTCTTGTAGTATTTCGAGAAGCGGCTTTCGCTGGGGCCGCCTGGCAGATTGGTCCAGGCTTCGTCGCCGCCGAGATCGGTGACGAAGTGATACGAAGGGGCAAACGTAGATTCGCGCGTCGCGGTTTGGAGGACGTGGCCTTGGAACGGTGTCGCGTGGTTGCCGGGCATGGGGTAGCGGCGACTGTTGAAGCCCAGCATGCGGCCGACTTGATGTTTGCCAAAGAAGCGGTCCGTGAAATGGAAGTTGTTCACGCTCGACCAAGGTTGATCGGGCTCGTGTTCGGTTCGCTCGCCGGCACGCCGAATCAATTCCCCTTTATCACGCCCCCGCCACCAGATCGAACTGTCCCGTTTCAGCATCCGATCCGCCGCGGCAAGCACCATCATCGAATAACCCGCTCGCGTGCAAATGTAAAGCATCCGCCGCCAACCGACGCCCTGCTCGTGTCCCAGGACTTCCACAATCACGTTGAGATAGAGCTTCAGGAACAGGGAGGCTTCGTTGCTGTTGGGGGCGTGCGAATAATCCCAATTCGATAACATCTTTTTAACTCGGCCGTCCGGCAGGTGAGGCAGAAACACCGACAACAGGTCACGAGCTTGCAGGCTGATCACGTCGTACTGCAGTGACTGCATGTCATCAACAGTTGCCGCGGGCAATTCGGCCAATCGCTCGCAGATCCGCCGCTTGCGGTAATCGTTCAGCGGCTGCGTCACCAGCATCGGCATGCCGGGTGGATTCTTCTCTTCGTTAGCCGTCGCCAGAAAGCCTTCGGGCGGGTCGTAGATACTCGGGAGCAGTTCGCTTGCGACCCAGCCCTGCCAATGATTCGCTGTGTCCCAAGCAGGGATCGGCGTCAGCCCGAGGTGACCGCCGCCCCGTTTCGGAAAGCGCCCGCAACTTTGCAAACCGATGTGCCCGTCCGTATCCGCGAAGACCCAGCACAGCGTCGGCTGGGTGCAGTCGCGTGCGACGCGCATCGCGGCCCTCGCATTCTTCGAGGCAATCACATCGAGCCACGCGGAAATCGCCGTGCCGTTGCCCTGTTGCATGCCGCTCCAAGAAATCGCCAGATGCAGGCCCTCGTCGCTCTCGTCAAGGTCTCCATCAAGGACGCCTTGCGGACTTTCGTAAATCTTCAGCGTGGTCTCTTCCGTCCCTTTGCGAACTAACTTTTCTTCACGCATGCGGAAGTCGTGCCACTCGTCGCCGCGTCGATATTGCCATCCCGTCTCGCCGCCGGCCCGGCAGTCTTCAACGAAGTAATCGACCGTGTCTCCCTTCATATAGGTCACGCCCCAGGCCACACGATCGGTCCGCGCCACGGCAAACAAAGGACAGCCTGGTAATGTCGCTCCCATCACATACTGGTTGTCCCACTCCAGCACGGCTTCGTACCAGATCGCCGGCAAACGATTGATTTCCAAATGCGGATCGGCAGCGAGCAACGCGTGCCCCGTGGCACTTCGCTTGGGACTCACCGCCCAGGCATTACTGCCGGCCAGCCGCGGGAGATCGGTGATCAGTTCCAGAGCCTCGTCAGAGAGTTGATTCGCCATCTTGATCCGACGGATCATCGCAAAGTCGACGTTGTCCAACCGCGGCGCGAACAAATCTCGCAGGGCTTCGTCATTGACGCCGGCGTGAATCAATTCGATCAGCAGACGCTCATTCTGCATCTGACTGACGGCCAGACCGCCGAAGCTCAGGAGCTTGCCGATGAGCAAGACAGATTGTTGATTCCAAGGCTGCGGCTGAAAGCCCGTGGCCCACATCGGCAACGAGCGGCCGGACCCTTTGAGTCCGTCGTTGACTCCCTCGCAGTACGCCGTCAGTTGCGTAAAGATCCGATCCTCGAGCGCCTGGACTTCTGTCTTCAGATCAAGATTCAAGCCAATCCGCCGGAAGAAGCAGTCGGTTTCGAGCAGCTCTGGCGTGTCCGAGATTTCTTCCGCCGCCCGGCCACTCGCGACGCTTCTCGAAAAGAGCAGCTGCGTCGGACGATCGGTCGCGTGCATATAGCCGAGCCCGAACAGCGCATCCAACCACGTCGCCGCTCGCACGTGCGGCACGCCGTTCTCATCTCGCGCCGCCTCGAATCGACGGCGTGTTTTCGGCAGCGGGATGTTCTTCATGGGCGCAAGGTCCGGTTAAGATATCTTCCCTCGGAATTCTAGCACGCTCTCGCGCGAGCGGGCTCCGTCACGACGCCGCAAGTTCGCGAGTGTATAGTAATTGTCTAACTTTAAGGACTCTTGGTTTGTCAGCCAACATCCGCCGCAACTTAACAGGAATCGCGTTCGTCAGCCCGTGGCTGATTGGATTGGGCTTGTTATTTGCCTATCCATTTGCCGCCTCCTTGTATTGGAGCTTTTGCCGCTACGACTTGCTCTCGCCACCCGAGTTCATTGGCACGCAGCATTACCAGCGGTTGGCAGCCGAGATCGCTGCGGGCGAAGGCTTCGGAAGGGCGATCTGGAACACCGGTTATTTCGCCTTATTGTCGGTGCCGCTTTCGATCGCGTTAGGAGTTGGTCTCGCGACGATGCTCTCCTGGAAGGTGCGGGGCCAAGCTGTCTATCGAACTTTGTTCTTCCTGCCGTCCGTCGTCCCGGTCGTCGCATCCTCGGCCCTGTGGATCTGGTTGCTCGATCCACGTGACGGCATCTTGAATCGCTTGCTCGAAAGTGTCGCGGCACCGAGACAACTGTGGTTCAAAGGCGCGACCGAAGCGATGGCACCACCGGACTGGTTCGATTTCGGATCGAAAGACGCTTTGATCTTGATGAGCCTGTGGGGCGTGGGCAACTTCATGGTGATCTATCTGGCTGCGATCGGCGACATTCCAGAGCAGCTTTATGAGGCGGCGGAGCTGGACGGAGCGGGACGCCTGCGCCGGTTTTGGCACGTCACGATCCCGATGCTTTCGCCCGTCATCTTCTTCAATTTAGTGATGGGGATGATTCAGTCGGTGCAAGCCTTCACGCAAGTCTATATCGTCAGCGAAGGAACGGGCGAACCGGCGGCTTGGTCGCTGATGCTCTCGCTGCACTTGTTCCTCTCCGCATTTCAGGACTTGGACATGGGATACGCATCGGCCATGTCGTGGCTGCTGTTCGTGTTCCTGCTGATCGCGACGGCGCTGCTGTTCCGCACGTCGAGAAACTGGGTGCATTACCAAGGAGCAGGACGCTGATGTTGTCGCGACTCCTGCTCTGCTGTCTGATGCTGCTCGCGTTGGTTGTCGTGATCAGTGCGTGGACCGAGCCGCCCGATGCGCGCAACGTCGTACCCGCGACTCGGCGCGAAGTGGTGTTTTGGCATTTCTGGGGCGGAGAAGACCGAACAGTCGTCGAAGCAGTTGTCGACCGTTTTAACGCCAGCCAAGACGAGCATTTCGTCCGTGCCATCGCCATGCCAGGCAATAACTTGGACATGAAGCTGTTCATGGCGATCACCGGTGGCGACCCGCCGGATGTGATCAATCAGGATGACCCGATCATGGCCGACTGGGCCGAGCGCGGAGCGCTGTTGCCGCTGGACGAAGTCGCAAGCGATTCAGAAATCGACGCCTTGCAGAAATGGTTGGTTCCGGCGGCAAATCGATTGGGAACCTATCGCGGCAGGATGTACGCGCTGTGCAATGGGCTCGACATCCGGGCGCTTTATTACAACAAGACCGTTCTCGATCAATATGGGCTGCAACCTCCAAAGTCGATCGACGACTTGGACGAGATCGCGGCAGCGACGACGGTGATCCAACCGGATGGTCGCGTTGTACGCTTCGGCTATCTGCCCGACGCGCGTCGTCTGTGGGCGTGGGGCATCGTCTTTGGCGGCGAGTTCGACGATGACGAGACAGGCGAAGTCACCCTTGCAAGCCGGCCGATTGTCGAGGCGTTAGCGTGGATGGTCAGCTACCGCGATCGCTACGGAGCCGCTGAAGTCGCGGCGTTCCGGCAAGGCGACCAATCGCTGCCCGGCAAGACGTTCCCGTTGTTGGCGGGACGTTACACCATGTTGATGGACGGTCAGTGGCGAGTTCGTGACATCGTCGCAGCGCAACGAGAACAACGTCGAGCGGGTCAAGTCGTTGTCGAATACGGCGTCTGCCCGCTGCCGTTTCCGCCCGCCGGTCGTCCGCGAGCCGGATGGGTGAACGGCAACTTCTTTCTGGTGCCACGAGGCGCGAAGAATCCCGCAGGGGCTTGGGAGTTCATGAAGTTTTGGAGCGGTTTCGGCGGCCACGAAGCGAATGCTGCGCAGACTTGTGTCGCGGGCGGCTGGATTCCTGTTTCAACCGCGGTCGCCGATCAACCGACGTTTCGTGACTACTTACAACGCGAACCGCTCTTCGCGACGTTCGTCGAACTGGCCGCCGAGCCGCACCAGATCCCGACGCCGGTCATGCCGGGAGCCGCGTACTTTCAGCGCACCGTCAATGACGCCGCGGCGACCGCGATGTACGTCGAGGCAGCTCCTGACGCGAAGCAGTTGCTCGAACAAGCCGCTTCCAGAATCCAGGCTCACCTCGATCGCAACGCCTCGCGAGGCGAACGATGAGCCTCCCCAAGCCGCATCCGCTCGCGCACACCTCGCTCGTCGTATCGGCGGCGATCTTTGCGTTCCCGCTGCTGTGGATGGTGCTCTCCTCGCTCAAGCCCTCAACGCAGTTGGTCGAAGATCCCTACGCCTTTTGGCCGCGACAGTGGCAATGGAGCAACTACGTTGAAGCCGTCCAGGCAATGCCGTACCTGCGTTACCTGCGAAATACATTGCTGCTGGCTGGCGGAAGTGTCGTCGGGAGCGTGCTGTCTTGTTCGCTCGTCGCCTATGGATTCGCTCGCGTCCGGTGGCGCGGCCGGAATGTGTTGTTCGGTGTCTTGATCGCGACGATGTTGCTGCCGTGGCACGTGACGATGATCCCACGCTTCCTGCTGCTTCGCGAACTTGGTCTGTACAACTCGCTCGCGGCGCTGGTGGTACCGACATTTCTTGGCGACGCCTTTTACATCTTTCTGTTAAGGCAATTCTTTCTGACGATCCCGGAAGAACTCAGCGAAGCAGGCCGGCTGGATGGGCTTGGCGAGTGGGGGATCTTCTGTCGGATCATTATGCCGCTCAGTACGCCAGCGCTGGCGACGGTGGCTCTCTTCCAGTTCATTGCGTCCTGGAATGACTTCAGCGGTCCGCTGCTGTACTTGAGCGATCCGGACAAATTCCCGCTGGCCTACGGATTGGAGCAGTTTGTAAGTTCCTACTCGGATCAAACGCACTTACTGCTCGCGGCGGCCACGCTGTTTACGTTGCCGATCGTGATCCTGTTCTTTTTGACGCAGCGGACGTTTCTGCGCGGGATCGCCACGACGGGCTTGAAAGGATAGTGGGGGGAACCACACGGGCGAGACTGCGCAAGAGACACCACATCGATGCATTCGACGCGGCGATGGCTGGAGAGAGGCAGTGCGATTCTGGTTATCGCTTACGATGGCGGATTTTCGCCCGCATTCGACGCTTCTTGCGGCCGACCTTGCGTCGCCCTTTTCCTGTTTTCTTCGTTCCCACTTCGGGCTCCCGACGATGGTTCCAACAACTGACGTACGCGCCAATCCAGCGCAGCCAGACAGGTTAACAGATGGCATCGGATACTGGCAAGGGCGGCACGAGCCGGGTCGTGATACCGTTAGGTGTAGCATGGGCCCCCGGCCCGTGATTTCCCGGCCCAGGGGGCCAGGCTACTTTCAAACTGTACCACTACCACGAGCCGCCACGAACCGGATCGCAGCTACCAATCCAGATCCTGGGCGGATTCCAAAGCGTTTTGGATTAACGTCAGCAAAACGTTTGGATCGTACGGTTTGCGAAGGTAATACGCGCACCCAGCTGTGCGGGCGCGGCGAACAATGTCGTCGGTTTCCACGCCGCTCAGAATAATGACAGGGACGCCACAAGTCGTCGCCGAGTCGCCGAGTTGTTGGCAGACATCGAAGCCATTGACGTCCGGCAGACAGAGGTCCAGCAGCACGAGATCCGGAACGATCGACGTTGCCGACTCGATTGCCTCACTACCCGAATTCGCAGAAGCCGCGTCGTACCCAAGCTTTCGCAGCCGATAGGCGAGAGCCGCCAACTGGTCTGGGTCATCGTCAACGACCAAGATCCGCCTGGGGGGGATCGAGGCCGAATGGCTCTGCGGCGGGTTGTGGAAGGAGTTCGTCAACCATCTTGTTCGACCATCCGCTCGAATTACGATTCTTCCGATTGGTCGCAATTTGCCGACGCGGACTCGCCACGGCGGAATTGCTGCACAATGGAAACGTAGGTCGCACAAACGAGCCGTCAAGAAGAAAAGGTTGCAAAAACGCAACAGGCGAACTTGCGTGAACGGCAGCTCAGGCTTGGCGTGAGCCAGCGATCAATTCGGCGGCACCTTGCTCGAGCAGCTGGCGGGCGGCTTCCGCTCCCAGCGACACGGCGGAATCGATGTCTCCAGAAACACTCGCCGCAAGTCGCGTCGTGCCGTCCGCGCTAAGAACAACGGCATCGAGAAGCAGTAGGTTGTCCGAAACACGTCCCCACGCACCGACCGGCGCGAGGCAGCCGCCTCGCAGCGCCGCCAGCATCGTCCGCTCGGCCAGCACACAGGCGTGTGTTTCCGCATCGTCTAGCTGTTTCACCACCGCGATTGTCGTCGCGTCGTCTTCGCGAGTTTCCAGGCCGAGTGCTCCTTGCCCGACGGCGGGAAGCATGGTTGTCGGCGGGAGAGGCTGAGTAATGCGGTCAGCCAGCCCGAGCCGCTTCAGGCCAGCTTCGGCGAGGACGATGGCGTCGTACTCGCCATCGTCGAGCTTCTGCAAGCGCGTTTCGACATTGCCGCGGATGTCATGCACCGTCAAGTCAGGGCGCGCGTGCAACAACTGGGATTGGCGACGTCGGCTGCCGGTCCCAATGCGCGAACCGCTCGGCAACTGTTCAATGCCCGTGAATCGATTCGAGAGGAAGGCGTCACGAGGGCTTTCGCGAGGTGGAACGGCAGCCAAACTCAGGCCGTCGATGTGTTCCGTGGGCAGATCCTTCAAGCTATGAACGGCCAGATCGACTCGCCCGTCCAGCAGGGCCCGTTGAATTTCTTTCGTGAACAAGCCCTGGCCGCCGCTCTCGGTGATCGGTGTTGTCGTGCCGTCACCGCCGGTCTTGATGAAGACGAGTTCGACGGCTGCACCAAGCTCGGTCAAGCGACCGGCGACCCATTCGGCTTGCCATCGCGCGAGAGCACTGGCTCGTGTGCCGAGGCGAATCGTGGCGTCAGCTGGAAGACTCGAGACTGTCGTCCCGCTGGTCGGCACTTGTTCCATTTCCGCTTGACCCGTTGCCGCCGCCGTGCTGGGCAATCGCCGCGGAGACGTGGTTACTGATTCTTTCGGTTTCGGTGCTTCGTTGCTGCTGTTTTGGAACGACAACTCCGCAGCTCACGACGAATTGAATGGCCTGATCGACGGTGATATTCAGATCGACCGCTTCGCTCTTCAAGACCGTGATTGTAAAGCCGGTGACCGGCATCGGTGAAGTTGGCATCAGCACGCTCAAGACCGGTTCGTTCGCAGCGGCCCGGATGTCAGCCATGCTCTCGCCCGTGACAAAGCCGATCGACCAAATCCCCTTGCGCGGATACTCGACAGCGACCACGCGATTGAACTCGATCTCGCGTTCGCTCAAAACAAAGTCCGTGACCTGCTTGACCGAACCGTAGACGTTACTGATCAGCGGGAGACGCTGAATTAATACTTCCGACGAATTGACCAGCATCCGGCCCACACCAGCCGCGACAAACTTGCCGAGCATGTACGAGACGAGTAGGAACACCGAAATGAAAAGGGGCAGGACGTACCTGCGTTGCAGATGTTTCGTCCGAATGTATTCGTCGGTGTAGTAACCAACCCATGTCCCGTCCGAGCGTTCAAAGTATTCGCGGTCCCCTAGTTTATACGAGACGACGCTGCCACCCTCCGTCACAGCCTTGGCATTCGTGGGCACCGGACCGGGACCGTCTCGGGTGCCGAACGCGATCAGATCACTGGCAAGACTCTCGACCGGCCGCAACACGGACGTCTCAACCACCGACCAAGCCCAGATGAACAGCGCGATCGTCAGCAACGGTGGCATCAAGATGGCCAGCCCACGCAGCACCGCGCGACGGAACGGCCGATGCGGCTTGCGTTTTGGTTCAGAGCTTTCGTGAGAAGTATCCATCCAATTTCCGAGGCCACTAACCGGAACTTTACCGTCCGCAGTTGTAAATGGCACTTTCAAAAAGTACGTGCGATGGCCTTCCAAGGCCGTCTCGAACCAATCGACGGCCTTGGAAGGCCGTCGTACAAAAGCGTCACGGCCATCCACTCGCGCATAGCTGCTTCGCCGGCGGCACTTCGCTTTCGACGACTACCTAACTGACATTGTTGGACCTAACAGCCCACGCGGGAAGGCCGCTCAACTGTCAAATCCGATACCACGTGCCACCACGGCAACTTCGACGCTCGCCGCGCCAGCTCTCCGAAGGATCTTCGCGATCTCGTTCGCGGTGGCTCCGGTGGTCATGACATCGTCGACCAGCAACACTTTCGCACCATTAATAACGTAGCCCGTAGAAACTCGATAGGCTCCGCGGACATTGGTCAATCGCTCGTTCGGCAGTAAAGTCCCTTGTTTGTTGGTCTTACGTCGACAACGAAGCAGTTTCGGGACGCTGCGGAGGCCAAGTCGGGCCGTCACCGACTCAAGTAGAATCTCGGCGCAGTTCACCTTCCGCCGCAGGCGACGCGTCCAGTGTGTGGGGACTGCGACGAGGTAGTTGGGAGCGTCTGTGATGTTTCGCGACAGTTGCTCACCCAGCAAATGCCCCATCGCCAGTGACAGCGATTCGCCGGTTGACTGCTTCATTTGAAGGACAGCGTCGCGGAGCAGGCCGCCGTAGACGCCAAGTGCATACGCTCGATCGAAGCGAAACCGCTTGCCACGGCAATTTGGACAGTCGCTGGACTGGTCCTGTGCTCCTTGAGGCAGCGGACGGGCACATTTCTGACATGCTGGCTCGGCTAGAGTGAGATCGCTGATGCATCGGTTGCAGAGATGAATCCTTGTGATTTGGCCATCTTCCGGCCGCATTGGGATCGCACACAGAGCACAATTTGGCGGAAACAGCAGATTCGCGGCACGCGCACATACCGCACGAATGACCGACACGCCGCCCGGTGAACCTTGCGGCTGAACCATCTGTCGTTGCTGCGTGATCGGCTTTCTCACTTGGTTCCAAATCCGTAACGCCTGTAGAATTCCACCAGGTAATCGACAAATCGCCAGTATTCGGCACTCTTCGTCTTGACCTGTCTTTGCCGACTTCCCTATCGTACCAAATCCACGCCCGAGGAGATTGTTCTGTTGGCCGAGCCCTTTGTCATATCGCCTTACCTTCCAAGCCGCCGTGCGACGCTGGCGGAGGGGCAACCAATCAGCGAGCTGATGTCCCGGGCACTCGACAATCCGGGATTGATCTCGTTGGCGGCGGGTTTCGTCGATCAGGAGACGCTTCCGGTCGAAATCGTGCGCGATGTGATGTCCGACTTGCTCGGCAACGATGTCGAAGCTCGCGCGATGTTGCAGTATGGTACCACCCCCGGTGTGACAGCGCTTCGCGAATCCATCCTCGATCAATTCACCTCGACAACCAGCACACGAGAAGCGCTAGACCGGGTTGTCATCACCGCTGGCAGCAACCAATTGCTCCATCTCGTCGCCGAGAGCCTGCTCGATCTGGAAGACATCGTCCTTTGCGCGGCACCGACTTACCTGGTGTTTCTCGGCACGGTCGCCAACCTAGGCGCACGGACGTGGAGTGTGGCGACGGACGATCTGGGGATGATCCCCGAGGCCTTGGAAGCGACGCTGCAGCAACTGGCCCGATCCGGCGACTTGCCTCGCGTGAAAGCAATCTATTTGGTGCCTTACTTCGACAATCCGTCCGGCATCATGATGCCTTCGGAGCGAGTGCAGCGGATCGTCCAGATTGCACAACGATGGTCGCACAAGACGCGGATCCACGTGATCGCCGACGAGGCTTATCGCGAGTTGCGATACGTGGGAGAAGATGTGCCGAGCGCGAGTGAGTTCGACGAGGACGGCGAGACGGTCATCGTCGCAGGCACGTTTTCGAAGTCGTTCTCGCCCGGTGTTCGTGTTGGTTGGGGAATCCTGCCGGAACATCTTGTCGGACCCGTGTGCGCACAAAAGGGAAACATCGACTTTGGCTCGCCGAACTTCAATCAGCATTTGATGGCCGAAGTGCTGCGCCGCGACTTGTTCACGCAGCACGTCGAGAAACTTCGAGCCAGTTACCACCGGAAGCTCGCTGCGATGTTGTCCGCGGCGGACGAGTTTCTTGCGCCGTTGGAGGGCGTCACGTGGCGTCGTCCGACCGGTGGCTTGTATGTTTGGGCGACCTTGCCACCCCGGATCGATACAGGTCCGGCCGGCGAACTGTTTGACCGTTCGATCGTAGAAGGAATGCTGTACGTGCCGGGCCAGTACTGCTATCCGGTCGAGGGCCAACCGGTTGCGAAGAACACGATGCGACTGAGCTTTGGCGTTCAGTCGTGTGAAAGAATTCGAGCCGGGATCGCGGCCCTGGCGCGAGCTATTCAGGCGGTCGCTTAGCCAATTCACCAAACGACGCATGGGAACGGAGTTCCAATGTCGATTTTTGATCGGTACTTGTTGCGATTGTTTGTAAAGGTACTCCTCGCGAGCTTTACAAGCATGGTCGGTCTGTACATCGTGATCGACGGCTTCGGCAATCTCGACGAGTTCATCGGCTACGGCCGGGAACAAGGTGGTCTTCTTAAGGTAGTTGGTGACTACTACTCGGCCCGTGTCCCCTGGTTTTTCGATCATGCCAGTGGCTTGCTGGCGTTGGTGGCTGGAATGTTTGCGATCACTTGGCTCCAGCGGACGAATGAAATGACCGCTCTCATGGCGGCCGGCATCACGACGAAGAGGATTGTCCGCCCGCTGCTTGCCGCTGCCGTTGTCGTCAGTCTGCTGGGAGCGGCTAATCGCGAGCTGGTGATTCCCAAAGTCCGCGATAAGCTCGTGCGTAACGCTCAGGATTGGCTCGGTGAAACGGCTCGCAAAGTCGACGCCGTGACCGATCATCGAACCGACATTCTCATCGGCGGACGAGCGAGCTTTGCGGCGGACGAGCGAATTCAAGAGCCGACGTTCACGTTGCATCGTCCGCATGGCGAATTTGGGCGAAAGCTGGTTGCCGAAAATGCGTTCTATCATCCGCCGACCGAGTATCAGCTGGGCGGCTATCTGTTAGACGGCGTCACGCAACCCGCGAATCACGCGGAGCTTGCCTCCGCGTATCTGGATGGCGAGCCGGTCATTCTTAGTTCATCGGATACCGACTGGCTGTTGCCCAACCAATTGTTCGTCGCGAGCGAGGTGACATTTTTAGATGTCGCCTGCGGCCCTCAGTATCGCGAGTTCGCCTCGACCAGCGAATTGGTGACCGGGCTGCGAAACCCGAGTCTCGACTTTGGGCTCCGCACCCGTGTCTCGATGCACTCGCGATTTGTACAGCCGCTGCTCGACGTGACTCTCTTTGTCCTCGGCCTACCGTTGGTTCTTACGCGCCGCAACCGGAGTGTGTTCGTGGCGGCAGGGATGGGTATTGGCATCGTGGTCGCGTACTTCGCGGTCATGATCGTCTGCCAGGCACTGGGCTCCAGCGGGTTCCTGATGTCGCCCGCGCTGGCGGCCTGGGCTCCGCTGATCATCCTGGCTCCGGTAGCTGCGGCTCTCTCGCAGCCAATTTGGGAGTAGCGTACGTGGCCGTTCGCTCCGCGAAAGGAACCCTCGTTCGCGGAGCGAACGGCCACGTACGACGGCCGCGCTGAGCACCCGAGACTTGCGACTCGAACCTCCGTAAGCGACAATACGTCTCTTGCCAATTGACGCTTTCCTGGCCCGTCGGCGAACGGCCTTTCCTGCTCTCACGAATCGGAACCTCTTGCCATGCATCGATCCTTCGACCGTCGACGTTTCCTGCAAACTTGTTCCATCGCCTCCGCGGCTGCCGTGACGGGCTTGGCCGCCAACGAAAGTGTTGCCGCCGAACCGATCGTGCGAAACGGGCCAGCGAAATTCAAATTCAGTCTGGCGGCGTACAGCTATCGCTCGTTGCTCCAAGGCAAGACCGCCGAGCTGACAATGGCAGATTTCATCGACGATTGTGCCAAGATGCAGCTCGAAGGCACCGAGTTGACTTCGTACTACTTTCCGAATCCTACGACCCCCGAGTATCTCAGGCAGCTGAAGCAACAATGTTTCCGGCTTGGACTGGATGTCTCTGGCACAGCGGTCGGCAACGACTTTGGTCATCCGACCGGCGAGAAACGCGACGAGCAGATCGCTCACTTGAAACACTGGATCGACAACGCCGAAATCCTCGGCGCGCCGGTCATTCGCGTGTTCGCGGGACACCTGCAAAAGGAGACGACTCCCGAGCAATCGCACAAGCTGATGGTCGAAGGCTTGGAGGAGTGCTGCGAGTACGCAGGACAGCATGGAGTTCACTTGGCGCTCGAAAACCACGGCGGCCCAACATCAACTGCCGAGGGGCTGATGGCATTAGTCAATGACGTCAAGAGTCCGTGGTTCGGGGTGAATCTCGACACGGGCAACTTCCATACGGACGATCTTTACGACGATCTCGCCAAAGTCGCCGCCTATGCCATTAACGTGCAGGTCAAAGTCGTCGTCAGCGGCCCGGGCAAGCAAAAGCAACCGGCCGACTTCAAGCGGCTGGCCGGCATCTTGCGCGACGCGAACTATCGCGGCTACGTCGTCCTCGAATACGAAGAGGACGAGAACCCTCGCGAGGTTTGTCCGTCGTATGTCGCCCAGCTACGCGAGGCCTTTGCGTAATTCAGGTGTAGGGAGGCCGCGGCAGCCCTGATCACCGATCTGAAGCAACGCGGGATGCTACGATACGCTGGTTGTATCGGGCGGCGAATTCGGACGTACGGTGTATTGCCAGGAGAAGCTGACGGCAGACAACTATGGCCGCGATCACCATCCGCGTTGCTTTTCGATTTGGATGGCGAGTCGGCTGACCCTTCAGTCGGTCACGCTCGCCGAGCGTGACCTTTCCGCCTGTGCAAACACCGGGGTTACTGGCAGGTCACTTCCGGCGGAAGTGACCTACTACAGAAAAAGCGAAGGCCCGGCTCCTTTTCAGGAACCGGGCCTCGATTAAACTCGCGTTTGATCGGAGATCTCAGCGAGCCGGTGGCCTGCCTTTCCGCAGTCCGCCGACCTTGTCAGGCGTTGCCACCTCGCTGGCTAGTACAGACTTCATTCACTAGGTCACCTCCTTCCTACTGGGTTGTTTCCCCGTTTAGTTCGCATAGCCAAAGATTGCGACGGTCTCACGGGCTTTCTGTTCAGTCGTGCTGCGTTCGCACGACCCAGTAAACTGTCTCCCTATCATTCTCCAAACGGTCCGCAAAAGCAAGACAGTTTTTCGGGGCGCCGGGTTCGGGCAAAAAAAGCCCGCAGGTCTCGCGACGTACGGGCTCCTGGGCGATATCGAAAACAGATCTACCCCTATTTGTTCCGATCGCCGATCTTTTTGTAGTCGACGACATCCCACGCCAATCCAGTCCACTTCATCAATCGAATGACGGAGTAGGTCATGTCAAGCTCCCACCATTTGTGTCCCTGGGCGGCCATGCGAGGGTAGGCGTGATGATTGTTGTGCCAACCTTCTCCAAATGCGAGGATGGCGACAAGCCAGTTATTGCGGCTGTCGTCGGCTGTCTCGTACGTCCGATAGCCCCACATGTGCGACCATGAATTGACGAACCAAGTGACATGCAAAACAATGATCAAGCGGACGAACAATCCCCATACCAACATCGACGCCGCCATGTAAGGACCGCCCATCAACTGGCCGACGGCAAGCAACACGAGCCCGCTGGCGATATGTGACGGCAGGAACATGTAGCCAATCCAACGCATCACTCGGTCTTTCGCCAGGTCTGGAGCCCAGCGGTTGACGTGTGTTTCGTATTCTTTGCCACAAATGGTCCATCCCAACCACCACATGTGCGACCAAAGGCCGCCATCGTGGGGCGAGTGTGGGTCGCCATCGTGGTCGCTGTGAGCGTGATGTTTGCGGTGATTGGAGACCCACTCGAGAGCAGAACCCTCGCCCGACAATCCACCGATGAACGCCAACAGCCAACGCATCGGCTGGTGGACTTTGAACGCGCCGTGCGTGAGCAGCCGATGGAAGCCCAGGCAAACGCCGACCGAACCGGTCAGCCAGTACAACGCGATGCAGACCGCGAACGCTTCCCAACTGAAGAAAAACGGCGCTGCCAATGCACCAGCGTGCAACAGCACGAGCCAAAAAACGACCGGGTAGTTCGGGCCGGCGGCGAATCGCTTCTGCCGCTCCGACAACTGCTGTGCATCGGACATCGCCGTCGCGCGATCCTGTTGCCAGAGCGATTCGTCGGCTGCCTCGGTATCGTCGCGATCCAATAAAGCCGTCGCTGACGCAGCTTCCAGCTCCAGGAGTTCTTGTTCATCAGGTGCGATCGCCATGGTTTGGCTCCTCAATACTAGCTAGGGCGACGCGTCGTCGCGTTGCGTTGCGGGTTCAATGCAATCATCCCCACGGGCTCGGAATTGTAGTCGATATCGGCGACACCCCGGTTTTGGTGCCGTCTCGGTTGTGTAAATGTTCTGTAAATCTTTCCGGGCACGCTGTAACTCCTTGCACTGCTTGCACAAACTCGCCACGACGGATGAATGCCCCAGATCATTTTCGAGGCAAAGAATTCGCGTAGGCTGGGAAAAGCTTCGCAGTTCGGGAATCCGCGCCGAACTTGCCGAAACTGAAAACCCTGTTCCGGCCCAACACCGAGCGGCAGTTTTACTTGCCTTCTCTAAGCTGCCCAATTAAGATCAGTTATTGTCTTTAGCAAACAGAAACTCCGCAACATCGCGTCGATGTGGCGTGTATTTGCAACAATTTTCCGTGTGAATTCAACAAATCAAGCGTTCCCGCCTCAGACGATTCGAGCTTTTCGGAGCGCGGCTGGGGTTGGGAGCGTACCGGTCACCGCAAGAGGAGAGGTTCCTGATGATTCTGCGACGAATCAGCGTCTCTGGGCTGTTGTTCTTGGTTATCGGGCTGAGCGCGACGACGCTCCCGGCTCAAAATACGACGACGACAACGACGACGAGCAGTGTGGCTGGCGTCGAAGTCGACGCGGGCGGAGTGCTTCGATTCCACATGTTTGTGGATCGAACTGGAAAACTGGCGGGCAGTAGCATTGCCGCGGCAAGGCGCTCGCTCCCTGCGGATATTGCGAAGTCGAGCGATCTGCGGAAGGTTTCGTTGAACCGCCTCGAAGCCGCTGTCGCCGCGCGGATTGCGGCCGGTGAGACGCCTACGGAAGCGATGCTGTACCTGGCCGGATTGCAACGAATCCAATACGTCTTTGTCTATCCGGAAACGGGTGACATTGTTGTTGCGGGGCCCGCCGAAGGTTGGGCATCGGACCTGTCGGGTCGCGTTCGCGGCATTACGAGCGGAGCGCCGGTGATCGAGTTGCAAGACCTGATCGTCGCGCTACGTGCGTTTCCACCGGGCGGCAGCGAAACGCCAGTCATTCGCTGCTCGATCGATCCGACGCAAGAAGGTCTGGCAAACATGCAGCAGTTCCTCGTGCGACTTGGTGGCAGAGCTACTCCTGATCAAACGAGGTTCATCGTGGACGGCTTGCGAAAGAGCCTGGGTCTTCAGAACATCACCATCGGCGGAATTCCCGCGGACACGCACTTTGCCAAGATTCTTGTCGAAGCCGACTACCGCATGAAGCTGATCGGGATCGGCCTCGAACGCACGAGCGTTAAGAAGATGAAGAGTTACGTCGAACTTGCCAGTCCCGCGTCGATCGCCAAAAACGCGATGCAACGGTGGTACTTCGTGCCCGACTACGAATGCGTCCGGGTTAGCGAGGACGAACTGGCGATGGAACTGGTTGGCAATGCGGTCAAGCTGATCGGGGCCGACGAAATGGTTGCCGCGGATGGCACACGAGTGAACGCCGCTCAAGTGAATATGGCGAGCAAGCGATTTGTTGACGGCTTCACCGAGAAGTATCCGGAACTCGCCAAGGCAGTACCGGTTTACGCACAGCTTCGTAACTTGATCGACATGTCGGTCGCCGCGGCCTACATCCAACGCCAAGACTTCTACGGCCAAGTCGGCTGGTCGATGGACCTGTTCGGTAACGAGCAGGCTTATTCCGTTCAAACGGGTAATGCTCCCCAGCAAGTCGAGGCGGCTGTTTCCGCGTTCTGGCGAGGTAATCACCTGACGACACCGATCGGCGGCGGCGTTAACATTCAGCCGCGTCTGGCGCTAACCTCCGCCAGTTTGCTTCCCGATGAACAAGGTGCCGTCAAGAAGCAGCGCGGCGAGATCACGCTCGACCATCTCAAGCCAGGTCAATGGTGGTGGGACTAGCGGTGGCGTCAGCGTTCGCGCCATCACCCACGGACCACACCTCCCATCAATCTCCAGCAATTCGGGTCAGGCATCTCTTCGGCGAAAAGAGATTCCTGGCCCGTTTGCTTTTGCTGGGCGTCCACCTGACGCGCGATCGGCTCGCATGGCTAGGGATCCCGCTGCCCAACTGGCATCTCTGCTTTCGTCAAGAACGGCGACAGTTGGGCGCATCCGGTCGTCGCGGATGGTCGTTTGTACTTGCGAAATCAGCACGAGATGCTCTGCTACGACGTTCGTAAGTAGAGCTGTCACTCAAGGAATCATCGATGCTGCTCGCGCTCGCCTGGCAAGACCACGCGGTCATTGCGGCCTATCTGGCTGGAATGATCGCGTTTGGCGTCTACCTTTCGCGGCGGCAAAGCAGCGACGACGAATACTTCCTGGCCGGGCGACAGATGCCTTGGTTCGCGGTCGGATTGAGCGTGATCGCTTCGCTGCTGTCGAGCTTGACCTATCTCTCGGAGCCCGGCGAAGTGTGGAAGTCGGGCGTCACGCATATCTTCGGCAAGATGCTGGCGATTCCCTTCGAGATGGTCATCGTGTGGGTGTTTTGCATCCCGTTCCTGATGCGGTTTCGGTATACGTCGGCGTATGAATACTTGGAGCACCGCTTCGGGCGTACGGCACGAAAGCTTGGTGTCGGGCTCTTCATCACGATGGTCGTGCTTTGGATGGGGTTCGTCGTTCTGCTCTCTGCCAAAGCGTTGGCGCGCGTCAGTGATTTGTCGGTTCCGGGGGCGGTCGTGACGGTGTTCGAGAGTTTCGGGATCTCAGAACCAGCCGCGTCCGCCCAGTTGCTCCTCGTGATTGTGACGGTCGGCATCGTCGCAACAAGCTATACGATGCTAGGAGGATTACGGGCGGTCATCTGGACAGATGTCGTTCAAGTGGTGCTACTGATCGGTGGCGGCCTGTTCACGATTGGCTTCATCGCAGTCACGACCGGCACCTGGTTGCCCGATTGGTATCAGGCCGCGAGTCGTCACCTGACCAGCACCAACGCGACCCACTCGTTGCCGCTGTTCAGCTTCGATCCGTTCGTTCGAGCGACCGTCGTCACCGTGGCTTTCAATATGTGCATCTGGCACGTTTGTACACACGTCGGAAATCAGATGACCGTCCAGCGTTACTTCAGCACCAGCGACATGAAGTCCGCCCGGCGAAGCTTCGTGACGGGCTCGTTGTTTGGCGTCGGGATCAATTTGATGCTCGTTGTCGTTGGGCTCGCCGTCCTGTATTTCTATGTTGGTCAAGGCATCGCCATCGATGGCGGCTTAAGCTCGACGAAACAGCAAAGTCTGATCTTTCCGTCGTTCGCTGTCAGCCGCCTGCCAGTTGGCTGCGGCGGAGCCATCCTCGCGGCTCTCCTGGCAGCGGCGATGTCGAGCATCGACTCTGGTATCAATTCGATCGCCACGGTCATCACGACCGAGCAACGGTCGGCGTCGCCGGACAAGTCGCACGTTGGAAAAGCCAAGTCCATCACATTAATCGCCGGTCTGCTGATCACGATCGCCGCGTATTGCCTCAGCTTTTTGCCGGACAAGTGGGGCGTGGTCGATGCGATGCCGCGGACATTCAATGCCATTACCGCTCCGCTCGGCGGGCTGTTTCTCGTCGGCATGTTCGTGCCGCGCGTTGGTGAAAGAGCCGTCATCGCCGGAGTCGCCGCCGGCCTTGCAACGAGTATCGGGCTGGGCTACTTCGAGCAACTCGCCCCGCTCCTGACTGCTTTTGGCTGGAGCTTTCCCGATCGAACGCTTAGCTTTACGTGGATCATGCCATGTTCGCTGACCGTTACCTTTCTCGTCTCTCTATTGGCGAGTTTTGTCGAAGGACGCGTCGCGCGGTGCCGGGACGGCTTGACGTGGCAAACTCGCAACGCTACACCGAACGAGGATTCCGCCTAGCGCACGCAGTCCGTGCGCGTTCTTCCGTGAATAAGTTCCGGCACGCGAACCAAGTGCTACAAACGACCAAAGGACGAACCATGTCAGACCTTGCCGAAGAGATGAAAGCGAATGCGCTCGAAGCTCAGCGATTCTCCCGAAAGCACTTGGTGCTCGAACTCGACTTCTCGGAAGCCAGTATCGATTTGATCGAAGCCAACGCCGACGACGTCGAGTATGCGATTAAGGGCGGCAGGTCGGACGAAAATGTTGCGATGCTCGCTCGCATTTGGGGAGCTTACATCGGCGAAGCACTCAGAAGAACTGGCGCGTGGGAATGGGCGGAGATTGACGGGCAAATCTGTCTCCGCTCGGAAATGGCCGCGACGTCGCCACAAGATCAAGTCCGAAAACGGATCAACCGGGAAAACGGACACCATCTCGGCGATTACTTTCGCCGCATGACGAAAGAGCTTTGACCGGTATGTGAGAGTTGTTCGATGGTTCAAACTCGCGTAGGGTGGGCTGTGCCCACCACATACACCTCGGTGGGCACAGCCCACCCTACTCATAGGAACAAGCACGATGCGACTCTGCCGATATAAGTTTGGAAACCAAATCTCGGTCGGATTCTATCAAGACGATCGAATCATTCCGTTATCGTCCGTAGCAAAAGCTCATACGATCGCCACCAAGTCAACGACCGTATTGCCGATCAGCACGAGCGTGCTTCCATTTCTTCCGCCGGACGGCGAAGCCTTGGAGGCGACGCGTAAGCTTGCGGAATTCTTGGCCAGTGACGATTGTGAGTTGACCGAGGACATGACACTGGCACACGGCCAAGTCGAGTTGCTCGTCCCAATTCCGCGCCCCAACAAGTTGTTCCTCTTGGCGGGTAACTACGCGAAGCACATCGAGGAAGGCGGCGGTATCGCGGCGGAGCGAGCCGAGACGTTTCCGTACGTCTTCATGAAGCCACCTACGACGACGTTGACCGATCCAGGCAAACCGATTCGAATCCCGAACGTCTCGCCCAATCACATCGATTGGGAACTGGAACTTGCCGTGATCATTGGTCGTGAAGCGAAGGGCGTGAGCGAGGCCGAAGCGCTCGACTATGTCGCTGGCTACACGGTCATCAACGACATCTCCAATCGCAAGTTCCGTCCCAACCCCGGCCGCAAGGAACGCGAGAAGGACGTGTTCTTCGACTGGCTGCACGGCAAATGGCACGACAGCTTCTGCCCGTGCGGACCGTGTGTCGTCACTCCCGACGAAATCCCCGATCCACAGAAGCTCGACATGAAACTCACCGTCAACGGCACCGTGCGTCAAGACGCCTCAACCGCGCAACAGATCTTTCCGGTCGCCGCGGTCATTGAGTTCATTTCTAGCTTCGTGACGCTTGAGCCCGGTGACATTATCTCGACGGGCACCGCCGCCGGAGTCGGGAGTACCACAGGAACCTATCTCCACGCAGGCGACGAAGTCGAAGCGACGATTGCCGGAATCGGCACACTCAAGTCGCCAGTTGTGGCCGAATAGCCCCCTGTTTCCGTACGACGCGGACACCGGAACGTCGGCCCTCGACCTCTGATCGAAATCGGCTCGGCAAATCGTTGGCCGTTGCTAATCATCAGTCGGAAGACTATCATCAAAGCATCGTATTGAGACACAGTCTCAGTCACATGGCTTTGCCTTCGAGGAGCCCCTCACGTGGAAGAACTGCTTCCGTTAAATCTGCTGGTGCGAGGCCAGCACGCTTTGATCGAGCATTTGGTCGGTCAGTCGGAACAAGTCCACCGGCTCGAGGAGCTTGGTCTGCGTGCCGGAGTGCCGGTCGAGATGCTTGAGCCGGGGATTCCCTGTATCGTCCGGATCGCCGACCAAAAGCTCTGCTTCCGTGATGCGGATCTGTTCAGCGTGATGGTTCGGCCGGGAGTCGCAAGTTGAGCGTGTTGTCCGACGCCAAGGTAGGGCAGGGCGGAGTGGTCGTGCGGGTGGACGGAATGGACGACGTCGCGATTCGGCTGCTTGAAATGGGACTCACGCCCGGCACCGAATTTGAACTGATTGGCATCGCGCCACTTGGCGATCCCATCGAAATCGAGATCCGTGGATACCGCCTGAGCCTGCGGAAAAGCGAGGCTGCCCGCGTTACGATCGAACTGACTGCCTGACCACTGACCCGCTTCTAGTCGACCATCGATATGCCCGCCGAATCCCCTCCGCAAACTCTAACTGTCGCGCTGCTCGGCAATCCAAACACGGGAAAGTCGACGTTGTTTAGCGCGCTGTGTGGCGTTCGCCAACGGACTGGAAACTACCCGGGAGTCACGGTCGAGAAGAAACTGGGGCACGCCGAGTTTCATTGGCAACCGTTCACCATCGTCGATCTTCCGGGTTCTTACAGCCTCGCCCCGAGGTCACCCGACGAGATGATCGCCGTTGACGTTTTACTGGGGCGGCAGAACGCCGTCGACGAGCCTGATGCCGTGCTCTGTATTGTTGATGCAAGCAACTTAGAGCGAAACTTCTATCTGGTTAGTCAAGTTCTCGAACTTGGCAAACCAACCGTTATCGCTCTTAACATGGTCGACGTAGCGCGCGACCGGGGCATGACCATCGACGTCGACTTGCTCCGCAATCGGCTGCATGTGCCGGTCATCGAAATCCAAGCAAATCGCAAATGGGGACTCGAGGAACTCAAACAGGCACTCGTTGATACGCTGAAGGTCAAGCAAACGCCACCCGAGAGTCCATTCCCGGAACTGTTTCAAGCCGAAGTCACCAAGCTGGAAACGCACTGCGAGCAAGAATTCGAGACTCCGCTGCCGCGCTATCTCGTCGAGCGTCTGTTGCTGGACACGAGCGGTTACTTATCACACGGTGGAATTCGCGAGATCAACGATTCCATTCAAACGGCCATTTCGGCCGCTCGCCAACGGCTGGCCGGTGCCGGGATGCCGGTTCCCGCTGTTGAGGCGATGGCCCGGTATCAGTGGATCGGCCAGTTACTTGATGGCGTTGTGCAACGTCCCAGCTCACGGCCGAAAAGTTTCAGCGATAAGGTCGACCGTGTCCTGACACATCGAATTTGGGGAACAACGGTCTTCGTCTTGCTGATGATTTTCTTGTTCCAAGCAGTCTTTTGGATCGCGGGACCGGCGTCCGATCTTATCGACTGGCTGAAGAGTCACGCGTCAAACTTTGTCGCCGCGGCGCTCGCCGAAGGGGCGCTACAGTCGCTGATCATCAACGGTGCCATCGAGGGTGTTGGTGGAGTCCTCGTCTTCTTGCCGCAGATCTTTGTACTCTTCTTGTTCATCGCGATTCTAGAAGACTGCGGCTATATGTCGCGAGCCGCGTATCTGATGGATCGTTTGATGTCGCGGGTTGGACTGAGCGGCAAATCGTTCATTCCGCTGCTGTCTTCCTTCGCCTGTGCGGTACCGGGAATCATGTCGGCTCGTGTCATCGAGAATCCGCGAGACCGACTGATCACGATCCTCGTCGCACCACTGATGAGTTGCAGTGCCAGACTGCCGGTCTACACGCTGCTGATTGGTGCGTTCATACCAAGCCAGCGCGTCCTCGGCGTCTTTGGCTTGCAAGGCCTCACGATGTTCGCCATGTACGCGATTGGCATCGTTACGGCCGTCTTCGTGACACTCGTCCTCCGCCGAACCATCCTCAAAGGAGCGACGCCGCCGTTCGTGATGGAGCTTCCCAGCTACAAGCTACCGGGTCTCGGCATCGTGCTGTATCGGATGCTCGATCGGGGGTGGGCGTTCGTCCGGCGGGCTGGCACTTTGATTTTCGCCGTCACCATTCTGGTTTGGGCCGCCGCCTATTATCCGCGATATGAGGCCGCCGAGAATCCGAGCGAACAGCTGCGGCATAGCTTTCTCGGGCGAGCGGGCCAACTGGTCGAACCGGCCGTTCGGCCGTTGGGCTGGGATTGGAAGATCGGTTGTGCGGCGATTGCCTCGTTTCCGGCTCGCGAGGTAGTCATCGCGACACTTGGGGTGATCTATAATCTGGGAGAGGATGAAGACGAGCAATCGGAGACGCTCCGCGAGACATTGCGGTCGGCGACGTGGGAAGGCACGGACAAGAGAGTCTTCAATGTTCCCGTTGCCTTGTCGATCATGGTATTTTTCGCATTGTGTGCTCAATGTTCGTCGACGCTGGCCGTCATTAAACGCGAAACGAACAGCTGGCGATGGCCAGCGTTTACGTTTGCTTACATGACCGGCTTAGCCTACGTTGCTGCCTTTCTCACTTATCAGATTGGAAGTCTGTTCGTCGGGTGATGTGATGACCTGGAATTGGCAAGATATTTCCGCACTGTCGATCGTCAGCGTCGCGGTTGTTTACGTGGCGACTCTCGTTTATCGGCGACTGCGCCGGCGCGAAGCCGGAGCGTGCGGCGGCGGGTGCTTTGGTTGCAAGCAGGCAGAACCGGAGTCGCAGCAAATTGTGACGATTGGAACTTCGGAGAATCTGACCGTTCATCCCAACAAGCCGCGGTGAGCGACGGTTCAGCCAATCGACGTCATCACGGCGGATCTTCGCCGCCGGGATTGAACGGATTGCAACGACAGACCCGCCAAATGCCGCGAATAGAACCTTTCAGCGGTCCATACTTTTGAACGGCTTGGATAAAGTAACTACTGCATGTCGGATGAAAACGGCAGTTACGGCCAAGCAGCGGACTGAGCAATATCTGATACAGGCGGACAAGTCCGATCAGGATGCGGCTGGGAACATCGATGAACAGCATCCGCAACACGCTCACGACCGACTCTCCGGAAGCTTGCTGACGATCCGCTCGGCGAGCGAACGAATCGATGATTGGATGTTGCGAAAGTCCGGTATGGCACCTCGACGTGGCCGGACGACCATATCGAGGCCGCGCGGCAAGTCGCTTTGCTGGGTACGAAAGGCTTCGCGGATCAAACGCTTCCAGCGGTTCCGCACGACGGCATTTCCAACCCGTCGTGAAACGGACAGGCCGATCCGCGGGCGACCAACGTCATTCCAACACGCATTCATCACCAGCACATCGTCAGCGGCGTACACGTTCCCACCAAATACGCGATCGAACTCCGATTGTTTGCGCAACCGAACCTGTTTCGGAAAGCCCTGTTTCTTCTGTGAACCGTTTCCGCTCATTCGCTCTCCGGCGCAGACGCTTCGTCCAACGGGGGTACGATCGGTTTGTGAGCCCAATCGTCTGGGTTGATGCCAGGTTCACGCCGACGTGGTTTCGGCTCGATGCCCATGTAGCGTCTGGTGGCACGGCCGCCGAGCCACACGAGCGCTATCATCGCGATGCCAAGAATGATGAGTCCGGCTAGTGCCGCCAGTACCTTGGCTCGCGTTTGCGGATCGAGCCGTCGAATGAGCGGCTCGGTTTGTTGTGCCAGGAGCCAAAGCGAATTGAACATGTCGCAACTCACATGCGTTACCAACGCAGATCGGCCCGAGGCTTCAGTTGCTGTTTCGCATCGAGCTGTCGGATGAGATTTTCACTTTCCGCATCGATCTCGCTCGGCAGAACAATTTGAATCTCGGCGTACAGATCGCCCGGACTCGCCTGCAACTGTACCCCGTGTCCCTTGACGCGCAAACGTTTTCCGCTCGAAGTGCCGGGAGGGACCGTCAGCGTGATCACCCCTTTCGGAGTTGGTACATCGATCTTGCCTCCCAAGCCGGCTTCCGCCAGAGTGACAGGCACATTGACTTCGAGATTGCTGCCGCGACGGCGGAAGTACGGATGCGGCGCGGCCTTGACGGTGATCAAGAGGTCACCAGCAGGACCACCGTTGGGGCTCGGTTCCCCTTGGCCTCGCAGCCGGATCGTCTTACCATCTTCGATCCCGGCTGGAATCTTCACCGCAATCGCTTCGACTTTTCCATCGGGACGCTTCACGTTGATCCTGGCTTCGCCACCGGTCACGGTTGTATTAAAAGGAATGTCGAGTTGATGCTTCAAGTCCGCCCCTTTTCGCGGACGCTGTCTACTGCGACGCGCTCCGCCACCTCCGCCACCCCCGAACTGGCGAAAGATATCGCCGAAGCCTCCCTCAAAGCCGCCTTGAACGCCGCCTCCAAAGAACTGGCTGAAGTCAACTTCCGTTTGTCCGCCGGTCCCCGTTGAATGGGTTCGCCAAGTGCCGCCGCCCGGTCCTCCCGCGCCCATCGACTCGAACGAGCTGCCATAGCGATCGTACATCTCGCGTTTCTCGGCATCGTTCAAAACCTCATAGGCCTTTTGGATCTCTTGAAACTTGCGCTTCGCCGTCGCATCGTCGGGATTGACGTCCGGGTGATACTTCCGCGCCAGCTTGCGATATGCCTTTTGGATATCGGCGGCGGAGGCATCGCGGCCTACGCTCAGGGTCTTGTAATAGTCTTCTTCCATGTCGCTCGCGTGTTGCTATCGAGTTGCTGTAACCGCCTTGCTGAGTTCCGTCTCAACCGCAGTGTTATTCTACGACCGTGCTGCGATTCCCATCAAGCGGCAGTTGCTATCTCAAGATAGACGCTTTGCGCGTTATGATGATCGGCTACGAGAAGGCAAATCAACCGAGTCGACCCCTGCAAAGAGAGATCGATGTTCAGTTTCTCCCTAAAGATGCGAGTTTTCGTTCTGTCGATGATCGCGGCGGCTTGTCCGTCCGCCAACTCGTTCGCAGCAGCGCTCGAAGGGGAGGTCGAAGTGACGGTGATCGACAAGGAGACAGGCAAGGAGGTCGCGGCGAGGATGCACCTCAAGGACAGCCGTGGCCGCCCGGTGATGCCGCGAGGAACGGTGGCTTGGAAAGATCACTTTGTCTTCGATGGCAAGATTCTCCTCAAACTGCGCGCGGGTGCGTACACCTTCGAGATCGAGCGGGGGCTCGAGTATCGCGTCCGCACCGGCCACTTCATGATCGAACGCGGAGCGAAAGACTCGCACACGCTCGAAATGGAACGCTTTGTCGACATGAAGAAAGAGGGATGGTGGAGCGGCGATCTGCACGTTCACCGGCCGCTGAAGGACATCGAACTGCTGATGCGGGCCGAAGACTTGCATGTCGCTCCGGTGATCACTTGGTGGAACAAGAAGAACACGTGGGCCGAGACGGACGTGCCCGAGTCGCTGCTGACGCAATTCGATACCAACCGATTCTATCATGTCATGGCGGGCGAAGACGAACGCGAAGGCGGAGCATTGATGTATTTCAATCTCGACAAACCGCTCCCGATTCAAGAGGCCGATCGCGAGTATCCGTCTCCGATCAAGTTTCTCGAAATGGCGAGAGAGCAGCCGTCGGCTCATATCGACGTCGAGAAGCCGTTTTGGTGGGACATGCCGACTTGGGTCGCCACTGGAAAGATCGACTCGATCGGACTGGCCAACAACCACATGTGCCGCAGTGAAGTTCTGGGGACCGAGGCCTGGGGAAAGCCTCGCGACACAAAGCTATATCCTGGAACACACGGCAACGGCCGCTGGACGCAAGACATCTACTACCACTTGCTGAATTGCGGGCTGCGCATTCCGCCATCGGCCGGCAGTGCGTCCGGCGTGTTGCCGAATCCGGTGGGCTACAACCGCGTTTATGTTTATTGCGAAGGCGAGTTGACTTACGAGAAGTGGTTCGCGGGTCTTCGCGCCGGGCAAGTTGTCGTGACGAATGGCCCGCTGTTGCGTCCACGCGTGAATGGCGAATTGCCGGGCCATGTCTTTACGGCGGCAGCGGGTGAAGCGATCGAGCTGCAAGCGACGTTGAACCTCTCGCTGCGCGAGAAGGTTGAGTATTTGGAGATCATCAAAAATGGGCGAGTCGAGCGCGAAGTCCGGCTCGCTGAGTACAAGGAGGCGGGCGGGCAATTGCCCGCGATCAAGTTCGAAGAAAGCGGCTGGATGCTCGTGCGCGCGGTCACCAACAACGCAGACACCTTCCGCTTCGCCTCGACCGGCCCCTGCTATGTCGAAATCGGCCAGCAGCCTCGCATCAGCAAGTCGTCCGCTCAATTTTTCTACGACTGGGTCTACGAACGAGCCCGCCGTATCAAGATCGAAGAGGCCGACCAACGAGAAGAGGTCTTGTCACACCACCGCGCCGCCCGCGACTTCTGGCAGAATCTGGTTGACCGGGCGAATGCGGAATGATTGGATTGAATTAACCCGGATTATTCATCAGCCGCCTGGCGATAGCCTGCGGTTCTCCTGAACTTCGAGAGAACCGCAGGCTATCGCCTGGCGGCTGATTTGCGCGGTGTTGTAGGCAAGATAGCCGTAACTCCGCTTACAAACGTGTGTTTTTAAGATTGCTGAACGGTTCATGAATAATCCGGGTTAAATCAGTCGAGGTCAGTACCATTGATAAGCGTACTCGTGAAACGCCTCGAGCGCTTGCGTCCGTTTATCGAGATCGTGATAGCTGGCCCAAGCGTTGCGACTGGCTCGCAGCTCTTTCAACGCCCAGGCATCGGATACCTGGTACGACGTCCAGCCTTCCCGCTGCTGGCGACTGGCCCGGTCCTCGGCAAGTTCCTCACGTTCGGCCAGCATCGCGGCGATCCCCTCGCGGATGATGTCGTCGGACGATTGCATCAAGGGGAGAAGCAACACGACGCCTTCTGAGCTGATCGGATGGACGCTGCATTGCACGCTTGGCGCGAGATCACCGTCGAGGATGCGGCGCACGTTGTAACTGACAACAATCGTGTCGAGCGGCGTCAGGGCAAAAACGTAAACGGCTATCGACAACGTCCACAATTGACGGCGGATCAGCCAGAGGAAGCTGCGGTTCCGGGCAATCTTGACCAGGACAACAACGAACCCAACGAGAACCGCCGTGATGCCGAAGAGGCCCACGATTCGCATCCGCGTCATCCCATTGAACCCCACGTAAATGAACAAGCGATTGTAAACGGCGAAGGCCAGCAAGACATTCTCGAGCGACCAGGCCCACGCGAGCTTACGAAGCTGCGGAAGTCTTGGATCGCACAACACCGAACCACGAAACACGAGCGATAAGATGACCGTGGCAAGGGCCAGGGCAACGGTCAGCCATGCCGCTCCTTCGTGGGCGTACCCCGAGTAGTGGAAACCCACCGAGAACTCGCGGAACCAAAGCGTGGCAAACTCGAAGATCAAATAGACGGCAAACAAGCCGATCACCATGACCAGCGTATTGCGGAATGGCGAATAAAGCGGTGCCGGTTCACCAACTGCTTTCGCGAGTACGATGCCGTCTTTCTCGTCGCCCGCCGCGGCTTGAATAACCGGTCGGAGCAGACCGATCGTGACCCAGGCCACGACTCCCCAAAACAGCAGTTCCAGCGGTGTCGGTAATCGGTCGAACAACCAATCACGAAGGTTGTTGACGAACCAGTCGAACCCTTCACCAAACGCTGTCGCCAGGTCTGGATTGGCCAAGATGAAAATGCCGCCGAACACCAGCACCGTCACGGCGGGAAGCGCGATGTTGAGCCAACTGCCTCGCGGCACGTGCGGCGACAGACGAGACGCTGATCGCCAATACTGGACCAGGCCGGCATAGCCGGCTTGGATCGTCTGCGATGCGTAGACGATCAGCTCAAGGACAAACGGTGGATGCCCGAGCGCGCTCATCGCGATCGCAACCGTCAACGCGAATCCGAAGAATACGAGCAAAAGAGAGCCACACCAGAACAGCTTCGCCGCGAGCACAACCAGCATCGCGCTGCTGACCCACACGCTGACCGATTGACACCACGACTTCATCCCGGCCAACAGCAACGCGGGGGCAAGTAGAAAGAATAACGCGCAACCAGCGTAACCATGTCCGTGAAAAAGTGTGACATCTGCGAGCAGCACGATGCTGCCGACCGCAGCCAATTCGCGCCACGTCACCAAAGCCTGATCGCTTGCCGAGACGGCTCGAACCGTTTCCTGACGCAGCGGCGGCACGGCACTAGCAGCCGGTTCCGTCCATCCAGGTACGCTCGGATCTTGCTCGTCATCCATTCGCAACTCACCTTCCGTAGAATTGACGTGTCGAACGACACAACGGTAATGTGTGGCAACAAGCCAGCATTTGTCAAGCTCGCCAGCGATGCAACCACGCTGCTTGGCGTACTCGGCGAAGACCTCCTGACCTCGCCGAGCCCCGACGGCAGAGGCCGCGCGTTGAAAACTTAGCCTTGACTTGGCTGTCGGGTCAGTTGCGCTCACGACTGACAGAGCGGGCTCACGGATTTTCACCATGTTGAGTTTCATCCGTGGGAGTGTCTGCGAGTGATTCGGTTGGTTAGAATGATTGGAGATTGAAAGGATAGAGTGATGCCTTCACCTTTTCCAGGTATGAATCCGTATCTCGAACAAGCTTCTGTGTGGCATGATTTCCACGAGCGGTTCTGCCCGACCGTCGCGGAAGTACTCACGTCGCAGGTCCGGCCTGACTACATCGTCAAGATCGATGAACACGTCTTCATCCACGAGTTGCCTGATCAGCGACGAGGACTGCTGGGACGTGGCGATGTCACGATTGCGTCGCAAAGCGATCAGGGCACCACTAGCTCGGCGACCGCAACGATAGCGGCTCCAGCGCAGGTTCTCTTGCCGGCGGTGGACTCAGAGAGCTTGTCGTTCTTGGAGATTCGTGATCGGGACACAATGCGGCTGGTGACGGTCATCGAGTTGCTGAGCCCTTCCAACAAGCAGTCTGGCCCGGACCGTGAACAGTATGTGGGGAAGCGCTCGCGACTGCTCAACAGCGCCGTGCATTTCGTGGAGATCGATCTGCTGCGCGGAGGACCGCGGATGCCGATGAAGGACTTGGGCGAATGTGACTATTATGTCCTCGTCAGCCGTTACCAGGAGCGACCGCAAGCCGGCGTCTGGCCGATCCAGCTGCGCGATCCACTGCCGGTGATCCCGATACCGCTTCAGCCGCCACACGATGACGCGAGACTGGATCTCCAGAAGCTATTACACCGCGTTTACGACGCCGCCGCGTACGAGGATTACGTCTATCGCGGCACGCCCGAACCGGCATTGGAAGCAACCGATATGGAATGGTCGCGGCAGTTGTGCGTCCAGAATCAGTAGGCGTCGATCGACGTGACGGCGCGGTGCCTGTCACTTCTCCCGCGAGTTGGCAAGGAAGCAGACATGGCAGACGTAGTATCGTCGCCCGGGCCGCTTGGTTCGATAGCATTAGCGCTCTCCGGTGGAGGCTATCGCGCGGCCGCTTTTCACCTGGGAACACTTCGTTCCTTGCACGAGGCGGGATTGTTGGAGAGCGTCGATGTCTTGTCGACGGTTTCCGGCGGCACGATCGTGGGGGCTTCGTACGCTTTGTCGCAGGTGCGCCACGATAGCTTCGAGCGATTCTATGACGACTTCTTGTCGCGTCTGCGGACACAGCGGCCCATACATCGCGCCACCCAGTTACTAACCCGCCAACACAATGCTTTGCCGCGCCGCACGTTGATCGCGGCACAAGCCGAAGCTCTCAACGAACAGTACTATTCAGGAGCAAAGTTCGGAGAGTTCTTCGAAACGCCGATCCACATTGGCGAAATCATCTTCAATGCGACCGATTTTCGCTGTGGGCTACCGTTTCGCTTTCAGAAGAGTCGCAACCCCAGGGCTCGCATTGGCAACGGCAAGCATTGGATGCCCCGAGAAATTGCCTGCCAGATGCGTCTCGCGGATGTCGTCGCTGCGTCGTCGTGTTTTCCTGGCGGTTTCGAGCCGATCGGTTTTCCGCATGACTTTGCGTGGGACGATCGCCAGTCCGTGTTGAAGACGCTGGCTGACGATTCTGAAGACCAGACCTTCCTGGAGCCACTGCCGTTGATGGACGGTGGCGTGGCGGACAACCAAGGACTCGGCAGCTTGCGAGTCGCGCTCGATCGTCGCGAGAAAGAGGACCAGCCGCCGATCGGGTTCGTTTTCATTTCCGACGCCGATTCGCCGAGCGATGCTCCGTTGATCAAACACGTTCGCGAACCTCGGGCAGGTTGGTTTAGCGTCAACACCGTGCTCTTGAGCGGACGCGTTTCGCTCGTGGTCGCGGCCATCGCGGCGTGTTTGCTGGGATCGCGTCTGGCGAAAATGGCCATCACGCGAACACTGCCCAGCTGGTGGATGTTCGTCGAGTACACTTTTTCTCTCGCGGTGTTGTTGCTCGCAATCGTTGGCTTGTACACAGGCTTACGGTGGCTCAACCGTGCGGTATTCCGCCAGCTACCTGAACGCTCGGGACTGGATATTGTCGGAACCGTTGGCACGCTCAGTCTGGGTTGGCTCGGCGATTTGCTAGCGATGCGTATCGAGTCGCTCTATGCGACACGGCAAACGCACACTAAGTCTTTTGTAGTCCAAGGACTCGGGCAAGATAATCGGTATTCCAACC
>JAQBZB010000393.1 GCA_027622275.1 Planctomycetota bacterium | reverse complement strand
CGTATGGCTCGGCAGGAGCCTCGCCCCGCGCGAAACTCAAATCGGGAAGTTGTTGATCATCACTTTCTAAGAGTTGGGGTTGTCTGAATCGGTGCGGTTCTCACGAGAAAACCGCAGGCTATCGCCAAGCGGCTAATCCCAAAATCAAGCTTTGACAAAGCACTAGCCTCGTCGCAATGAATACAACTCAAACAACGGATCGGTAAACTCGTCAGCAGCCGCTTTCGTCATGTGTTCGGAGAGCACCTGATCCAGTTGCCCTTGGAAGACTTCTTCCGTGCGTCCGCCGTGAAAGTACGCTGGCTTATCGACTGTCTTTCGCATCGCGCTCAACATCTGTTGAAAAAATGTTTGCCCGACAAAATTGTCGAACGCTTCCCGCAGCTCACTGGGCTGCTCGACGCTCTCGTCCAGAGGGCGTGGCGTTAACTCGCGTGGCGCTTCATGACTCGGGAGACTCGCAAAAACGCTGCTGACTTGGGTGCTGGTGGGGATGTTCATGGTGATGTCTGTGTTATTGAACGATCAAACGACCGTACAAGTGTCTGCCTTTCTCCAGGGATTTGATGATGTCCATGATGTCGTCAGGACTGACTTTCAGCGAATTCAGGGCGGCGACTAGCGCCTTCAGGCGAGTCGTGGACGTATCGGACGACTGGTCGATCTCCAAGAACGGTCCAGTCGCCGGCTCGTTCCCGGTTTCGATGCTTAGGTTGCGGTGCGCGACTGCGACGCGTCCGACCAAGACGTTGTCTCCGATGACGATGCTGCCGTTTCTTTCGTCGATCACCACGCAAGCGTCGTGCTTCGGCGGCACGATCTGCGTGTCGAGAACTTCCGCGATGAACGCCACGGGATTGTCGCGATAGATGTCTCGAATTCCAACTTCGATGTTCACTTGGTCGATCGCTTTTGCAATCGGTTTGGCATCGTTCGTACCGACGACGATGTTGCCGTTGGAACTTGTCGTCGCGGAACCTCCGGTTCCGAAGCTGCTCGGGTTGTTTAAGAGATCTTCAATGTCGAACGCGGTTCTAAAGCTGGCGTGATTCTTATCGAGCACCAACGTAAACGTCTCATCCTTCAGGAAAGCATTGTGAAAGCTCTCTTCCAAGCGGCAGCCATTGTGTACCTTGGCAGACGTCGGCGGCCCGGTGTCGTCCAACGAGATAGCTCCTTGCCCGTAACCATAAATGCGCGGATTACCTGGACGCGGACCAAGCAAGGGGGTCATCATCAGGTATCCGCCCTCGATGCTCTTCGCGCTGATGGCGTTGACGACAATGTCCAGCATCTCGCCTTGGCGAGCACCTTCTGCCGGAACCGTTGCAGTCACGAAGACCATCGCCACGTTTTTCGCATTCTTTAGCTCGTCGAGCGAGACAGCTCCGCTCGCGCCTTGGCTCAACGGATTGCCCATCAAAGCCATCATCTTGGCGAGCGCCCGCGTGGTTGGAACATCGCCATCGCCCGTCCCTTTCAATCCGACGACGAGCCCCAAACCGTGCAGTGTGTTTTCTTCTTGGCCCTTGACTCGACAGATGTCGCGAATCCGAAGGTACTGCCCGAAGCAACTCTCGGCGCACGCCGCCCAGCACAATAGAACCGCGACGCCCGCAACGAGCTTCCGCAGGTGTCGTGACGCTTGTGTTGATGTTGACTTAAGCATGGAATCTGCCTTTGTAAGATGCGTTAGAACGGGCCGAACTCGTCGAGCAAACGGACCAGCCAACCGCGTTTGTAGCCGTCTCGCGATTGTCCCCGTTCTCGCTTGTCGAGTTTCAAGTTGGCGATATTGCGGCTGAGGACGACGTTGTCGGGGCCGACGTCTTGGTGGCGACAGACGCCGGTCAGCGAGACTTCCCAAGAGTTCTCATTGATCCGAATCTGTTTATGCCCTTCCAGAACCAGGTCGCCGTTTGGGCGAATGTCGGCCACCGTACAAGCGATGTTCAACGCCAACGACTCCCGCGCCTCGACGTCGCCTTGTGCCCGATAAGTCTGCTGTAGCTGGCCCTGAATCGTCTGGTCGCCGTCGGCTTGCACGTTTGGCTTAATGGCCTTGAGGCCGATCAAGCTGATCCAGTCTTTAAGGACGGCGTTGTACTGCGCCGTCCGGCGCTGCTGCACATCGCCTTCCTGGGTCATGCTGGCCAATTCGTCGACCCGGATGGTGACGCGATCGTGGATCATAATTCTTCGTGGGAGGATCGGAGGAAGGTACGTCCAGCTTCCGCCGTCGAGCATAATCGGCGGCTGACCGCGCGAAGGAAGATCGCGGTCAAAGATACTCGAGCTTTGCGCCGCCGCTTGCCCGGCGAACGCGATCACGATAACGATCGCCAGCGGCTGAATGAACAGGCTTTCACGGCTTCGTGGCTTGTGACACAACACTATCGCTTCTCCGTTAACAGACTTGGGGGTTGCGCGGTGGGGCGAGCTGGGTCCGCGGCGATGACGCCGGTGGCATAGACTTCGACCTGGTGCAAGCCAGTGACGTGCGTGGGGTACTTCTCGCGGTTCTCCAGCGATTGCACCATGATGATGTCGCCGAGCGAGCCGTCTTCTGTCGCTCTGGCGGTTGTCGTCACTTGAACGCCCGCCGCACGGGCACGCACGCGAATCACTTCGCCGCGTTTGACCAACAACGGCTTGCGGAGTTGACTCAAGTTGATCGTTTGTCCTTCGCGGAGAGGCGACAACAGTTCCATCCCCACCACCGCCCGCCGCTCGTTCGCGACCTGAAAGCGCGGAGCCTTCGGATCGATTGGTTGCAGCTCGACATCGGCATCGCGAATGATGTCGCCCCGATTCAAGGTCCGCCGCGTGACGACGACCATTTCCGTGGCCTTGACGGTGGGTGTGAGCAACCCCGCAACGACGACTTTGGGTTCCTGCGTCGGAGCATAAATGCGAGTCGTCCGCGCTCCGGTGAACTCGATACCGTTAATGTCGATTCCGTGAAGCACGAGCAATTCGACCAACTCGCGGACATGCATCAGCTTCGAGCGATGTTGGGCGGGGGCTGGAAACAGCTCGACCCGCTTGAGCCGCGCCGCGCGTTCCGCATCGGTTGACTTGACCTCGGCCACGTCGCCCAGCAGAACGAGCGAGCCTTTGGCATGAGATTGCGGACGCAACGTTACTTCCGCGGCATTCGCCGACCAACTGCCGATCAGAATGGCGAGGAAGTAAAGAACGATCTTGGTTTGCGTGGCTGTTGTCATTGATTCAGGTCGATTCGAGTTGGTTCAGCCGAGGAATTAGAAGCGGCGGAGATTCGAGATCAGTTGCAAGACTTGATCGCCCGCTTGGACGGCTTGCGAGTTCAACTCGAACGAACGCTGTGTCGTGATCAGGTCGATCAACTCTTGGACCGGTTCGACGTTTGACGCTTCGAGAGATCCTTGTTGAAGAATGCCGAGCCCCGTATTGCCTGGATTGTCTGATGTCGCCGTTCCGGATGCATCGGTTGCCTGGTACAGGTTTTCGCCGAGTTTCAATAGACCTTCGGGGTTGAGGAAGTTGCTGAGCTGAATCTGACCCGCTGATGTCGACTGCTCCTGACCGGGCAACCGAACGAGTACATTCCCATCGGCTTGAATTGCAACGTCGAGTACATTGGGAGGGATCGTGATCTGTGGTTGAACGATTCGGCCGGCACTCGCTGAACCGAGAACCAACTGGCCATTTGCGTTGATGGAGAAGTTGCCCGAACGTGAGTAAACGTTTGTCCCCGACGCGGCATCCTGTACCTGAAAGAACCCAGATCCTTGAATCGCGACGTCGTAGCGATTCCCCGTCTGTTCGAACGCCCCTTGCTGGAAGTTCGTCTGGATGCTTGAAACACGTGTGCCGAGTCCGATCGACTTGCCGGTCGCGGCTTGACCGCCGTTGGCCGGATTGGCTCCCGGCATGGTTTCGTGCCGATAGAACAGGTCTTCAAAGTTCGCTCGACCCTTCTTGAATCCCGTTGTATTCACGTTCGCGAGATTATTCGCGATGACGTCGAGCTTCGTTTCCATGGCCTGCATGCCGGTGGCGGCGGTGTAAAGTGTTTGAACGCTCATCGTCTACTCCTTGCGATGGCAGATAGTCGCTTTTCGCTCCGCGAAAGGAAGTGTATTCGCGGACCGAACAACGACGATCGTCCTGTTGCTTTATGACTGTCTCAGAATGCGGTTCACCAAGGATCCGACAACCTGATCTTGGCTTTGGATCATGCGAATGTTGGCTTCGTAGGCACGTGATGTTTCGATCAGCTCCATCATCTCGATGGCTGGCTTGACGCCGGATTGTTCGAGATAGCCACTTTTGACGCTCCGATCGGCTGCTGGAACGGGAGTCACATCGGCAAGCGGCGAGAACATGTTTTCACCTGCTTTGACGAGATCGCCGAGCGACGCTGGTTGGACGAGTGCCAGCAGCAGCGCGTCGCCACCTTGTTCGATGCCGCCATCTTCGGTGAAGCTCCAAGGCCGAATCGGATCGATCGCGACCGGGCCTCCTTCAAGCGACATCACCGGATAGCCCTGCTCCGATTGCAGCTGACCCGCCGTGGAGAAGTGGAAGTTGCCGGCTCTCGTCAGCAGCGGTTCTCCGTCCTTTTCGACGAGAAAGAAACCATCACCGTTGATGGCCAGGTCCGTCTTGTTACCTGTTTGACGGAGCGCTCCGGCGCTGAAGTCAGTGACCGTTTCGGACATCTGCACGCCACCGCCGAGGTCCTCGATGCCGCGCTGGCCCGCAGCGACTTCCCCGCGCTCGATGGCTTCCGCGTGGCGCGCTTGAAGAATCGCGAAATCACGTTTGAACCCCGGCGTGTTCGCATTCGCCAGGTTGTTGCTTATGACCTGCAGCCGCGCACTTTGCACGTCGGCTCCGGCGGCTGATAGGTACATCCCGTAAGACATCGATGTCGCTCGGCATCCAGTCCGCTCCCCTGCAGACGCTGCTTCCCTTACGCAACCGCCGTGCCGATCCGAGGATCGTCATTCTGCTTTCATCGCGACGAATGGAATGCGCTGTCACGACAACGACTTATGGCGATCGGGCAGCTCAATCGTCTGAACAGCAAGAATTGCCGATCGGGCTCCGGCAGAGCAATAGTTGCTGGTCGAAGCGCAAGAACCGCCGATTGCTAGCGACTCAATGCCACTGACTTTGAGCGGAATGACGCTAGCCACCGGTTCTTCGAATCGACATTGCCCCTGAAAAGCCGGCGGCTAGCGCCGAACCGCTCACATAACTTCGAGCCGTCAGTCAAGCAGGCTTTCAAGTTCGCGAATCTCGGCATCGATGTCTGCGCTGGTCCCGACTTGATCTGCCACTTCTTGCCGTAGAAGGACGACGAATTGTTCGTTTACCTGGTCGACAGCGTAACGAACCTGATCGCGAGACAAACCAAAGTGTGCGGCAAGTGCCGTCTTTTTCATCGTGCTTGTTCCGGGTGGCGGGAAGTTGTGACGAGAGAATATCTCGAACCAGTCGGGGCGACCGCGATCATCACACCAGCGTGACACTTGTCGTAGGACGTTGGCGATCAGAGCTTGCGCCCACCGTTTCATGAACACCGCGTCGGCAGTCATCTCATCCGATGGTTCAAATCTTCGCTCGTCATCTCCGATCAGCGTTGAAATAGACACCAACTGTTGATCGAACGTTTTTTGCTTCGGCGCACGCGGAGCACTTTGGTCTGAGAGAAACCGAGTCAGAATCGTCAGCAAGAACGTGCGGAAGCGTCCTCGCTCACGATCGGCCTTGGCGATCCAGTCCTTTTCGAGCAAGCGGGTGAAGAAATCCTGCGTAACGTCCTGGGCGCGGTCGAAAGAGTAACCTCGCGCTCGAACGAAATAGAACACGGGCCGCCAGTAATCCGCCATGAATCGGTTCATCGCCGTGAGATACTCTTCATTGTCACGATCCTTGGCTTGACGAATGACGCTCCAGGCGGTGGTCGGAAAATGTGCTGATCGCTTAGATGTCATTGTCTGCCAATTATCTCGCTGCGAAGTGTTGTAATTGAGACAGCTTGCGCAACTAACAAGGATCGGATCTGTGCCGCCCGCATTCTACTGTGCCGCTCCGCGATCGTGCAAAGCCGTTCCCTGCAACTGTCGTAATGATCAGTTTCGTCAGGCCACCTGTCGCCCCGACAGCAATCCAAGCGTTTGGTCATTACTCTCTAGATTCGGGTGCGTGTCGCAGATCGGGGAATGGGCGCATGATGTACCCCCGTCATTCCCCGTTTGAAAACGTTCCACCGAAGATAGGTATGGCAACGAAACTTAACTTGGAGGATGCGACAATGACAAAGACACGCAAGACGGTTTGGGCCTTCGATCCTATGTGGACGCGAGTCGAACACCTGGACGACGAAGGGAAACCCTTGGGGTACGTTACTTTCGAGCGGCGAGTCAATCCGTCCACTCCGCAACCGCCGCCGAACCTGGCAAGAATGTTGGCCAGCGCGACCATGCGGGCGTGTTTCGGCTTGGCGGCGATACTGCGGCACCGCGAGACTGCACGGCAATGAACGCTTCGCGCCGGGGGCTTATGTTTGTTTGAAGTTGCGCAAGAATGTAGCATGGCCTCGTAGGCCGTGTCGTTTTGGGAACACTTGAAGACACACGGCCTACGAGGCCATGCTACTCATTTGAACACGTCACAGATTGAATAAATCAAAAGCCCTGCGCCTTGGGCGACACTCGTAGCGGCATCGCAACCGGTAGTACAACGGTCAATGCCAACGCGCTGCTTTGCCCGGTTGTTCCCCATTTGAGTCTTCTTGTCCCGAAGATAGTCGTGTCGGGAAAACCGTACGTTCGGCGAGTTTTGAAAGTGTAGCGGAAGAAATGTTGGTAGAATCCGGCTCTTACGAGCGAGCTACTCAGTGTTGATCGCGTCCGTGGTGAAACCACGGATGCGGGAGGGCGAGGCTCCTGCCGAGCCAGACGGG
>JAQBZB010000001.1 GCA_027622275.1 Planctomycetota bacterium | reverse complement strand
GTCTTGGTCATCGTATTGGGTTCCTATGCAATCGATTGCTGCCATCTATCTTGACGGAGGCATCCCGCATTTGTCACAGGACTAAGGAGCAGCATCGGCGAGTGTGTTGGTGATCTACTTACTGCATGATGAGAGGCCAGCGGATGGTACGGGAACAGGGCATTGATGAAGAGCTGCTGCGTATTGCCGGTGATACATCGCTGACGGCGCAGGAACGATGGCGCAACCTAACTGGACAGCGCCAAGTCTGATGGTTTGATCTTAGCATGGTGGTGTTTTCGGTGGAACGGATTTGATTTGTTCGGGATCGATTCCGAGTTCGGCAAGCTGCCTACTGCGTCTCTTGCGATGGGATTTGGATGCCTTTTTGCTACGGCGAGCGTAGTAGGTCTGCCGATCGACCTCCTCCTGATAGAAAGGACTCAAGGGACACACCAGTTCACTTTCTGGGCGTGCGCCGGTCGCGGTGGGCTTCGCCGGGGTCAGACTTGGTTTTCGGTTTTCAATCGGATAGAATAACCAACATTGGTCCGCTTTTCCACCCTCAATGATCCTGAACGATGCCCAGACCGCCGCGTCTGCAATTCCCCGGTGCGATTTACCACATCGTCACGCGCGGTGATGGTCGCCGGGCCGTCTTTCATGACGACGGTCACTATGCTCGGATCACAAAGGGTCTGGCTGACGAAGTGCAGCGATCTGCGTGGGACGTGATCGCCTATTGCTGGATGCCAAATCACATCCACCTTCTCGTGCGAACTCCCGAGCCCAACCTGGCGTCCGGCATGCAACACTGGCTCAGTGGATACGCCAACTGGTATTCCAAACGCAATCGGCGCTCCGGGCACTTGTTCCAGGGACGGTACAAGTCCTTCCTGGTCGAAGACGACAGTTACTTCTGGACATTGAGTCGTTACATCCACTTGAATCCTTGTCGAGGAGCACGACCGTTAGCCGAAAATCCTGATGGTTGGGCGCAGAGCAGCTATCCGGGCTACGCTCGCAAGACTGCACGCAACGCGTTTGTGCAGTACGACATCCTGCATGAGGCATGGCGAGGGGAATGCGGCGGCAAAGACCCTGCATCCGCCTACCGCAGATACATTGCCGAGGGGCTTTCCGGAGCGACGGAGAACCCTCTGAAGTCCGCCCTGAGAGAGTGGGTGATCGGGTCGGAGGAGTTCTTGAAACGGATGGTCGCCCTGGCGGAGGGAGAAGGCAAGAAGAGCCGGGGCAGGCTGACGCGTCGTATGGGCGCCGTGACGATCGACGAAGTCATGGCAACCGTCGCCGACATGCACGAAGTAGAGCCGGAAGAATATGTCGGCTTTCGGTCGCCGGCGGCAGGGCGAGAAATGGCGGCTTTGCTCTGTCGTCGGTACACCAACGCGACACTCGCACAGCTTTCCGATCACTTTGGTCTGGGGCACCCCGATAGCTCAGCGAACTTGGTGCGACGAGCCAAGAAGCGAGAGGAGGAATCCGCCCTCTTCCGCCGCCAAATTTCCCGCGCTGAGTCGCAACTGGTAATGAAAACGGCAAGGCAAGGCTGACTGCCACGGCGTCGCCGCTACCGGCGGAGACGCTGCCGAGTGCAATGCACGTGTTCTGGGAAGGGCTCCCTTCCCGAAGCGAGTCGGCGCCCGACCCATGGCCGTCCTGAGTTAGAAGCTGGGACCCGCCCAACCGACCGAGGGGATCACGCCCGAGCACCGTAGCATAATCTGTTTGCGCGCGGAGGTGAAACAAACCGAAAGCAGTTAACGCGTGTAGTCACTCTGATTTAGAGCCCTTGAATGACCCCCTTGATCGAGCGTGCTCAAGATGATGCACTCGCGACTTCGCTAAGTACAAATGACAAAACGTCCTTTGTACTTTTAGCGCAATCAAAACCTTCACCGGAGATCGTGTCCTGAGCGCGCAATCGCTCCATTCCATACTGCACAGGAGGGCGCGCGCTGAGCGTCGAAGCGGCAGAATTAGTGGCGGCTTGGCGGCGAAAGACGCCTCGCGTCGTAACAGACTCGAAAGCTGGCGTTCGAACGTCGAGCTTGTGCTGCGCGCCGGTTCTTGGGAGATTTGCTCGGGGCAGCATGACTCCGCGTTGCGTCAAAACAGGAAACAGCCGCCCCTTGGCGAGATGAATCTTGAAGAGGCGGGGCCTCTCAGAAGCGTCCGCCGCAATGGAGTCGCCAGTCCAGAACGCGTATGGAATTTTGGCCCCAGAGGATCGGGTGCTCTTTGAGAACGCCAGGCCAGACGTGGGAGAGTCGCCCGATGCGTCGGTCAAGGAGTGGCAGTGCTGCCCCAGATTGGCGGTGATACGCACACATCGTATCCGCAAAGCTGAGGCTCAATTCTCTATGCGAGGTTGAACGGCCAGCTTTCGAAGTGATTCAGACTTCGGTCAAAATCTCAGACACAGCCCCTTCAACAACCGATCCTCGCGTGGTATCAACGGGCACGGAAACTGAGATGGTGGAAGGAGATTATTTTGTACGACAAGCAAGCGTTGATTGAATTGATCAAGGAGCTGGCACTCGAGTTCGGCGAGTTTACGCTGGCATCGGGTAAGAAGGCGTCGTTTTATCTCGATTGCCGTAAGGTGACGCTGCACCCGCGCGGTGCCAACTTGATCGCCGAAGGAATTCTGGAGTTGCTTGGCGAGGAGCTGCCCGACGCCGTTGGTGGCATGGCGATTGGAGCTGATCCCATCACGGCTGCCTTGATCACCGTCGCGGGGCAGCAGAACAAGCCGATCAAAGGCTTCATCGTTCGCAAGGAATCGAAGGAACACGGCACAGGACGCGATGTCGAAGGACCGGTCGAAGCGGGTGACTCCGTCGTAATCGTCGAAGACACGACAACGACCGGCGGCAGTTCGCTCAAGGCGATTGAGAAGGCTGAGGCCGCGGGCTTGAAGGTGGTCGGCGTGATCTCGATTGTCGATCGACTCGCCGGAGCTGCCGAGATCTTTGCCGCACGAGGTTATCCGCTCCGATCGCTGCTGACGATCCGTGACTTCGGTATCGAGCCGGAGTAACAGCGAGGCAATCTCGCGAGTCTGCTAGCAGCTTTTCTTGCGTTCGCGTCGAAGTCAGGAAGGTGAGCGACCGATACGAAGAGAGATACCTCCTCTCTCGCGTTGGCTCGTCCGATGGAAAGCTCTCTTCACAAGCAACTCAAGGAACTTTACGCCGACCACGGCGCGGAAGTTGAGCATAAGCTGGGGCGTTATCGAATCGATGTCGTCTGCGACGGTGAGCTGATCGAGATCCAACACGGTTCGTTGGCGGCGATTCGAGACAAGGTCGCGGATCTAACGGCCGAGCACCGGATGCTCGTCGTCAAGCCAATCATCGTCCGCAAACAGTTGGTGAAATTGAAATCCGCCGGGGGGCGTGTCGTTGAACGGCGGCTCAGCCCGAAGCAAGGTTCGGTCCTGGATCTGTTCGACGAGCTGGTCTACTTCACGCGAGTCTTCCCGCATCCCAACCTGACGCTGGAGGTTCCGTTGATTGATATCGAAGAGTGGCGGTATCCGGGGCACGGACGTCGGCGTTATCGTCGCCAGCGCGACCACGTGGTCGAAGACCAGAAGCTCGTCAAGCTTCACGAAATCCACCGCTTTCAAAGCCTCCGCGATCTGTTGCGATTGATCCCGGCGGACTTACCCGAGCCGTTTCACACGGGACACCTCGCGGAAGCCATGAATATCTCGCGGAGCAAAGCTCAACAAATCGCCTATTGCCTGCGCAAGACAGCTGCTTTGGAAGATTGTGGCAAGCAAGTCAACGCGCGGCTCTATCGGCGTGCTGCATAGTCGTTGTTCGCTCCGCGAACATACGTTCTGTTCGCGGAGCGAACCACGACTATGCTTGCCACAAAAAGAGGCGAGCACATGGCTCGCCCTTTTACTCAATGTCCCGCTTATCTACTGGCTTTGCGGATTCGGCTGTCTGGTTCTTTTAGCAGGATGGGGCGTTTTTTTTTGGGGGGAACGGCCTTTCCGCATGATGGCATGTCGCTGTTGCGAGGCGAGTTGGCTGGGCGGTGCTGCGACCGTCTCGAAGGGCGAAATATCTTGACGGCTAAAGACGTCTGGGTGCGCGGCGTGAGCGTCCAACGTGGGGATTAATGTCGAGCCTTCTCGGACAATGCGAAGGCCCGCGTGGTGGTGACCGTGAATCCGACGTTCAGGCGATTTCGGCAGACGGAACCAACGCTCCAGGTCCAAGTTGTCACGCGGGTAACAGGCCAGGTCCGCTCCCGCGAATAGGCCCTTCTCAATGGACGTCATCACGTTCGCCGTGCGGATCTAAATCTTGTCGATCTGCGCCGTGAATAGCGGCTCCCGCTCGGCCAGCGGCAGACCGTCGTCAGCTCGCAGGAGGTCCATCACCTGATGCACTTCGTCGGTCTAGTCCCGCACACGTGCCAAGGTCTCTTGCGGACTAGTCGAGTACCACATCGCCACTCTCTCTGGCGAGAGTGGCCGTCTTGTCGACATCGTCCGCCGGGGGACTGGTGTCGTCTGACGCGCCTCGCCGAGCCTCGAGGACTTCACGTTCCAGAGCCCGCAATCCCCTGATTGTGGCACGCATCTTCTTCTTCGCCGTACGATCCATCTCGAGCACCGGCTTGGCCAGATCGCGAAAGAAGTGGTTCTCGCAATAGCGGTGCGGCACGTCGGGAAACTCTTCGGCGATGCACTTCAGGAAAGCATCCTGCTTGTCGGAGATCCATAACACGACTTGCAAATTCAACTTGTCGGCAATTTCCTTGGCGCGGACAAACAGCTTCCTGATCTCGTCGGTCGCGCCCGACAGCAGCGGCTCGGCAAACCAGACGCGATGGCGAGTCACTTCGCGAACAACATCAAGCGACTCGTGTCCTTTCTCCGGTTGCAAACCATCGATCGTCAGGGCGACCTCTTGCGAGTCGCGATAGGCGTTCTCCATTTCGTGCGCATCCTGATGACGAGCCGCGACCATGTTCTGGTACAAGGCAATGTGATCTTCGATGGCGTCGTCGGACAAGGGAATGTCGTAGCTGTCGCTAAGTTCATGGCGAATTTGAGGCCCGGACCAATGCCTGGAGCAACGTCGCTGACCGATCCAGCAGAAGACGTCCCAACCGATCCCCCAGCGAGGCCTGGCATCGCCGGATTCTTGCTCGGGACTAGAGGAGTTTTCTGTGATCGCAAAGTTCATTTCGGCACTGCACGAGCTTGACGTTCCATCGAACGGGCCGTGGAAGGGTCTGGAGACTACGTTCGCGGCGGCAGCGAACGTGCATCTTCTGCTGACACTTCGGACACGCTCGATCCGCGCGATTCAAAACACGTTCCTGGACCTTCGATTCTTGCACCTGTAGTCGCGACATCCCGGACTCCTTTCCGTAATAGGGAAAGGGAGTGTCGCCATAATCGAAAATCAACACTAGCCCCAAAACCAGCCGTTAAGGACCGTTCGAGAATTAAGTGTCCGATATTGGAGTGGCGGTGGCTTCCAGCCGCTTCAAGCCGGCGATTCTGAATGACCGCATGCCGCTTGAAGAGGTCACCATTGCCGAGGCACTCAAGGAGCACGGCGATGCGACGCAATTCGCGGGCAAGTGGCACTTGGGTCCGACCGAGGAGTACTGGCCGGAGAAGCAGGGCTTTGATTTCAATCGTGGCGGCTGCGAACGCGGTGGTCCTTACGGCGGCAAGAAGTATTTCTCGCCCTACGGCAATCCACGGCTGGCCGACGGGCCGGGCGGAGAGCACTTGCCGGATCGTCTGGCAACGGAGACAAACAACTTCATGGAAGCACACAAGGACCAACCCTTCTTTGCCTATCTCGCGTTTTACTCGGTGCATACTCCGTTGATCGGGCGGCCCGATCTCGTTGAGAAGTACGAGGAGAAGGCCGAGCGATTGGGTTTGATCGGCCAACCGGAGTTTGCTCCCGAAGAACAGATCTTGCCGGTCGAGGACGAGCGGCGGGTTCGGATTCTGTAAAAGCACGCGGTCTACGCGGCCATGGTCGAGGCAATGGATCAAGCGGTTGGGAAAGTGCGCGCCAAGCTGAAGGAGTTGGGACTCGACGACAACACGGTCGTTTGCTTTACGTCCGACAACGGCGGCCTTTCAACTTCGGAAGGATCACCGACGTCGAATCTTCCGCTGCGCGGCGGCAAAGGATGGTTGTATGAAGGTGGCATTCGCGAGCCGTTTGTCATCAAGTGGCCGGGTGTTGCTGAGTCGAACAGCACCTGCGATGTGCCGGTTGTCAGCACCGACTTTTATCCGACGATGCTCGAGATGGCCGACTTGTCGGCCAAGCCGGACCAGCATCGAGACGGAGTCAGCTTGGTCCCGCTGCTGAAACAGGAGGGCACGATCAACCGCGACGCGATCTACTGGCATTATCCGCATTACGCGAATCAAGGCGGGTTCCCGGGCGGCGTCATTCGCGCGGGAGATTACAAACTGCTCGAACGGTTTGAGGACGGCCGAGTCCACTTGTACAATCTCAAGGATGATCTCGGCGAGCGTCACGATCTAGCGGACATGATGCCGGATCGAGTCGCGAACATGCGGGAGAGCTTGCACGCGTGGTACAAGGAGGTCGACGCCAAGTTCCTGCGTGCCAAGGAAGGCGGCCCCGAGCCTTGGCGGCCTTGACGGCGAGGTAGGATGGACTTCCAGTCTGTCCGCAACTCCCCTTGCGAGATGACGGGGCGGACTAGAAGTCCATCCTACTTGTGAGCCGCTTAAGACACTGCCACTTCGATCCGATTGTCCACCCGTTCAATACCGGGGACGCAGGCCACCTTGACTTGCGCCAACTGTTTCAGGTAGTACGACGGAACTCGGCCGTACAGGACGACGGTGTCCCCATCGATGCTGTAGGTGACGCAACGCAACGCAACGCGGCGTGTTGCGTGAAGTGGAGTGTCTCTTTGATTTGCGTTTCGACGCCGCTGGGTAATGAGGACACTTGGTTGTGTTGAGCAGCGAGCTTTGCATCCATCGATGTCGCCATGTTTCGGCTCCTGTGGGCTGGGTTGAACGTAACTTCCATGGTCTCCAGCAGCCGTCTTAGCCGCACGCGACGCGATCAATTCCCTCGCGTCGCAGGCATCATTGCGGCAGCACTTTATCCATCGCACGTCGAAGGGTGCGTCGACACTGCACCAAAATCCGCCTGATCGACTCATCCGTCGTGAACGAGATGATCCATCTCAATTTATACATCTGCTGTTTCGAGTCAACTGCATTCATGTAACTTTAAGGCTGTTTGGGTGCCGCACGCGTGAATGCCTCGTCCGCAAGCAGGATGGTGCGCGAGATTTCGGCCATCCGCAGATTCTTGTCGCTAGCAAGCCGCTGGAGCCGCTTGAAGGCACTTTGCTCGTCCAACCCCGTCCGCTGCATCAAAATGCCCTTCGCCCGCTCGACGATCTTGCGGTCTTCCAAGGCCTGCCTGAGGTCCGCAGTTTCGCGTCGTAAGGCTTCAAATTGCTCGAAGCGTTTGCACGCCAAACCGATGGCCGGCTCGAGATCGGCCTGCTTGATGGGCTTCACAAGATAGGCCATGATGTGGTTGCTCTCGGCCCGCTCGATCAGCTCGCGATTGTGAAACGCCGAGACCAAGATAACAGGAACCGCTTGCTTTTGATAAATGGCCGTGGCCGCTTCGATGCCATCCATATCGGGCATCTTAATGTCGGTAATCACGAGGTCCGGATTCAAGGCGGCGCAATGCTCGACCAACTGTCGACCTGTCTCCGCGATAGAGACGACTTCGTGTCCAAGGCGCGGCAGAATCTTCTCGAAGTACTCGCGCATGTCCGGCTCGTCGTCCGCCACTGCAATGCGAAGTCGTGGTTCCATCGCGTTTCCTCACCGCCGCCGGTGACCTCACCTACGAGACGCCACGCGAGAGACCGACCGGGAATAGAAAGCAATCAGGAGATTAAAAAGTTACAAACGCGGCAACACGATCACAAACTCAGCACCTTCGTCCGGGTTGCCCAGTTCGATCGTGCCGCCGTGTGCTTCGACAACGCGTCGTGCAATCGCCATGCCAAGCCCCGTCCCTTTCGTCTTTGTCGTATAGAACGCGTCGAAGACTCGGCCTCGTGAGTCCTTCGGAATCCCCGCGCCGTTGTCGCGAATCCGGATGGAGATCGCCGGATGATCGTCCAGCGACACGTCGCGGCAATTGATCCAGATTTCCCCAGGTTCGGAGCACGCGGCAATCGCATTCTCGAAGATGTTCCGAAAGACTTTCCCAAGGGCAAACCAATCGACATGCGAGGCCAAATCGAGGCACTCGACTGACTCGTGGAGTTCGACTTCTTTTCCGGCTCGGCTCAATTCCAAGTGAGACCACGCATCGCGCCACAGGTGCGCCAAATCGCACAGCTGACGGTCGAGTTTGATCGGCGCGGCGTAGTCGCGCACCTCTTCGTATAGCCGGTGGAGGTGGTCTAACGCCCGCTGGATTCGCGAGACGAGTTCTAGTTCCTCGGGACGGTCTTCGAGTTCGAGTGCCAGCAGTTCGAGACAAGCTTGGCTGCGTTGAAACGCATTGCGGCTTTCATGGGCCAAGCCCGTTACGGTCTGGCCGATGGCTGCCAGCCGCTCGCTTTGCAGGGCTCGCTCCTCGGCGACCTTTCGCGCGGTAATGTCCTGGCCGACAGCCAACACGGCGGGCTTGCCCTCAAAGTCATCGAGCCGCTGGGCGTTCCAAACCAGACATCGCTCGCTTCCGTCTCGACACCGAATCGCGTTCTCATAACCAAGCGTTGGTTCGCCCGCTTGATTTGCCGCCAGCTGTGCAACCACTCCCAATCGTTCCCGTTCCGGCAGGAATAACTCGACATAGTCCTTCCCGCTGACGGCGGAGGCAGCATAGCCAGTCAGTGCTTCGGCGTACGGATTGAAGTAGGCGATGGTGCGATCCGACCGCAGGATCACAATCATGCTCCCTGCCGCCTCGACCAGATTCCGAAACGCTGCCTCGCTTCGTTGCCGTTCCGATCGACGTTGACGCGCCACGTACTCGCCTTCATAAGCGTCTTGAATGATCGCCAAGTCGAGATCGAGCAAGCGATGCACGGAGCGCAACGTCGCCAGCAGAGCGCTTGGAGTGCCGGCCCATTTCCGTTCGATGGCTTGCGCCAGGCCATCTCGCAGCCGCGAAAGTGCGACGGCGGTAAAGACGGAATCCAAGCCGATCTCGACGTGCCGCCAACCGACACGCCACCGGGCGGCGGCGTAGTCGCCCGACCACGGGCCCTGGAACATCTCTTCCAGCCAGCGGCACAGAGTCACCTTGAGACGGTCGACTTGCGTCTGCCCGCCCGTGATGACTTTCGCTGCCTGCGGCTCCGTCGCGATGGTCGCGTAGAAATCCTCGATCAACTCGTCGAACGACGCGCGAGCTAGCGGTGCAACCTCAAGAATGCGTCGCGCGTCGTCATCGCTCCAGCCAACATAGCGTTGCAGCCGCCGATATCGCTCGGCCAAGCCATCGGGGACATTGAAGGTGCTCATCGGGTTGAATCGTAACGCTCGGAACGGAAGGAACGGGGAACCACATTGGCTAGGTTACCACATCTCCCATCGGTACCGCCAAACCTTCGATCTCAGTAGGCAACGGCGCGGGCTCGCGATCCACCTTCCTCAGATCCGCCGCTCCGGCCACGCTGGTTAACACCCCCAGTGCGATGGCAGAAGCCAAAGTGATGAGGATCATCCATTTGAACAGTTCCCACTGCGTGTGCTCGTGTACATGCTGTCGAACTAACATGACGCACCTCCTTTCGGCAATTGAGAGAACTCGTGTTCCGCCTCGGTCAGAATGCAAAGAGCGCGCCAGAGTGTAGCCCCGCGTTTTCATCGATTTCCGGGGTGGATCTGTACCGACGAGGAACTCTGTAGCGTCACACGGTGTGCGGCAGGAAGCACGATCGTGCGATAATGCACGCAGCTTTTAGCACGTGGAACGTGGCTGCAAACACCGCGTGGATGCCGGTGCTGCGGCGTTCGGCGAAGCAATGGCGGCGGTGTCAACCAAGGCACGATCATCGGACGAGAAAATCGCGAATTGCTGCATTGACCGTCTGCGGAGCTTCCAGAGGTGCCATGTGTCCGCTGCCGGGGACTTCGAAGAAACTCGCATTTGGCAGGGCGTCCGCGATCAAACGCATTTCGTCGACGGTCGCGATGACGTCGTGCTCGCCGCAAATCACCAGCGTCGGGATGTCGATGTTGGGCAGCTCGCTGGTCATGTCCGACCGTTGTGCCATGCCGCGCAACGCGCCGGCAACCGTGGCCGGCGCGGTCGATCGCATCACTTGGCGAGTTGCCTCAACCGTGTCGGCTTGCTCGCGCACACTCGTCTCGGCAAACAACTTGGGCAGCATCGCCTCGGCCACGATCGATGTGCCTTCGCCGAGCACGCGCTCGGCCATGTTTAACCGCCCGCGTGCGGCTTCCTCGGTGTCGGCGATCGCTCGCGTGTCGCACAAAATCAGCCGAGCAAGCCGGCTAGCATGCCGTTGCCAGAACTGCCAAGCGACATAGCCGCCCATCGATAAACCGCAGAGGGTGATCGGTTCGACGATGCCGAGTTCGTCCAGCAGTTCCGTCATATCGTCGGCTAACTGCTCCATCGTGATCGTCTCGGTTGCCCCAGTGCTGGCTCCGAAGCCGCGCAGGTCGGGCGCGATGACTCGGTACGAGTCGCTGAGTGCTTCGAGCTGGAACCGCCACATCGAATGATCCAGCGGAAAGCCATGCACGAGCAGCAAAACCGGGCCACTCCCGACATCAGCGACGTTTAACATTGCATCGCGCAGCTTAACGGTCTTCATCCAGTACCTCATGCGAATCTGATGATCAGGCGAACGATCCATTGCACCAGCAGCGCGGCCAGGACCAGGACCATCGTCGAGTAGCCCCACCAACCCAAACGTATCTCCGCCGCGCGGTACTTTAGCCGCCACAGCTGAATCGCTCGAAACGGAATCTGGCTAGCGACGATCGCGAAAAAAACGATCCCAACCGGATTGAAGTGCCACGCCCGCTCGAGTTGCCCGTGTCCCATGCTCACGAAGCAGCGAGTCAGCCCGCAGCCCGGACAGTCGGCTCCCACAAATTCCTTGAAGGTACACGTGCCGGGCAGCGGAATGCCGATGCCCGGTATGATGACCTGCTCCTCGCCGCGCACTCGCAAGAGCACCGCCAACAGCACGACGACCGCCGAGATGCCGAGAAAGGTCCAATGCAACGCCGTATCGGGCCGGTCGTTCGTTCGTTCGACCGCGCTGTCGTTGGCCGCGACCGCGAGCGCGTTCAGATTGCTTGGTGGAGGTTGCATCAGCGGCGATCCGACAACTCAGTTTGCCTTGGCTGCGGTTTCGGCGAGCGTATCTTCAAACAGCTTGAGCTGACGCCGCATCTGTTGCATGTACGGAGCCTGTGCAACCGCCAGTTTCTGATAGCGAATCGCGTTCTTGTAATCGCCGACCGCGTAGTAACAACGACCCAGCGTGTCCTGATAGGCCCACGAATCGGGAACGAGTTCCAGGGACTTCTGGCTGCAAGCAACCGCTTTCTGATAGTCGCCAGCGGTGTTGCTGACCAACCAGGCGAACTCGTTATTCTTTTGCGCGAATTCCTCGCGGTTCAGGTCGCGTACCCCTCGGTCTTCGTTGGACGTCAGGATCCGCTCCAGTTCTTTCATCCGCGACTCAATACGTTGCACGTGCTCGGCGAGCAAGTTGTCGACCTTCTCTCGCCAAGCCTTGCCGTCGTCAGCCACACCATGCAACGCAATCACGATGTCGATGTTCTCGATATCGACGGCGAGAGCCTTTTGCAGCAGATCCTTCTGTTTGTCGACTTCGCCCTCCCGTCCATAGTGGATTGCGAGCAAGTGGTCGATTTTTGCACGCAGATCAGCCGTCGAAAATGACTGGCCGTAGAGCAATTCATAGGCGGATGCCAAGGCGGCCGGATCCTTCTCGCCAATCTCGACCGATGGTTGGAGCGTTTCCGCCGCTTCGCGTTCGCGCTGGAGGTCGCCCAACATTTCCGCGAGCAATCCGCGAGCGACCAACTCGACCTCATGCAATTCGCCGGCGGTCTGGATAATCTGACGGAATTCAGCTTCGGACCAATCAAACATCTGCCGCTCGTAGCGTAATCGCCGCGCAACATCGCGATGCAAGACGTCGTGATTGGGATTCATCGCCAATGCCAACTTCGCTGTCTCTTGGGCTGCCGCCTCGTCGCCGCTCTTCCGTTTCGCTTCGGCAAGCCGATAGACGAGCAACTCATCTTGCCAGTACTCCGCCGGAAACCGCTCCGCCAAAAGTTGCGGGACGAACCATGCTTCCCGTTCCAGTGCCCAATCGACAACATCAAACAGCTCTTCGCGATTCGGTTCAACAAGCTCGATGATGCGAGTGATTTCGGCCTGGACTTCTTCGTTGCGTTGCAAGCCCCACAACAGATCGACATGCCATCGCAATAAATCACGCACGACGCTGCGCTGCGTTTCATCGGGCGTCTTGACCAACGTCTCCAGTTCATCGCGAGTAATCCGTTCCCATTCTTCCAGTGTCGGCTCGGAGGAGACCAGAGTATCCGCGTAGGTCTGCAACCAACGAGCCGCCGGGCGCCGACTGGAACCGATGGCTGCGCGGATACGTCCGGCGATGGCCTTTCGATCCTCCAGGTCGGCGGACGCGTGATGCCACATCAGCTGAATCGCGGCCTGCTTCGAGAGGACAATATCCGCTTCGAATCGCACGATCCGGCAGAGTGCTTCGCCGCCCAGCGAATCATTCAGGGTGGCGAGCTGTTTGATGCGGCTGAGCCGTTCGACCCGTCCTTGTTGACCGTAGTTCCGCAATAAACTACGGACTTCTTGCGGGTCGGTATCGACGTCCCAATCGACGGGCATCCCGCGGAGCAGATAACGCGCGCGGCGGGCCACTTCGATGTCGCGATGATGTTGCGCTTCCAGTAAGGCGTCAAACACAGCGAGCCCCAGGCTCTGAATTCTCGACTGCGCCTTCTCACGCGTCGCAAACTGCGGCGAACCAAGCTGTTCAATCAGCCGGGCAATCTCCGCTTCTTGCTCCTGATGAGTTGCCTCGCGATCATCGGCAGCTCGCAGCGGCGTGTGGCCACCGAGCATCGCAACGGCCAGCAACAGGATGCAGTGCTTCATCTTCCAGGGAGCCACAGGCATAAAACCTCATTCACGAATCGCCACATATTCCGCAGGATACCCGACAAATCCGATCGGTCGCAAGAGAACTCGTGTGATGGCGCGAGTATTTGATTTGTTTAAGTTGCGCAAGATGTACGATGGCCTTCCAAGGCCGAGACCGTTGTGATGGAGATTGGTACGTCTACCGATTTGGTTATGGCGAGGATTCAGCTACAATGGTGCCGTATGCAATCCAAAAAGTTTATCCTGAACCCCATGCGGACCGCCAAGCAAGGGTCGCAGATCAATGTCGGCAAATATGGCGACGAATACCAGAAGATTGTCACCACCCTTGAGATCAGCGCCGCCGATATGGAATCTTTGGGGGTAGCCAACGGCGATTCGGTCCGCGTCAGCACCGAGTTTGGTGAGGCGATCTTTCAATGTACCGAAGCGAAAGTCCCTGACGGATTGCTGTTCATTCCGTACGGCCCGCCGACTTGCCAGTTAATGGGCGGAGATACGGACGGGACAGGGATGCCCACCTCCAAGGGTTGGGAAGTTGAAGTTGAACGGATCGAGACCGCCGAGTAAGAAAGTGTCAGAAGGAATACCCGCGATGAACAAACCAAAACCTGAAGTCGATCTGACGGCTGCCGACAGCCCTCACTTCGCGCTCCCTGCCGAGACCGAACAGGTTCCGGCGTGGGAAGAAGTCGAAGCAGGCCGATATATGCCGCGCCGAGTACGAGGATCATGCCAGGGCCGAGCCCTTGGCTGAACGTTCCTCGTTCCGTCCAGTTCGGACGATCCGGCGGTTGAAGAATCTAACTAACGGGAGATGCGATGACTCTCACTGTCGTAAATAACGCGACGTGTACGTTCTGTGGCTGTGTCTGTGACGATATCGAGTTGCACGCCGACGACGTCCGCATTGTCAAAGCGAAAAAGGCGTGCGTGCTGGGGACGGCTTGGTTTCTTAACCATACCGCCGAACGCAAGTATCCCGATGCTTTGATCGATGGCAAAGAAGCGACGCTCGACGAAGCCATCGAAGTCGCCGCGACGTACTTGCACGAGGCCGACATGCCGTTGGTCTACGGGATGAGCAATACAACCTGCGAAGCACAACGCGAGTGTGTGGCCCTGGCGGACCTGCTGGGTGGTCTGCTGGACAGTCACACATCTTTGTGACACGGTCCCACGGAAATCGCTGCCCAGTTGGGTGGCAAAGTCACTTGTACGCTCGGTGAAGTGAAGAACCGAGGCGATTTTATTATTTACTGGGGAGGCAATCCCGCGGAGTGCCACCCCCGGCATTTTACGAAGTACGCGTTGATGCCCAAGAGCAAGTTCCTGCCCAATGGCCGGAAGGATCGGACGGTCGTGCTGGTTGATATCCGCCCGACGAAGAGCGCCAAAGCCGCCGACATCTTCCTGCAAGTTCGTCCGGGTAAGGACTTTGAACTGATCACGATCCTGCGTGCGATGATCAAGGATCAGAAAATCAGTGCGGAAGCTGTTGCGGAGACTGGCGTGACGCTGGAACAATGTACGGATCTCGTCGCGCGGATGAAGAAGGCGAAGTTTGGCTGCGTGTTCTTTGGCATGGGATTGTCGATGACGCGGGGCAAGCACATGAACTCCGCCGCGCTATTGACGCTCGCTGCCGAGATGAACGCCTTCACCAAATTCGTCGCCATGCCGATGCGCGGTCACGGCAATGTTACGGGAGCCGACGTCGTCATGCGTTGGCAAACCGGTTATCCGTTCGGGATCACGTTCAATCGCGGCTATCCGCGTTACAACCCCGGCGAGTTCTCGACCGTCGATGTGCTGGTCCGAGGCGACGCCGACGCGGCATTCATCATCGGAGCCGATCCCGGCGCGACGATGCCTCAACCGGCGATCGATCATCTCGCTCGTATTCCCACAATCGTGTTGGACCCACACATAACGCATACCAGCAAGCTGTCGCGGGTGCATATCACGACCGCCGTCGCGGGGATTTCCGCACCGGGAACGGCTTATCGGATGGACGAGATTCCGTTGCCGTTGAAGCCGGCTCTCAAATCGCCGTATCCCACGGACGAAGAGGTCGTTCGCCGCATCAAGGAATCGATCGCCAAGAAGCCGTTCTGGATGCCCGATGGCGCGCAGATGATTGCAGCGCAGGTTTAACGTACGTGGCCTTTCGCTCCGCGAAAGGACGCGCGGCTACCGGAAGAGCACTTTCGCGGAGCGAAAGGCCACGTAAATAAGAGAGAATCGCCAAGCATGCTTCGAATCACGGGAGGCAAAGTCTACGATCCAGCGAACGGCATCGACGGCGAGGTGCGAGAACTTTGCGTCTCTGACGGAAAGTTCGTGTCGGCCGTCGAAAGCGGTCGGACGATCGACGCCACGGGCATGATCGTCTTTCCGGGCGGTGTCGACGTGCATACGCATGTCGCGGGCGGGGCGATCAATTTCGCGCGAGCGATGACTCCCGAAGACCATCGCCGCACCCAAGCCTTCATCCGCTCGCAGACTCGCCGCTCGGGACTCGGCGGGATGGCTCCCACCACCTTCGCGACCGGTTACCTGTATGCCGGCATGGGCTGGACGACGGTGAACGAAGCGGCAGTCCCGGTACTCTCCGCGCGACACACCCACGAAGAACTCGGCGACATTCCCATTGTCGATAAGAGTACTCTCGTGCTAATGGCGAACAACGAGATCGTGCTCGACTTGCTGGAGAACGGCGAGTACGAACGAGCGAAGAATATCGTCGCCTGGTACATCTGGGCCGCCAAGTCGTACGGAGTGAAAGCCGTCAATCCGGGCGGCGTCGCGGCGTGGAAGTGGGGTAAAGACGCGAAGCAGCTGACGTCGTCGATCGAAGGCTACAGCAAGTTGACCCCGGGCGACATCATCCTGCAATTGGCACGGATCTGCGACGATCTGGGTCTGCCGCATCCGATGCATCTGCACTGCAACAACCTCGGAGCGCCCGGCAACATTTCGACGACGCTCGACACCTTGCAACATCTCGAAGGACACCGAGCGCATATCGCTCACTCCCAGTATCACGCCTATGGCGGCGACGACTGGGACGAGATGCGATCCGAGACGGCACAACTCGCTGAGTACTTCAACACGCATCCCAACATTACCACCGACGCCGGCGCTGTACTGTTCGGCGACACCGTGACGATCACCGCGGACGGTCCGTGGCAGCATCTGCTGTATAAGCTGACCGGACGCAAATGGGGCAACCTGGACATCGAGAACGAGACAGGTTGCGGCATCGTTCCTTACACCTATCGGCCCAGCAATTTGGTCAATGCGATTCAGTGGTCGGTCGGCTTGGAACTGCTGCTGTTGATCAAGAATCCGTGGCAGGTCTTCCTGTCGACCGATCATCCCAACGGCGGCTGCTTCTGGCGTTATCCGGAGATCATTCAGTTGCTGATGTGTGCCGACTTCCGCAAAGAGTGCTTGAAGAAGCTGCCGGACAAGATCAAGCAGCGGATCACGTTGCCGGAGATTGTTCGCGAGTACACGCTGTACGAGATCGCAACCGCGATGTCCGCCGGCCCGGCGCGGGCGCTCGGGTTGCATCAGAAGGGCAATCTCGGCGTGGGTTGTGATGCCGATGTCGTGATCTACGAACATGATGATGACGTGGCTCGCATGTTCGGTCACCCACGATATGTGATTAAGGGCGGCGAGGTCGTTATCGAAGAAGGCGAGATTCGCGCCACCCCGGACGGACGCGAGTTCATCATCAAGCCGCATTACGATCCGGGAACTGAACAGTTCCTGCAGCCGCTGTTCGAAGATTGTTACACCATGGCGTTCGAGAATTACCCGGTCGAAATGGAACGCCTGGAGAACCCTGACATTCGTGACTGTGTGCCGAACTTATGAGTAAGATCATCCTCCGGCTCAAAGAACAGCCCACCGTGCCGCTGGAAGCCGAAGTGCTCTCGCCGGACACGTTCGCCGATCTGTCGAATGACGAGATCCGGTCGAAGATCGTCTATCACGGCAAGCGACAGCGCCGCGTGGACGACTTCTTCGACGTCGAGGGCGAACGTAGCGACGATCTGGAACTGCACGGCAACTTGCATCGCGTCCGCTGGATCGGGCGCGGCATGTCGCGCGGCCGGATCACGGTGCATGGCTCGGTTGGAATGCATCTCGGCGCTTACATGAAGGGTGGCGAGATCGAAGTCCACGGCAACGCCAGCGATTGGATCGGCGCTGAAATGAGAAGAGGTCTGATCCGCGTTCATGGCAACGGCGGCGGCCAGATCGGAGCCGGATACCGCGGCAGCCTGAAGGGTATGCGCAACGGAACGATCATCGTGGACGGCTCGGCGGGGCTCGAGGTTGGCATGCGAATGCGACGCGGCACCATCGTAATCGGCGGCCCGGCGAAAGACTTTACCGGCTTGCAGATGAAAGGCGGCACAATCGTCTTGCTCTCCGGGGCCGAGATCCGAACCGGTGCCTGGATGATCCGCGGCACGATCATCTCGCTCGTCCCGCTCCAGATCCTCCCCACGTTTTCCTATGCCTGCCAATACACGCCCGACTTCCTGAAAGTCTATTCGCGCCAACTACAGCAGCTTGGTATCACTCTCCCGTGTGATCCTGCCGACGGGGCGTACGAGCTGTATTCAGGTGACGCCTCGGTTCCGGGCAAGGGCGAGGTTCTGGTTTGGAACTCGGCGTAGAGGTGGACTCAGACTTCCGAAGTCTCACTCGCGTGCAGGAGTGTACGTAAAGATCGCCGGGCATGCGCCGGCCGGAGTCAATGGTTATCGGGTGGACGGACGAGGCGTCCGTCCTACGTCGCGTGCGACTCATTCGAGATATCCGTCGACTTCTTCCACTTCTAAATCGTCGAGGTCTTCTTCATCGATGAGCGTGATTCCACTCGATCCAAACTCGTCCGCTGACATGTTCACCAAGTAGTCGAAGTTTCCCTGGCCACGGACGCTAGTCAAAATGCTGGCGATTTGCGCACAGCGCTGTGGTGAATCGTGGGGGCCCGATACGAAGAAAGGTTTGCCCTCGCGTCCGAATGCAAACTGCTCCGTACATTCGTTGGGATCGATGTCGCCGAACAATTCGCGGGCGATACGGTACTCCCGGTGCGGTGGAAGCTCAAGATCTCGGGCATACTCGACAGCCCCTTCGACGAGTTTACGGGCGTAACTCGGCGAGACATCGAGCAGCGGGCCGAGGCGATTCAGCTGCGGTAAGAATTTGTTGCGGTATTGGCCGACCGACACAATGTCCGCGTGGATGTTCTTGACTCCCAGACACCACACGTCGACCAGGAAATTCGCAATCGCGACTTGGCCGTTGTGCAACTCGCGGCTCAGCAAGACGTAGCCGATTCCGACGTCCCACAGCGAAGCCGCGACGCGACTGTGCAAGATCGGTGCCTTCGCGTAACGAGCGAACTGTGTCGCCAAGCCGCCCTGGTCTCGGCTTGCCAACTCCTTGCGTACCTCCTTGCGTTTCGCGTTCTTACGTTCCAGCTTCTTCTGACGGCGTTGATCCTTGGTGGCCATGTTACCTCCTTGTTCCGAAAGACTCCTTGGTTGCCCGAGTTGACCGCTCGGGACTTCTGCCAAAGTTAATTACTCCATGAACCGCAACACGGTTCGCGCATTCGTGACACCGAGTTGCAGGAATTCCGATTAGACCAACTTGGCCAATTTTCTCCAAGGGCTTTCGTCGTGTGGATTTGGCGGACTCTCGACGCAGCTAAAAAACGCCGCGGACCGCGAGCGTTTCGCGGTGAAACAGCAGCTTGAGCATTCCAGGGTTTGACTCGGTCGAACGCTCCGCAGTGGTACAGTTTGGCGATTCACCTAATAACCCGACGCGTAAGCGAGGACGAAACGCTTTGCCTCGCTTACGCGTCGGGTTACAAACAATCGCCGACGTCGCCAAACTGTACCACTACCGAATGCTCCGCTGCCTTGCCAACTGCCCCCCCAAATGTTAGAGAAGTAGGTTCTAAATCGCCGGAAACGGCCTGCCGTGTCCGAAGTGAACCCTCTTCAAACCAATTCACGGCCTGAACCAATAAAAGTCAATTCGGAGCGTAAGCGAACATGATGGAGAACATCGCAATGGGCGATAGTGTTGCCAAGATCCTCGACCGGGCACTCGACGCGGGAGGCGGCTTGCTGCGTCTTTCGCCAACGTGGGTCCCGCGAAGCTTTCTGCATCCTGGCAAGCGGATCAAGCTGCATCCGGCGGACTACTACAAATACGGCGCGGAACGCGGCGGTATCGACGAGCGATGGTTCGCCAGCACGACCGACGCGGCCAATGAAGGGCGTGTCTGGCATGAAGGGCAGAGCTTTGCCTTGTTCGAAGATCAGCACTTTCAACTGCAGGACGCCGTCGCCGAAGCCGGTACTCGAATGATCGGCAAGGCGATGTGGGACCAGTACGAGCGGTGGCCCATCTATTCAAAATTCTTCGACAACATGGGTCCCATCCCGCATCACATGCATCAAAGCTTTGCCGATGCCAAACTGGTGGGACAGGAAGGCAAGCCGGAAAGCTATTACTTCGCGCCGCAGTACAACAACTGTGACAACAATTTTCCCTATACGTTCATGGGCCTAGAGCCAGGAACGACGAAGGCGGATGTTCGCAAGTGTCTCGAAGATTGGGGCAAAGGCGACAACGGCATCCTCGATTTGTCGAAGGCCTACCGCTTGAAGCGCGGCACCGGTTGGCTCATCCCGCCGGGCGTGTTGCACGCCCCCGGTTCACTTTGCACCTACGAACCGCAGTGGGGCAGCGACGTGTTCGGCATGTACCAGAACATCGTCGAAGGCCGCTATGTCCCCTGGTCCCTGTTGGTGAAGGACATGCCGGCCGAGAAGCACCAAGATCTCGACTTCATCGTCGGCGAATTGGATTGGGAGAAGAATGTTGATCCGAACTTCAAGGACAACAACTATCTCGAACCAATCATGGCGGATGAAGGAAACGGCTGGCGCGATGATTGGATCGTGTACGGTCGTGTCAACGACGCGCAGCTGTTCAGCGCGAAACGACTCACGCTACAGCCAGGCGCGAAGTGTGTCCTGAAAGATCCTGGTGCCAGCGGTTGGATCACCGTCCAGGGCAAAGGCCGCATGGGAAAACTTGCGTTACAGACGCCAGCCATGATTCGCTTTGGTGCCGAGACCGAAGACGAAGTCTTCATCAGTCACGAAGCCGCCACCAATGGAGTCGAGATCGAGAACACCGGCAGCGAGCCGCTCGAAGGACTACGTTACTTCGGGCCTGACGCATTCGCGAGCGTGCCGAGCGTCGGCGATTACCGAAAGGGATAGGCTCGATTGTGATTGTTGCGGCACCGATTGTCGACTCGCTAAAGCCCCTTCAGCAGTTCGTCTTTAACGGTCTGTCATGGGAGCAATACGAGGCGTTGCTCGAATCGCTCGGCGAGCGGCGGCTGCGGCATACCTTTGTTGAAGGGAGGTTAGAAGTCGTGACGCCTTCCTACGAACATGAGTCGTCAAAGACGTTGATCGGCAATCTTGTGGCGGCCCTGTGCCGCGTCTGTCGAATGCCTCGCCAAAACGCCGGTTCAACCACGATGAAGCGAGAAGACTTCGAACGCGGTCTGGAGCCGGACGAGTGCTTCTTTCTCGGCAAGGATTCCGCTGCGGCGATGCGCGGCAAGAGTCAGTATTACGCCGACATCGATCCTCCGCCGGATTTGGTCGTCGAGGTCGATGTCACGGCCAGTTCGAAGCATCGTATCGAGATGTATCGCCTCCTAGGCGTGCAGGAGGTCTGGCGTTGTCGAAACTATGTCGTTACGTTCCTGGGGCTGACCAAGGACGGTCGCTATCGTCAAATCAAGCGGAGCCGCCACTTTTCGTTTCTGTCATCGGACGACCTGAATCGATTTATCGAATTACGCGACGAAATGGACGACACGGAAACAGAATTGCAGTTCGAGGATTGGGTCAGAGGACAGTTGTAGGAACACCAGCGCTCGATGATCTCAAAACAACAGGCCACCGATTCGTTTGTCGTTCTCTACGGAATTTCGTGGGAGATGTACGAAGGGATTCTCGACGCGTTGGGCGAGTATCATCTCCGTCACACGTACGACCGTGGGGCACTCGAAGTGCCAAGTTTGTTGCACAGCGTTACGTGGCAGGACTACATGCGATTTCTCGATGCGTTGGGTGATCGCTCGTTGCGTCATACGTATGACGGAGGAGAACTTGAGCTGATGTCGCCGCGCAAGGATCACGATTGGATCAAGAGTTTTATCGGACGCATCATCGAAACCATTGCGTGGAGCTTTGACGTCGATATCCAATGTGTTGGCTCGACGACGTTGACTGGTGAGAGCGTCGAGAAGGGGTTCCAGCCGGATGAAGCTTATTACGTTGCGAACGAAGCTGTCGTCCGCGGCAAGAAGACTTACGTCCCGGACGTCGACCCGCCACCTGACTTGTTGGTCGAAGTTGATGTGACGAATAGTTGCCTGGATCGAATGCCGGGATTTGCATCGCTGAAGATTAGTGAAGTGTGGCGTCACGAAGGCGAGAAGATGCACTTCTTTCGCTTGTCGGATGCGGGCGAATACGAGACGCTCGACCACAGCCTCGCCTTTCCTTTCGTAACTCCCAACGATATCGATCATCATCTCGGCAAGCTCGACCAGCTTTCGGAAAACGCCGTGCTGCGAGAACTCATCGAAGAGCTGCGTCCTCGACTGAACTCACCGTGAACGAAAGAGCCCCTCAAGGAATAAAAGCATGAGTACCAGCGGAAGTCATTCGTCTCCCAAACTCCACAACGCCATGTGGCCCGGTCTGGTTGGCAAAGGGACCGACGAAGGCCAGGAGCCGCCGATCAGCTTGGAACACATGCTGGATCTGACGGCCGCCGCGGAAGTCAACGGTCAAAAGTTTGAAGGAATTGACTACTTCCTCTTCTTGCCGCATACAGATCCGCAGGCCAGCGACGACGAACTTCGCGGCATCGCCGACATGATCGCGAGCAAAGGTTTTGATGTTGGGTCGCTCGTCGCGCCAGTCTGGCCTGGAACCGTTGGCGATTCCGCGATGGGCGATGACACGGCTCGTGAGAAATTCCTCTCAGCGGTGAAGATGGCTTGTCGGGTCGCGGGCATCTTCAACGAGCACGGCGTTCGCAAGTATGGCGTCATCCGCATCGACTCGGCCGAGTTCGGTGTCGAGAAGTGGCGGGCGGACGCGAAGTCTAATACGAGCCGGATCGCGGACACGTTTCGCGAAGCTGCCAAGATCGCAGCTGATCATGGCGAGCGGTTGGCCGCGGAAGGCGAGATCTGCTGGGCCGGCATGCACAGTTGGAAAGACATGCTGGACCTGCTCGAAGAAGTAGGGATGCCCGAGACGCTTGGCTTCCAAGCCGATATGGCTCATACGTATCTTTACCTGATGGGTTACAACGCGCCGGAACATGCCTTGTTGCACGAAGGCTATACCGACGACGAGTTCTATGCGGCCTACGAGAAGATGGTCGACAAACTCCGACCATGGACGATCGATTTCCACATTGCTCAGAACGACGGCCATGTTCACGGAGCCGGTGCGCACGACAAAACAGGAAAGCATTGCCCCGCCGACGATCCGAACGGCAAGCTCGACATCGTCCAGTGCGCAAGCTACTGGCTGAAAGACGCTCCGGCTCGCGGCATCAAACACATCTGCTGGGACGGCTGTATGTTCCCCAACGCGATGTTGGAGGATCCGAAGACGTGGAACACGATTCTCGATGCGATGATCAAGGTACGCGACGCCCACGGGTGGCGCTAGCGCTTGAATGTCCAAGCCACAATGACCAATGACCAACGAAGACGGTCGTAAATTTGATTTGACTGAACGGACGGCTGTGTTTGGTGAGGAGTTGATTGCTTTCCTCAAGCAACTGCCGGTGAATGACATTACGAGCCCATTGATTCGTCAAGTCGTTAGGTCGGGCACAAGTATTGGAGCTAATTATTCGGAAGCCGATGAAGCGGGGACAAAAAAGCAGTTCCGTAATTTCATTAGCATTTGCAAGCGAGAATCGAAGGAAACTAAATACTGGCTGCGGATGATTGCAGCGGCCGTGCCGGACAAGAAGCCCGACGCTCGCGCTTTATGGAAGGAAGCCGACGAATTGAACCGCATCTTCGCAGCCATCCATCGAAACTCAAAAGACGAAGACAACGACAACTAATTCTCTTTCATTGGTCATTGGACATTGGGATTTGGTCATTCCCCGTACGTTTCCCATTGAAACCGATTACTGAAAAACACGGAGCCTCACTATGACAAAGCCACTCAATATCGGCATGATCGGATACGGCTTCATGGGCCGTACGCATTCGAACGCCTATAACCGCGTCAGCAACTTTTTTGATAACGAATACAAACCCGTTCTCAAGGCTGCCTGTGCGCGAGATGCCGAAAAACTGAAGGACTTCGCGGGTAGGTGGGGCTACGAATCGATCGAGACCGATTGGCGGAATATGATCGCGCGAGATGACATTGACGCGGTCGATATCTGCGTTCCCAACAATCTGCACAAAGAGATGGCGATCGCTTGCGCCGAGGCCGGCAAGATGATCTTGTGCGAGAAGCCGCTGGCCATGAATGTGGCCGAGGGCGAAGAGATGTGTGCGGCGGTCGAGAAGGCCGGTGTCGTGAACACGGTGTGGTACAACTATCGCCGCGTTCCCGCGGTGACGCTTGCCAAGCAACTGATCGACGAGGGCAAGCTGGGACGCATCTTTCATTATCGGGCCAACTTCCTGCAGGATTGGACCATCGCCGAAGACTTGCCACAGGGTGGGGCCGCTTTGTGGCGCTTGGATGCCGCAGCCGCAGGTTCGGGAGTGACGGGCGATCTGCTGGCTCACTGCATCGATACAGCCATCTGGCTGAACGGCAATGTGACCAACGTAACAGCGATGACAGAAACGTTCGTCAAAGAGCGCATGCACAATTTGACGGGGAAAGTTGAGCCGGTAGGAATTGACGACGCTTGTGCGTTCCTCTGCCACTTCGGCAACGGATCGCTCGGCTTGTTCGAGTCGACCCGTTATGCTCGTGGCCACAAAGCACTCTATACGCTCGAGATCAACGGCGAGCATGGTTCCCTCAAGTGGGATCTGCACGATCTTCATCGTCTCGAATATTTTGAGCATGGCCCCGAAGGCCGTCTTCGTGGCTGGCGCTCGATTCACGTCACCGATGGCGACCATCCCTACATGAACAAGTGGTGGGTTCCAGGTTTGCAAATCGGCTACGAACACACCTTCGTGCATCAAGTCGCCGACTTCCTGGCAGGTCTGTCGACCGGCAAGCCGGTGAGTCCGACATTCCGTGAAGCGTTGGAAACGCAAAAGATCTGCGACGCGGTGCTCGCCAGTGCCAAGTCCGGTCAGTGGACCAATGTTGGCTAACTAGCAACTCGTTCCCAGGCTCCGCCTGGGAACGCACTGACCGCGAGGCGCTGCCTCGCAATCTCCGGCGGAGCCGGACGAGCGGTGGGTTCCCAGGCAGAGCCTGGGAACCAGAATCGCCATGAAGGGCCTACTCCAAGATTTCGCTGCGGTTCACTCGGCCGAGCAAACAGTACAGCGAAGGCATCAAGAACAGGTTCATCAAGGTCGACGACACAAGGCCGCCGATGATGACGAGCGCCATCGGATATTCGATCTCATGACCAGGCTTGTTGCCGGCAATCACCAGCGGCAGCAGGGCCAGCGCGGCGGTTAACGCTGTCATGAGAATTGGAGCGAGACGTTCTTCCGCTCCGCGTATCGCGAGTTGGCTTCCGAACTCCATGCCTTCCTCGACTTCGAGATGCCGGTAGTGGCTGACCATCATGATGCCGTTACGGACGGCGATGCCGACGACGGTGACGAAGCCCACGAGCGATCCTAGCGAGAGACTGCCGCCCCCGATCCAGACGCCCAGCACACCGCCGATCATGGCAAAGGCGAAGCTGAGCATGACCAGTGAGACGAGTCGCCATGCTCGGAACTCCGAATAGATCAGGACGACGATACCCGCAATTGCGACGACACCCATGAAAATCATCTGGCGGCGCGATGCCTGTTGAGCGGCGTACTCGCCCAGAAACTCAGGATGGTAGCCGCGTTCGAATTCGACTTGTCGCACTTGGGTTTCGATGTCGCGGGCGACGCTCCCCAGATCGCGGTCTCGCACATTGCAGGTAACGTCGATGCGCCGTGAAGCACTCTCGCGCTTGATTATGTTTGGCGCGGCGACAATGGCGATGTCAGCAACTTCACTCAACAGCACATGGCCGCCCGCTGGGGTCTCGATCAGGCAATTACGGATCGCTTCCAAGTCGCCGCGCACTTCGGGGACACCCCAAACAGCAACCTGATAGACCTTTTGCCGTCGATAAACTTCGCCCACCGTTCGGCCTTTGATCAATGTCGTTGCGGCTCGGCGAACATCGCCTGGCGTGAGACCGAATTGCTCGGCGGCCGCAGGTTTCAATCGCACGTCGAGTTGCGGAACGAGCACTTGTTGCTCGATCTTGAGATCGCTCACACCCTCGACGTCGGCGATCGAATCCCGGACTCGGCCCGCGTGTTGGCGAAGCTTTTCGATGTCGTCGCCATAGATGCGGACAACGATGCTCGCGCTGGCACCAGTCAGCACTTCTTTGACTCGCTCTCGCAAGTACGTCAGCAGATCCCGATAGAGACCGGGGTAGCCATCAACAATCTCCTGGATCTCGGCGACCTTGCTGGGATAGTCGACGTCGCGGTCCAAGCTGATCCACAATTCCGTGAAGTTCGGGCCGACGACTTCGTCAGCGACCTCGGCCCGGCCAATGTGCGAGCCAAAATTGCGGACACCGGGAACTGCGCGCAGTTCCTTGCTCGCTCGTATGGTAATGCGGTCCATGGCTTCGATCGACGTCCCCGGCTTCTCGACCCAATGCATCAGGAAGTCGTATTCCTGGAAGTTGGGCAGAAACTCTTCGCCCAGATACGGGACCGTTGCGATCGTCCCCACAAACAAACCAAGCAGTGCGATGATCGAAAGTGCGGGACGCCGTATCAACGACGGCAAGACACCGCGATACGGTTTCTTCAGAAGCGTGATCAGCGGCGATTCGCGGTGCTGATCGGATCGACCGGGAAGCAGCAGCAGCGACATCGCAGGGGTGATCACTAGCGCCACGATCAGCGACGCGAAGATGGCTAATACATACGCCAGCGCCAACGGGCGAAAGAACGAACCCGCCAGACCTTCCAGAAAAAACACCGGCATGATGACGAGCATCACGGTGAAGCTGCCGTACACGACGGCGCTGCGGACTTCGATCGAGGCGTCGAGAACGACGGCAAACGCAGAGCGTGGATTCCCGGCTTCACGATTGAGCCGCAAGCGACGGACGATGTTTTCGACGTCGATAATCGCATCATCCACGACTTCGCCGAGCGCAATGATCAACCCGGCAAGCACCATCGTATTGATCGTGACGCCCGCTTGGCGAAGCACGAGCGCAGCCGCGACGAGCGACAGCGGGATCGCCGTTGTGCTGATCAAAGCCGTCCGCCAATCCCATAAGAACGCGACCAGGATGACAATGACCAGCACACAGCCAATCGCCATTGCCCAACCGAGATTCTCCAACGACATCTCGATGAACGTCGCGGGACGGAAGATGGTCGAGTCGACTTGAATTCCTCGGAGACCTGGCTTCATGTCCTCCAAGGCAGCTTCGACGTTGCGTGTCACGTCGAGCGTGTTGCCCGCTGGCTGTTTTTCGACAATCAGCAGCAAGCCCTCGACGTCGTTGATGATTGCATCACCGATCGGTGGTGGAAAACCTTCTTTGATCTCGGCGACGTCGCCTAACCGCAGCGGTGCTCCGTCGCGAAATGCGACTACCGTGCGAGCCAGATCCTCGGCGGTGACGATCGTCGAGACGTGACGTACCGCCAGCCGTTGATTCGGCGTATCGATGAAACCTCCCCCCGACACCAGAGCCGCGTCGCCAGCAGCTCGTTCCACATCGGCGAGCAGCAGATTGTGGGACCGCAGTCGTTCTGGATCGACGAGGACTTGGTATTGGCGATCGCGTTGCCCCCAGATCGCGACATTGGCGACTCCCGAAATGGACATTAGCCGAGGTCGGATGGTCCATCGCGCCAACTCGGACATCTCCATCTGCGACAGGACGTCGTGGCCTTGCTCGTCCTTGTCCGACCAGATGCCGATCTTCAGGACGCGGCTAGTCGACGAAAGGGGCGATAAGATCACCGGCGGCATGGCGACGACGGGCAAACGCGACGCTTCGATCGCCAGTCGTTCGCCGACCAATTGCCGGGCCTGCATGACGTCCGTGCCTTCTTGAAAGATCAGCACGATCGACGACAGACCCAGAACCGATTTCGAGCGGATCGTTTTTAGATCGGGTGTTCCGTTGAGAGAATTCTCCAACGGCACGGTCACGAGGCTTTCGACTTCCTCGGTCGACAGGCCTGGGGCTTCGGTCTGGATCTCGACCAATGGCGGAGCGAATTCCGGAAACACGTCGAGCGGTGCGTTCCGCAAGTTCCGGTAGCCGATCACGAGCATCGCGGCAGCGAGCGCGAGCATGAGAAACGGTTGTCGCAACGAAGATGAGACGATGGTTCGAAGCATTAGTGCCCTACTCCAAACTCGGTGCCGAACAGCTCCACCGCGCCATCTGTCACGACTTTGCTTCCGGGTTCCGGGCCTGACACGAGAATTGCGTTATCGCCATCCACGTACTCCACCGAGACCCGTCGTCGTGCATAGACGTGTTCGGCTATCTGCTCGTAGACCCACTCTCCGCCGTGAATGTCGTAGAGCACTGCTCTAAATGGAACAACCAGACTCTTGGCTCGGCTGTGCAAGGGAACCGTGACCGCCAGCCGTTGCCCCGGATACAGTTTTCCGTCTTCGTTGTCGAGTTCGTAGTAGACATCAACCGTGGTCGCGATTGGATTTGCCGATGGCGGCGCTGACACGTACCTCGCCTCCTGAGAAGTCGTATTCGACGGCTGGCCGAACTCGGCGATCGTCGCCACACGCGTCGTATCAATCTCGCGCCACTGGCCGACGTAGACGGGAACGCGAATCCACACACGGTTCGTTGTGATCACGCTGAACAGTGCTTTGCCGCCGACGACCGTCTCACCCGCGGCGGCACCGAGACTTTGGAGCACGCCCGCCACGGGCGACTCGATCTCGCGACTGGCCAGTTCGCCCGCTTGTTCGTCGAGCTTGATGCCCGAGAGGAACGTATATCGAGTCTTTGCCGTCGTCAACGCTTCTTGTGAAAGTTTCAAGATCGCTGATGCTTCATCAACATTGCGTTGACTTCCGGCTTTGTTCTTCAAGAGTTCCACGGTTCGGTCGTAAGCGATCTGAGCTGCGTCGACCGAGATTTTGGCGGACTCGATTTGTCGTTCGGCATCGATCTGCGTGGTGGCTACGTTCGCTTTGGTTTGTGCGACTTGAATCTGTTCCGAGGGCGTTAACACGTCGCGTTCGGGAGTGAGCAGCGGCTTGATCGTGAATATCGCTTGACCAGCTTCGACGCGGTTGCCCGGAACGGGTACGGTGCCGGCGGATGGCTTGGACAATGTCCCGGCGACAGGTGCCGACACCATGATTGTTTGGCCGGGTGGGAGCATCACTTCTCCGCCCACGGTCCGCCGCCGCTGAACCTCGGTCAACATCGTGTCGGCAAGTTGAATGCCTAGCCTCGCTTCCGCTTGTGCGGTCAACGTGACTCGGTTCAAGTCTTGCTCGTCAACGTGCTGCTCGACATGGGCCGGTTCGGTCTTTGGCGGCGATTGCTTCGCGGTCTTGTGACATCCTAGCAGCAACGAGGTTGCAACGATGGCAATCGCCGCTGGCAAGTTGATTCGCTTATTCATGGCATCTCTTCTCCCACGTCTACCCTTGAAACCGGCAGTATGTCCGCGTCCATCGGGACGGCCTCGGCACTGTCGAGCAAACGGTGTCCAACGCTCCGTTCGAGTTCCGCAATCGCTCGACGAAGCTGAGCGTTGGCTTCCCGCTCGCGTTGTTGGGCCGTCAGCAACTGCCGAGTGGTCTCCAACACCAACAACAGCGAAACCGTATTCTCTTCGAGTGCCTTTCGCGAACTAGTCACAGCCTGCTCGGCTTGCGGTAAGACCTGGTCGCGCCAGATCTCCAAATCGGTCTGGGCTTGCAAGAGCTGAATGTACGCTTGATTGACTTCCCAGGCGGCTAGGTCGCGGCGGTTGATGTATTGGCGTCGCAGTCGCTCCGCGTCCGCCTCGGCTCGCGTGATCGCGCCTTGGTTTTGATGGAATATCGGAACGGTGAATCGCAGCCCGGGACCTGCCTCGAAACCCTTCTCACCACGCGCGTTGATGTCGGGCAAGATTCCCGTCAGTTGCCAGATGTCGCGTCGCGCGAGCTCGGCGCGAGCTTCGGCTGCGTTGACCGCCAATTCGACTGCCCGCAAATCAGGGCGTGACGAAACGGCATCGCCCAGCAGCGATGGAAGGTCGAATTTCGTGGCGGGTGCATCCGGCAGCGGAGCCGGGCTCAGCGGCACGTTCGTGAGCTGGATCCCCAGCAAATACCGCAAGCGTTCGCGCGCCAGATCCGCGTCTCGAGCTGTGCGCGAGACGTCACTCGCTCCGACCAGCGCGTCCAATCGGATCGCGGAGACATCGAGTTCCGCAACGTCGCCTGCTGCGAGACGCGCCTTTGCAATCCGGGCAATCTCGCTGCGAAGGGCCGCTCCTTGCACAGCCAACTCGGAGCGCTGCGCCGCAAGTTGCCAGTCGATATAGGCCACGCGTATATCTCGGACGACGTTCAACCCGTCCTGTGCCAACCGCTCAGCGACTCGGTGCGACTCGAGTTCAGCCGCCGAAATCCGAATCGGTCGAACGTACAGAATATCTATCGGGGCATACAGCGCGAGCTCCCACTGTTTCACACCGATCGGCAACATGGTGAGCAATTGCGGGTTCTGTAGCTGCTGCGCTTGAATGATGTCGGCTTGCGAGATGTCGAGATCTGCGAGCAGTTCTTGGTAACCCGGATTGTTCCACAGCCCAACTACAACTGCTTCTTCTTCGGTCAGGCCATCTTCCCAAACAACCCCTTCGTCGAAAGCCAGATCACAGGCTGACACCGATGGGCCAAGCTCGTATCCCGTCCGTGCGAAGACTTCGCCACTGACATGGCTACGCGAAAGGTGCATCGGCGAAACGCACCCCGCTGCTAGCATCAGGTATAAAATGGAAGCCAAATGTCGAACAAACACACAACACCGCGGGCAAGAATGCGGGATTTAACGAATGTAACGGTTGTTCTTTCTTTTTCGGTCATCACAGATTCCCCAATTAGACCGATTGCCCTGATTGTCCGGTTGTAACGGTTATCCGGCCTATAAATCTGTAGCCAAAGTCGTGAGAGTCGGGAAAACGCGACAACATGTGAACTCTCACCACCTTCAGCCACGGGGACTAAATGCTTGCACAGCCAGGAGAAAGGTAAGTCGTCGGGTGTTATGCTGTGAGTGCTTGCAAACACTTTGCCGACGGGCGGGAGGCTACGGACCCCACTAGTTGCAAACCCGATAAGGAACGGACCTTTCGTGATGAAACGATCTCTATGTATGACTTTTACGCTCGGATTCGCCCTCTTCTTTGTCGCCATCACGGGCAGCGAGACGCTGGTGCAGGGTGACGATCACCCTGCGATCTTTGCGCATGAGAAACTGGTCGCCTGGTGCATCGTGCCGTTTGATGGCAAGAAGCGCGGGCCTGCCGAGCGGGCAGCGATGCTGAAGGAACTTGGGCTGCGGCGTGTGGCCTACGACTGGCGCGAAGAGCATGTGCCGAAGTTTGAGGAAGAGATCCTCGAGTATCAGCGGCAGGGGCTTGAATACTTCGCCTTTTGGAGCGTGCATGAGGAAGCGTTCAAGCTGTTCGAGAAACATGGACTGCACCCACAGATTTGGCAGATAGCTCCTTCGCCGAATGCTGACACCCAGCAAGAGCGTGTGCGGCAGGCCGCGACGCAGATGTTGCCGTTGGTCGAGCGGACACGGAAACTGGGCAGCAAGCTCGGCCTCTATAATCACGGCGGTTGGAGTGGCGAACCGGAGAACATGGTCGCGGTTTGTGAGTACTTGCGCGAGCATCACGATGCCAATCATGTCGGCATTGTCTACAACCTGCATCATGCTCACGAGCACATCGACGATTTCGCGGATGTCTTGCGACAGATAAAGCCATACTTGCTCTGTTTGAATCTGAACGGCATGACCCGCGACGGCGAGCAGAAAGGGCAGAAGATTCTTCCGTTGGGCGAGGGTGAGTTCGACGTCGCGTTGTTGAAAACGATCCGCGATTCCGGATACGCTGGGCCGATCGGAATCATCGGACACACGCAAGACGACGTCGAGCAGCGACTGCGCGACAACCTCGATGGTTTGGATTGGATCGTGCCGCAGCTCAGCGGAAAGCCGGCGGGCGAGAAGCCCAAGCCGCGCACCTGGTCACCCATCTCTGCTGCCCCAAAGAACGCGAACCGCTTCCAGACGATCGTGATTGAGGGGAAGGGCGAGTTTCGCCAACCCCCGCTGACGATCGAGTGCCAAGTCACGCTGCCAAGCAAAGACGGATACAACATCTTAGTTGCCAGCGACACCAAGCAATCCGGCGCGCATTGGGAACTCTTCTCGATGAACGGGTCTGGCATGTTGACCGCGTATCTTCCCGGCTGCGAGCCGGATCACGTCCGTAGCGAGGCCATGATCTGCGACGGCCAGCCGCACACAGTTGCCATGATTTACGAGGCGGAACGCGTGGAACTGTTCGTTGATCGTAAGCGGGTCGCCCAGCGGCCGATCAAGCGAACGGATCGCGCCGCGGTTCCCGGCGGCCTGGCAATTGGCGGATTGGTGGAAGGCGGACTCGGATGCACGGGAACCATGGAGTGGGTCCACATTTCGCGTGGCGTTCGCAAGCTTGATTCCGATTCGAGTGCGAGCGTCGAGAAAGACGACACGACATTACTGCTGTGGCGTCGAGAGGACTCCGGCAAAACAGGACAAGCATCCGCCACCGACAGCACGCACACAATCGTTCCGGCTGAATATTCACAAGAACTCGTCGAGCAGTTTGTTACGCAGGCGACAAAAACCGGCAATTCGCAGCGGGGACTGGTCGTGTTCGCGTCGGCCAAGTCCGCGTGCCTCTCCTGCCACAAGATCGGCGTGTACGGCGGGAGCGTCGGTCCTGATTTGACGAAGCTCGACCCGCCACGCAAGGCACAAGAACTTGTCGAGTCGGTGCTCTGGCCGAAACGGCACGTCAAACCCGAGTATGCCGCGCAGCTCGTGATCACCGACGATGGCAATTCACATCGTGGTTACATCGTACGCCGTGACGACAAGCAGTTGGTGTTACGCGATCCGACTCGCCCCCAAGCTCCGGAGGAAACATTCGACATCGCGTCGATCGAATTTGAACAACCGATCGGCACCTTGATGCCAGACAACTTGCTGGCGGCCATGTCGACCGAACAAGCGAACGACTTGTTCCGCTTCCTCCTTGATTTGGGTGGCGAGAACGGAGTGCCGGCCGCCGAAATGAACGTGCTGCTGGAACATGCCAACGCACACTCGCATGGGCCCGCCACGTTCCCTTACGACCGCATGCCACTTCATCCCGACGATTGGCCGAGCTGGCAGGCGCACGTGAATCGCAACCGGTTGTACGACTTCTATGCCAAGGAAGCGGACTACTTCCGCGCGCAACCAACCGTGCCACCGCTATTGCCGGAGTTTCCAGGTCTCGACGGCGGCATACTCGGTCATTGGGGGAACCAGAACGAAGAGACTTGGGCCAGCGACCGTTGGAATCAAGTCAAACTTGGTTCGGTCCAGAGTGGCATCTTTCGCGGCGCGGGCGTGACGGTCCCGCGCGGAGTCTGCGTTCGGTTGGGTGATGCTGGCGGGATATCCGCCTGCTTCAATCCGGACACGTTGACCTATGACGTCGTCTGGAGTGGCGGGTTCCTCAAGTTCTCGTCGGTGCGTCACGGTTTCATGCACGGCGCGATGATGGATGGAACCGCGCTGCCGACACCCGCCCAAACGAAGCCTCAGCAGCCGTTCGAATACCAAGGCTGCTATCGCGTGGGCAAACGAGTTGTTTTCGCTTATCGGATCGGTGGGCAGGAATTCCTCGACGCGCCGTGGATCGAAGAAGGCAAGTTCACGCGCGTCGTCGCACCAGCAGCGGAACATCCGCTGCGGCCAGAGCTTCACCGAGGCCCGCCACAATGGCCGCAGACGATTGAAACGTCGATTCATCATGGCAGCGGCTCGCCTTACGCCGTTGATACGATCGAGTTACCGACCGACAACCCGTGGAACGCAACGCTGTTTTGCGGCGGACATGGCTTCCTGCCCGACGGATCGGCCATCGTCTGCACGACGCGCGGCGACGTGTGGCGAGTCTCCGATTTCGCGTATCCCTCCAAGAAAGCCGTCTGGCGGCGCTTTGCTTCGGGATTGGGTTTCGCACAGGGAGTTGTTGTTGACAAGGACGGGATCTTCGTGCTCGGTCGTGACCAGATTACGAGACTGCACGATCTGAACGGTGACGGCGAAGCGGACTACTACGAGTGTTTTAGTAACGCCTTTGAAACTTCTCCGGCCGGTCACGATTTCATCTGCGGTTTGGAACGAGATGCGGCCGGCAACTTCTACACGGCGTCGGGCAATCAAGGCGTGGTGCGTATCTCGCGTGATGGGAAACGAGCTGACGTCGTTGCGACTGGGTTCCGTAATCCCGACGGATTGGGCGTCTCGCCGGACGGGCTGTTGACGATTCCATGTTCTGAAGGAGAGTGGACTCCCGCATCGATGATCTGTGCGACGAAGTTGACCGACGTGGAGAGTGCCGCGCCCTACTTTGGCTATCCAGGACCGAAGAACGAGCAAGTTCCTGCATTGCCGCTCGCCTACCTTCCGCGCGGACTTGATAACTCGTCGGGCGGCCAGACGACGGTGACGAGCGATCGTTGGGGGCCGCTGGAGGGACAGCTTTTGCATTTCTCGTTTGGTACCGGCTCGCATTTCCTTGTGCTGCGAGATGAAGTCGATGGACAGCTGCAAGGGACTGTCGTGCCATTGCCGGGCGAGTTTCGATCAGGTGCCCATCGCGGCCGCTTCAGCCCCGCCGATGGACAGCTTTACGTATCCGGTATGCAAGGCTGGGGTTCTTACACGCCCGATGACGGGTCATTCCAACGCGTCCGCTACACAGGAGCCGACGTTCAGTTGCCCGTTGGCATTCGACTGCATGAGAACGGCGTCGCGATCACGTTTTCGTCTCCCTTGGATGGCAACGTCGCCTCGCAATCGGCAAGTCACTTTGCGCAATGCTGGAACTATCGTTACGGCAGCGCTTACGGCTCGCCCGAATTTTCGACCAAGCACTTCGGGATGCGCGGCCACGATGCCTTACGAATCACGGCGGCGCACGTCGTGTCCGGTTCGAAGACACTCTTTTTGGAGATCCCAGAGCTGCAACCGGTTAACCAATTGCACATTCGCGTCCAGACCAGTCCGGGGGAGTTCCATGATCTATTCGCCACGGTTCACAAACTTGATCGACCGTTCACCAGCTTTGAAGGATACAAACCAACCAGCAAGCAGATTGCCATGCATCCGATCCTTGCTGATTTGGCGATGGCGACCAGAAGCATCCCCAACCCTCATCAAGACAAGCTGGCGAAAGCCAGAGCGATTACCCTCGAAACGGGCAGCAACCTGTCGTATGAGACTCGGTCATTTCGCGTCCGCGCCGGCGAGCCGATCGAGTTGACGCTCTCGAACCCGGACGTCGTGCCTCACAACTGGGCTTTGATCAAACCCGGCACGCTTCAGCGCGTCGGCGACCTGGCGAATCGTTTAATCTCGGACCCGGAAGCCGTCGTTCGGCAATACATCCCAGACTCGACGGATGTTTTAGCTTATACCGATATCGTCTTGCCGCGCGACGAGTTTACGATCTACTTTCATGCTCCGCAGCAACCCGGGCGGTATCCCTACCTTTGTACGTTCCCTGGGCATTGGTTGGTTATGAACGGCGAGATGATTGTTGAATAGTGGTACGATGGTCTTCCGAGGCCGTCGTGACGCACTCGACGGCCTCGGAAGGCCATCGTACAAACGGTCTGATCTTCCATGAACTACTTCGCTCACGCGCGCCACTACCTCGACGATCCGTACTTCGTGGCGGGCACCGCGGTACCGGATTGGTTGAGTGTCGTGAACCGGCGCATGCGGGCACGTTCGAAGTTGGCCGCTTCGTACGCGGACGATGAAGATCCGCGTGTCGCGTCGATCGCGAAAGGGATCATGCAGCACCACCACGACGATGATTGGTTCCATCAGACCCGCGCCTTCGCCGAGCTGAACCTGTACTTTACGAAGGAGATCCGCGATCGACTGCCGGACGATGACGGATTCCGTCCCAGCTTCTTGGGCCATATCCTTGTTGAATTGCTGTTGGACGCGATGCTGATCGAAGATCATCCGGCCATGTTGGACCGCTACTACGCCATCATGGATTCGCTGGATCCGTACGTCGTCAACCGAACCGTCAACCGCATGGCGACGCGGGAAACCGGGATGCTGGCGTTCTTTATCCCGAGGTTTTCGGCGGAGCGGTTCTTGTACGACTACGCCGAGGATGGCACACTGCTGTTTCGGCTGAACAACGTCATGCGACGCGTTCGGCTGCCAGTGTTACCCGAAACTCTCGCCGAGTTCTTCCCGCAGGCACGCCGTTTGGTCCGACAACGATCGGCGGAACTGCTGGCCGGCGAAGAAAGTAGCCATCACGCTCCGCCGTGATGAGCCTTCCCTGAGAGAGATAGCAGTTCGTACAACCTTGAATATTCACAGACAGGTGTTTGTAGCGCGGGCCTTCACCAAGATGGCTCGTCACGGCGGAGCGTGACGGCTACGCTGCCCTGACCTACGAGGAGACAACCGATGAAGTTTGGAATGAACCTGCTGCTCTGGACCGGTGAACTCAACGATGATTTGAAGCCCGTACTCGCGTCGTTAAAGCATATGGGCTATGACGGCGTCGAGTTGCCCTTGTTTAACGTCGATCTCGATTACGCGGCATGGGGCAAGCATTTGGATGAAGTCGACCTGGAGCGGACCGCGGTCACCGTGCGAGGCGAAGCAGACAATCCAATCAGCCCGGACGCAGCCGTTCGCGCAGCGGGCGTTGCCAACACGAAGAAGGTGCTGGATTGTTGTGCCACGGTGGGAGCCACACATCTCGTCGGTCCCTACCATTCGGCGTTAGGAGTCTTCTCGGGCCAAGGGCCGACCGCCGACGAATGGAAGTGGGGTGTCGACAGCATGCGTCAAGTCGCGGAACACGCGGGCAGCGTCGGCGTCACGCTGGGCGTCGAGTGCTTGAACCGTTTCGAAACTTACTTGTTAAATACCCACGCAGATTCGGCTCGTTTCGTCAAAGAAGTGGATCACCCGAACTGCCGCATGATGTACGACACTTTCCATGCCAACATCGAGGAGAAGAATATCGCGGACGCCATCCGCAGTTGTGCCGATGTTTGCTGCCATGTTCATATTTCAGAGAACGATCGCAGTACACCAGGAACGGGCAACGTTCGCTGGGCCGAAAACTTCGATACGCTGAAGGAAGTTGGCTACGACGGCTGGCTGATGATCGAAGCATTCGGACTCGCACTCCCCGAACTCGTTGCCGCGACGAAGATTTGGCGACGGATGTACGAAAGTGAAGAGCAATTGGCCAGCGATGGTCTGGCGTTCATGAAAGCTGAGTACGCCAAACGCTGGTAGTCCGCGGGAACTGCCAGGACGGGATCGGGAGTGGGGTGTTCGGGATTTGGTCATCCGTGATGAAATCGGCCCTCTTGAGTAATACTGAATCTGTTCCGCGGTCCCCAACGGGCTTGTCCCGTTGGAACCCAAGATTAGTGGGTTAGTAGAATGTCGTGCGATTACCAAGACCCCCACGAGCTTGCCTCGTGGGTGAATCAGTTTTTGCGGCCCGCCGTTGTCGCACCCGGATCACGCGGACATCGAATCTCATTCACCGAACGGGGCAAGCCCGTTGGGGTCTTGGCCTCGTGTACGTTCGCGTCTAACTCTCGAATCTTTTGCCTCCAACGAGACAATCTCGTTGGGGGACAGGAGTCCCAGGAAGAAATCCATGCGGAACGGAAGCGACACCGTTTTGATCCGCATCGACAGCACCAAACTGAACTCCCGACTTCGTCTGCTATTGCCGAACATTCGCTCACCGCGCTATAGTTCCGAAATGGATCGCGAACATTCCGAAAAAGAATCGGCGGACGATGAACTCCCTTTGGAAGGACTCTCCAAGGTGCCCGACGATCAAGGTCTGTCGCTCGAAGACCTCAGCGAAGCGTACGCTCAGTTGATCGATGGCGGTGCCGATCCGTATCAGGTGGAAGAGATCGAGGAAGACGAGCCGGACGAGGAAGATCTAGGCGAGCAAGGCGAAGACTCGGACGAAGTCGAAGTTACTCCTCGCGGCATCCTGGAAGCGATGCTGTTCGTCGGCAGCTCGACTAACGAACCACTCTCGGGACGCGTCGTTGCGGGATTGATGCGAGGTGTGAGTCCTCGCGAGATCGATGAAATGGTGCAGGAGTTGAACGAGACTTACGAGGCCGAAGCCTGCCCCTACCACATTGTTTCGGCTGGCTCTGGCTACTCGTTACAGCTCCGCCCTGAATTCGCTCGCCTGCGCGACAAGTTCTACGGCCGAGTCCGCGAGGCCAAGCTCTCGCAACCTGCGATCGACGTGCTGGCGATGGTGGCCTACCGGCAACCAATCACGCGCGATGCGGTGAACGAATTGCGTGGTCAATCCAGTGGGACCGTCTTGTCACAGCTTGTCCGACGCGAACTGCTACGCATCGAACGAACCGAAGAAAACCCGCGGAGGCCGCTGTACCACACGACCGACCGCTTTCTCGATCTGTTCGGCATGGCCAGTATCGACGAGCTTCCGCAGAGCCGGGAATTCGACGTAAGTGACTAGAGCATAATAGGTTGTCTTGCGAGGCGGTCGCTCGCGTTGGCGTCGATTCGGCTCGTTGGTACAATGAACCTCTTGTTACGCTTCACTATTCTCTCTTGATCGCTCGCGGCAAAGCTCTGAAACGAAACAGACGACAAGTACAGAACCAGAGCCAATTCCTTACTCTTCCGGTGTTCATGATCACCTGAGTCGCTCGCAGTAGAACTCTCTACAGCTTTCTCGATCACCTTCAGACCACTTGCCCTATGTCACGACGCCGGCATCTTGTGGAATTACGCCAAGCACCACCTGCGGTCCTGCCATCGCTGTTGCTCTGCGATTTCGGCAACCTCGAACATGAGGTGAGAAAGTTGGAAGAGGCCGGAGTGCGAGCGTTGCATCTGGACGTGATGGATGGGCGATTCGTGCCCAACTTGACTTATGGAATGCCGATCGTCGAAGCCTGCCGCCGGCTGACCGACTTGCCGTTGGACGTCCACTTGATGATCGAACAGCCGCAACAGTACATCAAGCAATTTCACGATGCCGGCGCTGATGTGATCACCATCCACGCCGAAGCCGTCGATGCGCCGGGCGAGGTTTTGTCGCAAATCCGAGAACTCGGCTGCGGCGCAGGACTCGCCATCAACCCGGATACACCCGTCGAGTCGATCGAAGACAGTCTTTCGCTCTGTGATTTGGTTCTCGTGATGAGCGTCCAAGCGGGATTCGGCGGTCAGAGATTCCAGTCCATCGCTTTAGACAAGCTCCGACGCTTGAAGCAGCTTGTCGGAGACGAGGTACTCTTGGAAGTCGACGGTGGCATCAATAGCGAGACGATTCACGACTGCCAAGCTGCCGGAGCGCAATTGCTGGTCGTGGGGTCAGCGATCTTTCGCGAAACAAGTTATCGCGAAGCGGTGCGAAAGCTAACCGACTTGGCCTTACCAGATTAAAGGTGGCAATAACGCAATGTTAAAACTCTTACTAATCCGTCCTGGCGTGACCGACTTTGATGAGCAAGGTCGCATTAAAGGCACGCTCGACATTCCGCTCAACGACCACGGGACTGCGCAAGTCGCTCAGACGATCGACGAACTCGCTGGCGAAGACATCGATGCCATCTATGTGTCGCCATGCCAGTGTTGTCAGCAGACTGCGGAGTTGCTCGCCAAGAGCCGCGATATGAAAGCCAAGACGCTCAAAGGACTCAATAATCTGAATCACGGTTTGTGGCACGGAAAGCGCGTCGAGGAAGTGAAGCAACAACAGCCAAAAGTCTATCGCCAATGGCAAGAGCATCCGGAGACGGTCTGTCCGCCAGAGGGTGAGCCACTTTCCGATGCCAAGCAACGGGTCGATACAGCGCTTGCGAAATTGATCAAAAAGCATAAGGATGGCGTAGTCGCCCTGATCGTCCCGGAACCGCTGACGAGTGTTATCTTGAGTCAGCTCAACGACAGTGCGCTCGGCGACCTGTGGCGGGCCGAGTGTCGCGGCGGTGGTTGGGAAGCATTTCAGTTTGAACCGGGAAGGTTGGCGACGGCACCGTAGTGTTCCGCGAACACAAAGCATTGTAGTGTTCCGCGAACACAAGACATTCAGGTAGCCGGACTCGTGAGAGTTCGGAGTTCCAGAAGTCTCAGGACTTCTGCGACGCTAAAAAGATACGAGCAGAAAAAACGTCTTCCCAGGCGAAGCAGACAAAATAATGAGCGATCCCGTACAAACAGCACAAAAGCGACAAAAGCGAGGTGTCCCCGAGGGGCTGTGGTTGAAGTGTCCCGGTTGCCAGGCCACGGTATTCCGCAAGACCGCGGAAGAGCGATTGAACGTCTGCCCCGAGTGCGATCATCACTTTTACGTTTCGGCAAAGGAACGCATCCGCCAAGTCTTGGACGAAGGCACGTTCGAGGAGTGGGATGCAAACCTTCGTCCGGCTGATCCGTTGGAGTTCTCCGACAAGCGTCCTTATGTCGAGAAATTGAAGTCCGAACAGGAACGCACAGGGTTGCTGGACGCGGCGATCACCGGCACTGGAATGATTCGCGCTCGGCGAGTTGCGTTTGGTGTAACTGATTCCGCCTTTTTCATGGGCAGTATGGGTTCCGTCGTTGGCGAACGGCTGACGCGTTTGGTCGAACAAGCGACTCAGCGACAGCTGCCGCTGATTATCATCAGCGGTTCCGGCGGCGGCGCTCGAATGCACGAAGGCATCCTCTCCTTGATGCAAATGGCGAAAGTCTCCGCCGCCTTGGCCCGCTACAACGAAGCCGGTGGCCTCTACATGTCGGTGCTCACGAATCCGACGATGGGGGGCGTGGCGGCAAGCTTTGCTTCGCTGGGTGATGTCGTCTTTGCCGAGCCGCGGGCGCTGGTCGGTTTTGCCGGACCGCGCACGATCAAAGCGACGCTCAAGATCGAGTTGCCGAAAGGCTTTCAAACGAGCGAATTCTTGCTCGAACATGGCTTCATCGATCGTATCGTTCCTCGCGACAAGCTGAAAAGCGAGATCGCGCGGACTATCGACTACTGTGGCAAGTAGGCCCCCAGCAAGCAGGCACATGGCCGATGAGCTTCCTCGATAAGTTGAAAGGACTGCTCGGTAAAGAGCCACTCGACGTATTGGCTCGTTACGAGTTGTTGCGCGAAGCCGTCTCCGGCACGATGTCCAAGTTCTACATGGCGCGTGATCGCACGACCGATCAGATTGTTGGTCTCAAGATCGCCGATCAAGAGAAGCTCACCGCGTTCGAAGCTCGCTTCCGAGGGTTGAAGAAGCCGAGCGAGGGTGAGATCGCCATGAAGCTCAAGCATCCTAACGTCGTCGAGACCTTCGATTACGGGATGACCAAAAGCGGGCTCCGCTTTCTCGTCATGGAGTTTCTCGAAGGACAGGGGCTGCACGCGTTGATTAATGACGAAGTCACGATTCTCGAGAGCAAGCGGCTGACGTTGATCCGGGAGATGGCGGAAGCCATCGATTATGTCCACCGCGAAGGTTACATCCACCGCGACATCTGTCCGCGAAACTTCATTTGTGCGCCAGACGCTTCATCGTTGAAGTTAATTGATTTCGGGTTAACGTTACCAGCCACCGAACCGTTTATGCAGCCGGGGAATCGAACGGGCACTCCAGCCTATATGGCGCCGGAAGTGAGTCGCCGCCGAAAGACGGATCAGCGCCTCGATATGTTCTCGTTCGGGATGACGGCGTACCAACTCTGTGCGTTCGAATTGCCTTGGCCAGTCTCGGACAAACCTGCCATGTCGGCGTTGGCATATAGCGCGACCGCCCCCGAAGACATCCTGAGATATGCTCCACAGCTCAATCACACACTCGCACAAGCCATCATGCAGTGCCTCTCGGCCAATCCCAACCAACGCCCTCAAACGGGCGGCGACTTTTTGCGGATGATTCGCGAGGTGCAGTCGGACAACGAAACGTAGCAGAAGCCCCGTACGATGGCCTTCCAAGGCCGTCGTGAAGCGATCGACGGCCTTGGAAGGCCATCGTACAGAATTGTCAACCTCAATCGCTCATGACTCCGAAAGGATTTTCGTTGAAACTCGGCGACACCACCATCGAAGACACGTTTGCGGAAGCGTTCCGCATGGTCTATGCCCGGCTGTGCATCACGGCCCACGACGAACATTGGCTCGACGCCGCCTTGCGTGAATTGACCGGTTACAGTTCGTCCGTGATCGCCTGCGACGCGGAGACGGGCATCGAACAGATGCTCGCCGCGGACGCGACGCCCGATGGTCGCGTCGGTGCCAGCGTGCTGGTCTTTGGCTTCTCTCCCGAAGCGGTTGGCAAGGCGCTGGTCAATCGCGTCGGCCAATGTGTCATGACTTGTCCGACGACCGCGGTTTTCGATGGGCTTCCCGCCGCGGAAACGCGAGTTGCACTCGGCAAGAACATCCGCTTCTTCGGCGACGGTTTTCAAAAGAGTAAGCTCCTCGAAGGGCGTCGCTACTGGCGTGTGCCCGTAATGGACGGCGAGTTTCTGGTCGAAGATCGGGTTGGCATCGAGAAGGGAGTGGCGGGCGGAAACGTGATCGTACAATCCATCGACATGCCGACGGGACTTGCCGCTGTGCGCCGTGCGATCGAAGCCGTTTCGCCCTGCCAGGGCGTGATCGCTCCGTTTCCGGGAGGCGTCGCGCGAAGCGGCAGTAAAGTCGGTTCACGCTACAGCGGCCTGCCCGCTTCCACGGCCGACGCCTATTGCCCGACGCTGCGCGGCCGCGTGGAAACCAAGCTGCACGACGGCGTCAACTGCGTCTACGAAATCGTACTCGATGGCATCGACGAAGCGGCGGTCGCGACCGGCATGAAAACCCTCCTTTACGCGGCGGTCGGTGAAGGTATCGTGGCCATCACCGCCGGCAACTACGGCGGCAAACTCGGCAAGTTCCACTTCCATCTTCGCGAACTATTGTGAGCGGCATGGCGCTAGCCACCGGTTCTTCGAATCGACGTTGAACCTGAAAAACCGGCGGCTAGCGCCGCACCGCTCACATCTCTGCGAGCAAAGGGTGTTGGACTAGCGGACTTTCGCTTGCTCACGTGTCGCGGCCAATGCCTCGTCATCAAGATCCAGCCGATAGAGAATCTGATTGTAATCGTACCGGGGCGTGGCTTGCGGATAGGAAGGCGACAGCGAGTTCGTCTTCGACGGTCTGGCAAACAGAGTCGTATAAGTCCCCTCGAAGAACAGATGCGGCGAATCGGCCGTCGTGAACTCGGCATGGATGCGCGGATTGTAAAACGAATAGTTCTGGTGCGAGAGCACTTTCACGGCGGTGCCCCACGGGCCGAAAGGCGATTCGGCTTCCGCGTACCAGATCTCGCCGAAACCGGACGGTTTGCCAAACGCTTCCATAAAGATCGTCACCCACCGCTTTCGATATCCGTTCCAAACGATGCTGCCGCTGTGAGGTTTGACGGCGGCACCGTCGGCGGAGGCTAACTGTGCCGGCGCGTCGATCGGTTCCCACGTCGCGGGATCGCTCCAAGCCTCATACGTCGCCGGAAACTTGAGCGTGGGAAACGGATTGCCGAAGAGCACCCATTTCTGACCGGCATCGTCCGTCCCAAACGCCGTGTGCCCGTGTGGGATCTTGGGCTCCGGCGCGGCGTCCTCTTTGTTCCACAGGATGTGTTTGACTTCGAACGATTCCGTCGCGTCGTTCCATTCGCACAGTCCGCGCTGCCAGACGGCTAGCGGAGCGTCAACTTTCGCGTATGTTGCCACCAGGTGCGACGTCCCGCCGGCGTCATCCAGGCTCACCAAGCCGAACAGCCACGTCGGCCCCCGTCCGGGAAGTTTGGCGACGCCGCGTGGCCGGCCGTCTGGATCACGAAAGTAATCGAGCGACAGCTCCAGCGGCGGTTCAAGCGATCGAAGTGGCTGCGGCGCGGAAGTCGCCGAGCTGGCGTGAAAGATGCCGAGCGGATAGTGCGCGAGATTCGAATCGCCCCAGATCCAATGCAGTTTGCCGCGATGTACGGCAGTCTGCACGCTGTCGCAGCCGACGATTCCCGATTCCGGCACAAGCGGCTTGTCGCCCAGCTTTTCAGACTCGGCATACAGTCCGCTGCCGGTCACCCGCCCGATCCGTTTGGCAATGACGCGGCGGTCGACTTCGACGCGCAGCGTGCCGCCCGGCTTTGGAGTCAACCGCACGCCTTCATAGCCGAAACCATCTGGCTTGACGCCGTAACCCTGGCCTAACACTTGAAACCAAGTCTCGCGTCCCGTCAGCTCCGGCGCGTCGCAAGCGATCACGCCGACATTGTCCGAGACGAAGCGAAGGCCACTGACCGTTCGCAACTCGACCAGCGGCACGAGCCAGCCGGACGCCGCATCGACGACCTCGATCCGGCATGGCTCGGCTGCCATGCTGGTTACCGCCGATAAGATCAGGTAAAGAGCGCAGGATCTGGTTAGGACGTTAGATAACATTCGATCTACTGCTCCAATCGCCATTGTTCGACCTTCTTTCGGTTCCTTCGATCATAGAGTCGGCTCGACCAGGTATCAATTGACACCGACTGCGATTACTCTCCTTGCCGGTCAGTTCCGCTCCACTCGACCCGGCCGCGCTGAAACATCACAATGACGAGTCACTGCCCCCTGCGATATGAAGTCCCGGAACCCTGCGGACTGACTCGATGGCCAAAGAATTAAAACATGTCAACCGCTCGCTTACCGACGAGCAACGCCAGCAGGCCGGAGCCATTCGCGATGGCGCGCAACAAGACTTCCCGCCAAAACCCGTTCAACAAAAGACACCACCGCCCGGCATCCCATCTCAGAGTTTTGCGGCGCGTGAGCAGCGCGGCATGACCCGCTACGAACTCGGCAAGATCGCGAACGTCCCATCAACGGTTGTGCGAGCCATCGAACAAGGCGACGGCGTACCACTGTCCCGGTTTCATGCGGTCGTCACCTCGCTCGGTTTGGTCATTGAACTCGTGGAACACTCTTGAACAGATCAACGAGTCCGCTGACCCATTTGACCCGACCTTCGTCCTGTCGGGACGGTGCCACTCAGAATCTATCGAGCGTCGAAGCGCGGCTTTCACGAAGTCGGGAAGATTCTGCTCAGCGCGTCCAGCCAACTCGCTCAAGCGGTCGTAATCAGACACTTCGGATTCCGTCCACGTCACGTCCAATCTCCGAATAAGTCTCAAAGCGACATGTAGATATTTATTCGGTGATGCCCAGTAGCAAGTTCTGCAAACCCCAGCATCGTGCGTGTCCCGCCAGTTTGCGCAGTGTTCACATGACCACGACTTCGCGCGATTGCACGAACCACATACAAGCATGAAGTCGTCGATTAACAGCTTCCCCGAAGGATCACCTACCACCTCGTAGGGAACGCGATGATCTATTTGAAGATAACGCGTCTCGTACTTGGCGTTGCAAACAGCACATCGGGATCCAGCTGCGGTGAGCAACGACTCCTTAAAGTCCTTAGACCAAGTCGTCCGTCCGCCCTCACGACCACCCTTTACCTTCGAGGGATCGCCGAATCGATACGCAGCTATTTAGCGACCGTTGGCTGCCGTTACCTTAAAAGTGTCGAGAGGAATTCCTTGCTCACGTACGTCGCGTGCCGCACGCGGCGCGTGATCATAGCCATATTTTGTGCTCAAGTCTTCGGTTGTGATGAAGCCGTGCTTGAGAATGTGATCAATCACCGTCTTCGCGCGTTTCGCGGTAATCGACCGAAGCTTTTTGAGGAATTCCGGTGGGAGATCTTGCTTCGATTTAGCCCTGCTTTTCTTGGCCACCTGATATTCCTTACCACAGCGCCATTTGCGATTGTTGCCCAACACCGGAAGCGTCAATGAGTTCGGCCAGCGCAGGCGAGAGGTAGAAGCCTTCGTACGTGATGTCTTGTCGTCCAAGCAGAGTTGCTTGAGTCGAACGGCCGGCTTTGATTTCGAGATGGCGAAGGGCCAGTGACTCGGGCATCGGCTCACCGAAGACCTTGTCTCCCGTCCGACCATCGTACGAGACCGCAAACATGATCCCTCTTGAATTGAGGCGATCCAGCACTTTGCAGAATTCGATGTGACAAACCGTCGGAAGATAACGCTGGTCGCGATTCCCACAGACGCCTTGGTAGGGCGGGTCCATTTAGACCAGGTCGCGTTGCTCACATTTCTCCAAAACGTCTCGGTAGTCACTTGACGTAAGCTCTGTTCGTCCACGTAGAAGTTCCGACGCGTGTTCGATTCTTCTCCGCATTTCAGCAGGGCGAGCACCTTTGCGTCGATTATCCGGTGTGTTATTGAATTCACCACTCGAGTTGTACCTGATCGCGGCTTTAACGCATCTCGCGAGTAAGTACAAAAAATCGGCGGGATCATGCGTTCGGTTGAATCGCGCGCGAACTTCATTGAAGAACTCGCGCTCGCAACCGAGTTGCGCCTGCCACAACGCCTCGTACGAGCCGGACAATTCGTCGGGAAATTCAATGATGCGGCGCCACAATTCAATGAGTGGAGGGTGCGCATCATTCATCCAAAAGCGTGTCGCTCGCTGCTGTGCGGAAACAGCTATCGAAATTGCAGCGGAGCCCGCAAACGGCTCTACAAGCCGATTAATCTTTGCAGGAAAGTGGCGGAGAATCTCAGGTGCGATGAGGCGCTTACTGCCCTGGTAAGGAATGGGCTGCGGCAAATCCGTTGGTCCTCGCATCTAGTGAGCCTCCATTCACTGATTCAAATCGACCGGCACGGCGTATACGATCGAACGCTTGAAGTAATTCGAAACTAGTTAGAGCAGTCTGGGAATCGAGAGTTTGTTCCGAACTCGATACACTGTAGGTGTTCGGGCAGCGACTTACAATTGCGTGAGGTGGATTGAACGCCATCGAAGCCCAAGAAGGGGAGTTCAAGAAGGGGATAAGTCCAAATAAGCTAACCTTTGGACTCATCCCCATTTCTTCCTAAACGCGCTTAGGCAAGACTCATCGTGACGATTTTCAATTCCGTATAGTTGGCCAGCGCGGCTTCGCCGAGTTCGCGGCCGATGCCGCTCATCTTGAAGCCGCCAAACGGCGCGGCGGCGTCGAACACGTCGTAGCAGTTCACCCACACGGTTCCGGCTCGGACGTTGTTCGCGATGCGATGGGCCTTCGTAAAGACAAAAGGGTAAAGACAAACGGGACGCAGCTCATTGCACCGCGCGGTAATGAGCTGCGTCCCACCAGATCACTTGTTAACCGTCGCGGCGTTAGAACGCAACCACGCATCAACTTGTTCCACGGACCATTTCTCGTTCTCCGCGTTCAAGCAGAACGCGACGACGGCTTCATCCGAGGCGGTGATCTTGGCAATGTGGTTCGTGTGCAGGAACCACTCCAAGGTTGCGTAGGCCGTGCGTTTGTCGCCTTGCACGAAACCGTGGTTCATCAACAAACCGTGAAACAAGTAAGCGCTTTGCGAAATCGCGTCCGCTTCGGCGTACGCGGCGGCTTGCCTCGGTCGAGCTAACGCCGATTCCAACAGCTCCGGACGGTGTGGGCCATAGTACTCTTCCTGCCACGCGTCGTGCATCAGATACGTGTGCAATTCCAACAGGAGCTCGTACGTTGGGTATTTCACGCTCGGCTCATTCCGCCAGGCGTTGAAACACACTTTTTCGTCTTTCCGCCAGTTCTCGGAGAAAGGCTCGATCTTCGTCGCTCAGATGTTCGACGTCTTCCGACTCGGGAACGATGACCAGATTCACACGCGCTCCCTCTGGAATCTCAACTGGACCTTCCGGAGCAAATACGCCGTTTCGATAAGTCGCAGTGATTGGTTCCATCATCACATCCTCACGCATGGTCCCTGGAAGCCAGTCTGAGCATTGTACGCTAAGCAAGACTCATCGTGACGGTTTTCAACTCGGTATAGTTGGCCAGCGCGGCTTCGCCGAGTTCGCGGCCGATGCCGCTCATTTTGAAGCCTCCGAACGGCGCGGCGGCGTCGAAGACGTCGTAGCAGTTCACCCAGACGGTTCCGGCCCGCACCGAGTTGGCGATGCGATGGGCCTTCGACACGTCGCGGGTCCAAACGGCCGCGGCGAGCCCGAAGTTGGTGCGATTCGAACGCTCCACCACCTCATTAAAATCTTTGAACTTCAAGATGTTCATCACCGGGCCAAAGATCTCGTCCGTGGCGATCGCCATGTCGTCCGTGACGCCCGTGAAAATGGTCGGCTCAATAAAGTAGCCCTTGTCGCCGTATCGATTCCCGCCCGTGACGCACGCCGCGCCTTGCTCCTTGCCCTTTTCGATATAGCTCAAGATCTTGTCGAACTGAGCCCGATCGACTTGCGGTCCTTGCGTCGTTTTGGAATCGAACGGATTGCCTAGTACGCGAGTGTTCGCCCGCTCGACCATCTTGTCGACGAACTCGTCATGCACGGATTCTTCCACGAACAAGCGGCTGCCCGCGCAACAGCACTGGCCCTGATTGAAGAACAAACCAAACTCGGCGCCAGCGATCGCCGCATCGAGATCGGCGTCGGCGAAGACGATGTTCGGGCTCTTGCCGCCCAGCTCGAACGTCAGCCGCTTCAATGTTTGGGCGGCGTCGGCCATGATGATCTGAGCCGTGCGATGCTCGCCCGTAAACGCGATCTTGTCGACGCCCGGATGTTTGACCAGGGCAGCACCGGCAGTCGGGCCGTAGCCGGGCACGACGTTGATGACGCCCGGCGGGAAGCCGGCTTCCATCGCCAGCTCGCCCATTCGCAGGCAGGTCAGCGGCGTCTGCTCGGCGGGCTTCATGATGACCGTGCAGCCGGCGGCCAAAGCCGGTCCCCATTTCCACGCTGCCATCAGCATCGGGAAGTTCCAGGGGATGATCTGGCCGCACACGCCGAGCGGCTCGCGTCGCGTGTAGCAGAAATAGTCGCCGCGAATCGGAATCGTTTGGCCATGAATCTTGTCGGCCCAACCGGCGTAGTAGTGCAAGCAATCGATGGTCAATGGAAGATCGGCGGCCCGCGCGTCGCAAATCGGTTTGCCGTTGTCGAGCGATTCGAGGGCGGCGAGTTCGTCGAAATTGTCTTCGATCAAGTTCGCCAGCTTGGTCATCAGCTTGCCGCGATCGCGGGCATCCATCTTGGCCCACGGTCCCGATTCAAAGGCAGCTCGCGCGGCCTTGGCGGCCAGATCGATGTCGGCCGCATCGCCCTCGGCGACTTCGGCGATGACTTCTTCGGTCGCGGGATTGACCGTGGCGAACGTCTTGCCGCTCACGGCGTCTCGCCATTTGCCGCCGATCAGGAGTTGGGTTTGCCGGACTTTCGGCGGGGCGAACGAGGTTGGTTCGAGTACGGTTGCCATTGTGTTTCTCCTTGTTCAGGGACTAGTGATTTCGTGATATACGTGGCCGTTCACTCCGTGAACACGGGCACTTTCGCGGAGCGAAAGGCCACTAACCACCGCCGATCGCGGGCAAAAAGTGTATCTCCACATCGGGACCGGTGCGCTGCAACATGCCTAACGTCGCGACCGAGTCGCCCACCGCCACGGACAAGCCGGGGCGCAGGGCGTCGTCTTGGCAAAGTCGCTCTTTCATTCCCGGAAACCGTTGCTCAAGATTCTCGATTACCTGAGCGATATTCGCGCCCGCGACTTCAACAACTTCCTCTCCCGCCGTTAATGGTCGCATCGGAGGTGGGATGAAGACGCGTGGCATATTAATTGTAGCCATCACGCTCCGCCGTGATGAGCTTTCCAAGTTAGGCGTGAAACAAAATGGAGGATTCTCAATTCAAATCGGGCTCGCTCCCAAAGGCTCGTCACGGCGGAGCGTGACGGCTACTTTTTCTTCAATATCTCCGCCGACAAGCGCGGCGGCGACATGGGCAAATCGTGCATGCGGACACCGACGGCGGCGTAAATCGCGTTGGCAATGGCGGCGGGTGGCGGACAAATGGGAACTTCGCCGACGCCGCGGACGCCGTACGGATGCTGCGGATCGGGGACTTCGACAATGATCGTGTCGATCATCGGCACGTCGTAGCAAGTGGGAATGCGATAGTCGAGGTACGTCGCGTTGCGCATCTCGCCGCGCTCGTCGTACCAGTACTCTTCGTTCAAAGCCCAGCCGATCCCTTGCACGGCTCCGCCTTGAATCTGACCTTCCACATAGCTCGGATGGATCGCGGTTCCGCAATCTTGCGCGGCCGTGTAGCGCAGGATTTGGACTTTGCCAAGTTCTGGATCGACTTCGACGTCGACGCAATGTGTGCCGAACGCGCCACCTTGCGTGGCCGCGCTGGAGGTCCCGCGACCGATGACGGCTCCGCCGGTGGCATGCAACTTTCCGGCCATCTCTTTGAACGACAGGAACTTCCCGTCGGGGCCATGAACGCCGCCGTCGCGATAAGAGATTTGCGCCACATCCACCTCCCAGATCATCGCCGCCCGTTCGACTAGCTGACGTTGGATGTCTTTCGCGGCTTCGATCGCGGCGATGCCGGTGGCAAACGTCACGCGACTGCCGCCGGTGACATCGCAATAACCGGCACTGTCGGTGTCACCAACCGTCGGGATGACTTCTTCCGCCGTGATGCCGAGTGTTTCGGCCAGCTGCATCGCGATGCCCACTCGCGAACCGCCGATGTCGGTGGAGCCTTCGAGCAGCGAAACCGTTCCGTCGGGATTGACCGTTGCGGAAGCGGACGATTTGAGTCCGCAGTTAAACCAGAATCCGGAAGCGATCCCGCGACCGCGATACTTGCCTTCGAGCGGCGTCTTGTAATGGTCGCTGTTCTTGATCGCTTCGACCGTCTCGACCATGCCGATCCGCGCATAGACCGGCCCATCGACACGACGTACGCCTTCTTTCGCCGCATTCTTGATGCGGAAGTCAGCAGCATCCATCCCGATCTTTTCGCAGATCTCGTCGACCAGCGTCTCGGTCGCGAAAGCAACGTGCGTCGAGCCGGGCGCGCGATACGCGTTGGTTCGCGGCTTGTTGACACACACATCAAAACCTTCGACGCGGCCGTTCGGCAGATCGTAGCAGGCAAAGACGCACATGCAGGCCGGGCCGATCGGCGAGCCGGTGTAAGCGCCGGCTTCGAACGCGATCCAGGCTTCGCCGGCGACGAGCTGGCCGTCCTTGGTCGCACCGAGTTTGACTTTCATGTGCGAGCCGGGCGTTGGGCCCGTGGCTTCGAAGACGCTCGCGCGGGACATCACCAACTTGACCGGGCGTCCCGACTTCTTCGACAGCAACGCCGCGACAGGCGGAAAGTAGACGGAGATCTTGCCGCCGAACCCGCCGCCGATCTCGGTCGGGATGACCTTGACGCTCGAGATCGGAACTTTCAACAGTTCCGCGGTCTGTTGTCGTGCGCTGAACGAGCCTTGCGTGCTCATCCAGACCGTGATCTTGCCGTCGGTGTTCCAGAGTGCGGTTGCGTTGTGGGGCTCGATGTAGCCTTGATGGACCATTGCCGTATCGAACTCACGCTCGACGATGACGTCAGCCTTCGCGAATCCGGCCGCGATGTCGCCCTTTTCAAACAAGAAGTGTTTCGCGATGTTGGTGGGTTTCGAGTCCTTTGCCGCCGGGGCCGAGCCGACTGACGCGGTGCGAATATCGTCGTTCAGAATCGGCGCATCGGCGGCCATCGCCTTGCGAACGTCCATGACCGGCGGCAGCAACTCGTAGACGACTTCGATCAGCTTGATGGCTTCTTCGGCGATGTGGATGTTGTCGGCAGCCACCGCGGCGATGGCGTGGCCTTTGTAGAGAACCTTCTCGCGGGCCAAGACATTCGCAGTCAGATGTCGCATGTTGGCGGCACCTTCGCCCAGCTCGACGATGCGATCGCCTTGCGCGGGCAAGTCCGCTGACGTCACGATAGCCCGGACACCGGGCAGGGCTTCGGCCTTCGACGTGTCGATGCTCTTGATCTTGGCGTGGGCGTGTGGGCTGCGAAGCGTCGCGGCGTAGAGCATGCCACTCAATTTGATGTCCGCGCCGTACTTCGCACGTCCGGTCACCTTGTCGGCACCGTCGTGACGGACTGGGCGCGTGCCAATGACTTTGTATTTTGGGTTCTCTGCGGTCGCCATGGTGTTGTCTACTCCTGGTACGGTGATTGCAAACTTCCGAAGTCTCAGAAGACTTCGGAAGTTTTGTTAGTTAGTTGGCAGCGACCTGCCTGGCTTCGGCGGCAGCTTGGACGGCTCGGACGATCTTGTCGTAGCCCGTGCAACGGCACAAGTTGCCAGCCAGATAGAAGCGAATGTCGTCTTCCGTTGGATTAGGGTTCTCCTCGAGTAACGCTTCGGTTTGCACGATGAAACCGGGCGTGCAAATGCCGCACTGCAACGCCGCTCCCTCAAGGAACGCGGATTGAACTTCGTCCAGATGCGAACCGCGGGCGACGCCCTCGATCGTGCGGAGTTCAGATCCTTCGGCTTCGACGGCCAGCACCAAACAACTGACGACCGGCCGACCATCCATGATCACCGTGCAAGCACCGCAGTTGCCGTTCGAGCAACCTTCCTTGGTACCGGTGAGATCGAGATTGTTTCGCAAGACTTCGAGCAGCGTCTGCCGAGCTTCGCACAGGAACTCGACTCGATCGCCGTTGACCGTTAGCGTGACAACGCGTTTACCTGACATGAATGACTCCAAGATGTGTTTATGTTTTATGGGGCGAGTGGCCGGCGAGCATGGGCTCACATGGCTGGTTCGCCGCGTTAGTGTCCTCGACGGTAGTCAATCTCTTCACCTCGGGCACGGGCGACGGCCGCTTGCAGCACACGTTTGACGAGCACTCCCGTCACGTGAATTCGATACTCCCGAGTGCCTCGCATATCGGTGATGGGCGACACGATCTCGCGCGCCGCCGCCGCCGCTTTATCCAAACTCGCGTCGCTGACCGACTGTCCCGCCAGCAAATCGCCGGCCGCTTGAGCGAACAGCGGCGTGGGCGCGACGGCACCTAAGCTGATCCTGGCCGACACAAAGTTCTGGCCGCCTTGATCCAGCACGACGCTGGCGCCGACACCGACGACCGCGATGTCCATTTCGTTGCGCGGGATCATGCGGCGGTAGTGCGATCCGCTGTGGGCAGGCCGGGGCGGGAAGCGCACTTCGACCAGCAGCTCGCCCGGCTTCAGCACGTTCTGGCCGGGGCCGGTGCAGAACGCTTCGACCGGGACTTCGCGAGTGCCGTCCGGTCCCGCGATCACACAGACGCCGTCGAGCGCGATCATGCTGGGTGTCGAGTCGGCTGCCGGGCCGGAGTTACACAGGTTCCCGCCCATGCTGGCGCGGCTTTGGATTTGGATGCCGCCGATGATGTGGCAACTGTCGGCCAACGCGGTGTATTGCGAATTCACCGTCTCGTCGCCGTAGATGCGATAACAGGGGACCGCCGCACCGAGATGCAAGCCGTCCGGGCCGGCTGACAAGACGTTCAGCTCCTTGAGCTTCTTGACGTCGATCAGCAACTCCGGGGTGAGCCGGCCGACTCGCATCTGATCGATCAGATCGGTGCCGCCGGCCAGCGGGCGGGCGGTGCCATTGTGTTTCGCCATCAACTGGATGGCATCCGCCACCGTGGTTGGGGCCTGATAGTCGAAAGCGTGCATGCGGTTGTCTGATCCTTGGTTGGGCCTGAAGCAGGAATTAGTAAGACCCGTATTCTATCGAACCTGAGCGAGCGTGCAATTTGGCCGCCGGGATATTCGCCGGGATTGTTCAAGTAGGCGCAACAAGGCTTTGCGCGGTTCCGGCAGCAGTGTGACGGCTGGCGGATGCCGGAACTGCGAAGACTTGTTCCGGCCTACGTTGCTTGACACACTGTGAGCGGGCCTCCTGCAGCGTTTCGACACACTTTCCGCCGAGCGAGACTTCGCGTTTGGATACGTCGGGCGTTCATTCCACGTCGAGCGACGACAGATCTTTGAACGGCTGCGAGACCGGCTTGTTCGCCTTGTAGGAGTGGACCGTCATCCAGCCGAACTCGCGCTTGTCCTGGTTGGCCGGATCGGGATCGGGAAGGCCCCCTCTAACGCGATTTCGGTGCGGGGGCGGCGGCACAGCCGGCACACCAGGTGGTTTTCCTTGCTGCCCGGCATATACTGCGGTCCAGCGCGTCCGTCTGTTTCCTGCCTGCCACAAGTCTCTATGAGCGGCTCTCAACATGCCAAACAAATACGCCGTCGCCGAGCTGTTCAATCTCTCTGGGCGAGTTGCTTTGATTACTGGTGCCTCGGGATATCTAGGGTCGGCGATGGCGAGTGCTTTGGCCGAAGCCGGGGCTACCGTCGCCTGTGCCAGCCGTGATCAAACGCGAGCCGATAGGGCGGCGAAAGAGCTTTCCAGAGAGCACGGACAGCAGCACTTCGGCGTCGTGTTGGACCAGCTCGACGAGGGCTCGATCGATTGGGGATTTCAGTCGGTCTTCGAGCGTGCCGGAGCCGTCGACGTGCTCGTGAACAACGGCCAACACGGTCCGCCGAATGACTGGACGGACGTGACCACCGAGCAGTTTAAAGGACAACTGGCCAACGCCGCGGGATACTTCCATCTCGCGCGACGCGTTCGCGATCACGCGGTGAAACGTAACGCCCCGGCCGCCATTGTCATGATCGGATCGATGTACGGCATCGTGGGCTCGTATCCTGATGCGTATGACGGAGTCTGCTCGGCCAGCCCCGTCGCGTATCACGCGTTGAAAGGGGGCGTGATCCACATGACTCGGCATTTGGGGGTCTATTGGGCGAAGGATCGAGTCCGGGTGAACTGCCTTTCCCCCGGAGCCTTTCCGAATCCGGACAAGGTACCCGATGGCCTCGTCGATCGACTGACGCCGAAATGCCCAATGGCGCGAATGGGGTTGCCGCATGAGTTGAAGGGAGCGGTCGTTTTTCTGGCGAGCGACGCCAGCAGCTATATGACCGGGCAGAATCTGGTGATCGATGGCGGCTGGACAGCCTGGTAGCGTTAGAGACGTCGCCTCATGCCCGCTTGCCAGTTGACGCCCTACGCTGCAGTGAATACTTTGGTATGTTCGCTGCTAATTCTGATGCGGCGCTCTATTTACATTGCTTATCTAGATATTGACGTATGCATCTCAAGTCCCTGAAGATTTTCTGCGATGTTGTGGGGCGGCGCTCGTTTTCGCGCGCGGCCGACGAGAATGGTATATCGCAGTCCGGTGCCAGCCAGATGGTGCTTCATTTGGAAGAGGACTTAGGGGTCAAGCTGATCGACCGCTCGAAACGCCCGTTCGTGCTAACTCCGGAAGGTCAAGTTTATTACGACGGTTGCCGCCGGCTGGTCCAAAAGTTCAACGCGCTGGAGGAAGAAGTCAAGACGTTGCACGAGGAGGTTGCGGGGCGAGTCAGCGTGGCGTCGATCTACTCGGTCGGGCTGAGCCACATGAGTCGCTTCGTTCAGGACTTCATGCGGCAGCATCCGAAGGCCAACGTCCGGCTTCAGTACCAGCATCCCGACCGGGTCTATGAGCTGGTCCGCAACGATGGCGTTGATTTAGGGCTGGTCAGCTATCCGCGCGACTCGCGGACGGTGCGAGCCATCCCGTGGCGCGACGAGCCGATGGTGTTTGTCTGTGCGCCCGAGCACCCGTTGGCGGATCACTCGGCAATCGCGTTGCAGCAATTGGACGGGGAAGCGTTCATTGGCTTCGACGACAATCTGCGTATCCGCCTGGAAGTTGACAAGGCCCTGGCGTCGCACGGCGTGAGCGTCCGGCACGTGATGGACTTCGACAATACGGAAACGATCAAGCGGGCGATCGAGATCAACGCGGGCGTCAGCTTACTGCCCGAGCCGACCGTCGCGCGAGAAGTCGCGGCCGGCACGCTCGTCACGCGTCCGTTGGGCGATACCAAATTGGTTCGCCCGTTGGGGATCATCTGCCGCCGCGGCGCGGAACTCGGCAAAACCGCCAAGCGATTCATACAACTATTACGGAGCGACCACGCCGCACTCGGCAACGACTTCGAAAACGAAACACCACGCACGACAAGCCCGGCGGTTGCCGCGGCGGAATCGTTCGAGCAGCAAGAAGAAACGGTAGACAGATGACAGCGTTCAACCAATTCGGTTATCCCGAGAAGCAGGGCCTGTACGATCCGGCGAACGAGCATGACAGTTGCGGCGTGGGCTTCGTCGCGCATATCAAAGGCCAGCGCAGCCATCAGATCGTTCAAGATGCGTACGTCGTGCTCAAGAACATGGAGCATCGCGGCGCGTGCGGATGCGAGTCGAACACCGGCGATGGTGCCGGGATTCTGACGGCACTGCCACACGAGTTCTTCACCCGCGTCACCAAGGACGAATTGAAAGCCGATCTGCCGGAGCCGGGGAAGTTCGGTGCCGGCATCGTCTTTCTGCCGCAAGATGCGAACGAACGCCTGCGGTGCAAACGAGTTGTCGAGCAGATCGTGGCCGAACAAGGCCAGCGATTGGTCGGTTGGCGAAAGGTTCCCACCGAAAGCGATGCGGCGGATGTTGGACCCACGGCTCGGCAGTCGGAACCACACATGGAGCAGCTAATCATCGCCGCGACGGACGCTCTGGAAGGTGATGCGTTCGAGCGGCAGCTGTATTTGATCCGCAAGCGGGCGACGCGCATCTTGCGCGAGGATAAGTCACTCACGCAGCGCAAGATCTTCTATGTTTGCAGCCTCTCGACCAAAGTGATCATCTACAAAGGGATGTTGCGGACGCTGCAATTGATGGCGTATTTCCCGGACTTGCGAGATACCGGCTACACCACCCATCTGGCCATGGTTCACTCGCGGTTCTCGACCAATACGTTCCCGAGTTGGGACCGGGCGCAACCGCTCCGCTTCATGTCGCACAACGGCGAGATCAACACGCTGCGCGGCAACATGAACTGGATGCGTGCTCGCGAAGGCGTGATGAAGAGCCAGTTGTTCGGCGACGATCTCGAGAAGTGTTTCCCCGTGATGGAACCGGATTGTTCCGACTCGGGCGGATTCGACAACGCGCTCGAATTCCTATTGATGTCAGGCCGCACGCTGCAAGAAGCGGTCATGATGATGATTCCCGAAGCGTGGCAGAAGCACGATACGATGTCGGAAGACAAGCGTGCTTTTTACGAGTACCATTCCTGCTTGATGGAGCCGTGGGACGGGCCGGCGTCGGTGGTCTTTACCGACGGCAAGTACATCGGTGCGGTGCTGGACCGTAACGGTTTGCGGCCGAGCCGTTACTACATTACGCACGACGACCGGGTTCTCATGGCGAGCGAAGTTGGCGTGTTGCCAATTGAGCCGGCGAACGTCAAAGAGAAAGGGCGGCTGCAACCCGGCAAGATGTTCCTCGTCGATTTCGAGCAGGGGAAGCTGATCTCGGACGACGATCTCAAGAGCGAGTTCTCGGCCCGCCGCCCGTATGCCAAGTGGCTGCGCGACCAACGGATTCAACTGACCGATCTGCGGCCCAACAAAGAGCCGCACGGCTTCACGCCCGAGACGCTGCTGCCCCGGATGGCGGCGTTTGGTTATACGCTTGAAACAATGCACTTCCTCTTGCAACCGATGATTCGCGAGAAGCGTGACCCGGTCGGTTCGATGGGGAACGACTCGGCGTTGGCTTGCCTCAGCGATCAGCCGCGGATGCTGTACGACTACTTCAGGCAGCTGTTCGCCCAGGTGACGAATCCGGCGATCGATTCGATCCGCGAAGAGATCATCATGTCGCTGGAATGCTATATCGGTCCCGAGCACAATCTGCTCGAAACCAGCAAGGATCATGCGCATCGTTTGCTGATCTCGCATCCGATTCTGACCAACGAAGAGCTGGGTGCGATCAAGCACATGAAGTATCGCGGCTGGAAATCCAAGACGATCGACATCACGTTCCCTCGCGCGGATGGCGAAACCGGGATGTTGGCGGCACTCGATCGGATTTGCGCCGAGGCAGAACAAGCGATCAAGGACGGCTTCAGTCTTGTCGTTCTGTCCGATCGTGCAATCAGCCACGACCGCGTCCCGCTGAGTACGCTGCTGGCCTCCGCGGGTCTGCATCACCACCTGATCCGCGAAGCGAAGCGGACACGGATTGGGATCGTGCTGGAAACCGGCGAAGCTCGCGAGGTGCATCATCATTGTTTGCTCGTCGGTTATGGTGCCGATGCGATTAACCCGTACCTCGCATTCGAAGCGTTGTGGCAGGCACGCATCGAAGGGCGACTTGATCCGCACGAGTTCAGCGACGATGAAAAGGTCGTTAACGCATACCGCAAAGCCGTCGCCAAAGGCGTGCTGAAGGTGATGGGAAAAATGGGGATCTCGACGTTGCAGTCCTACAAGGGAGCCCAGATTTTCGAAGCCGTGGGCTTGAAGGACGAGGTCATCGACCGCTGTTTTACGAACACGGCAAGCCGCGTGCAGGGAGTGAACTTCAAAGTTCTCGCGACAGAGATTCTTCGACGCCACGCCTTGGGTTACCCGGAACGTCAGGAAGACGCGCTGCCGTCGCTGCCGAACCCCGGCGAGTTCCATTGGCGAGCGGAAGGCGAGAAACACGGCTGGGAGCCGGATGTGATCGCTGATCTTCAGATCGCCGCCCGCGCCAACGACGAAGACGCTTACTGGCGGTTCGCGAAACAGATCAATGACGAGAATCGCAAGCGGTACACGCTCCGCGGGCTGCTCCGATTCAAGGACGGCGTCAATGGCGGCCCGGTTCCGCTCGAAGAAGTCGAACCCGCCAGCGAGATCGTCAAGCGGTTCTGCACCGGCGCGATGAGCTTTGGCTCGATCTCGGCCGAGGCGCACGAGACGTTGGCGATCTCGATGAATCGGCTCGGCGGCAAGAGCAACACCGGCGAAGGCGGCGAGGACTCGAACCGCTTCAAACCGCTTCCCAACGGCGATTCCAAGCGGTCGGCGATCAAACAAGTTGCGTCAGGAAGATTTGGAGTGACCGCTTGGTATTTGACCAACGCCGACGAGTTGCAGATCAAGATCTCGCAGGGCGCAAAGCCCGGTGAAGGCGGCGAGCTGCCGGGTCACAAAGTGGATGACTACATTGCCCGCATCCGTCACTCGACACCCGGCGTCGGACTAATCAGCCCGCCGCCGCATCACGACATCTATTCGATCGAGGATCTGGCGCAGCTGATTCACGATTTGAAGAACGCCAATCCGTCGGCCCGCGTGAGCGTGAAGCTGGTCTCGGAAGTCGGTGTCGGCACGGTCGCGGCCGGCGTTGCCAAGGCTCACGCCGATCACATTCTGATCTCGGGCGACGCAGGCGGGACCGGCGCTTCGCCGTTGACCAGCATCAAGCATGCGGGACTGCCTTGGGAGTTGGGGATCGCGGAAACGCACCAGACGCTGGTGATGAACGATCTGCGCAGCCGCGTGGTGCTGCAAACCGATGGCGGCATGAAGACCGGGCGCGACGTCGTCATCGGGCTCTTGCTCGGCGCGGAGGAAATCGGCTTCTCGACCGCTCCGCTGATCACGCTCGGCTGCATCATGATGCGAAAGTGTCACTTGAACACCTGCCCGGTTGGCGTCGCGACGCAAGATCCGATTCTCCGCAAGAAGTTCACGGGCAAGCCGGAACATGTTGTCAATTACTTGTTCATGGTGGCCGAGGACGCGCGGCGCGTGATGGCTCAGCTCGGTTTCCGCACGGTGGACGAGATGGTTGGGCGAGCGGATGTGCTCGACATGGCGGCTGCGATCGATCACTGGAAGGCGGACGGCATCGACTTGACGCCGATCCTGACGCCGGCCAAGAAGCCACGCGAGGATGTCGAAACCCGCTGTACGATCAAGCAAGACCACGGCTTGGAATTCGCGCTCGACAATACTCACCTGCTCGATCTGTGTGCTCCGGCGATCGACAACGGTGATAAGGTGCGATTCGAGTTGCCGATCATTAACACGAATCGAACGGTCGGCACGCTCTTGAGCCATAACGTCGTGAAGAAGTGGGGCGAAGATGGACTTGGCGACGACACGATTCATATCAAGTTCACCGGCTCGGCCGGACAGAGCTTCGGTGCCTGGTTGGCTCGCGGGATCACGCTGGAACTCGAGGGCGATGCCAACGACTACGTTGCCAAAGGGCTGTCCGGCGGCCGTGTGGTCATCTATCCGCCCAAGGAGAGCGGCTTTGTGCCGGAAGACAATATTCTCGTCGGCAACGTTTGTTTATACGGAGCCACGGGTGGCCGAGCCTTCTTCCGCGGACGAGCTGCCGAGCGATTCTGTGTGCGCAACAGCGGTGCTTGGGCGGTGGTGGAAGGTGTTGGCGATCATGGTTGTGAATACATGACCGGCGGCCGCACAATCATCCTCGGGCCGACGGGACGTAACTTTGCCGCGGGCATGTCAGGCGGCACGGCCTACGTGTGGGCTCCCGATCGCGACGAGTTCCGGTTGAATTGCAATCTGGCCCTGGTCGATCTGGAAGACGTCGAGTCGGACGACGACATCGGCGAGTTGCTGGAAATGATCGAGGATCATCACAAGTTCACTGGCTCAACCGTCGCTGGCAAAATGCTCGAGCAATGGCCTGACGTCTTGGAAGAGTTCGTGAAAGTCATGCCGCTGGATTACAAACGCGTCTTGATGGAACGCAAGTCGCACGACGAGGAACAGGAATCGACCGTCCGCGCGGAAGGCCCCAACGATTGAGCCCTACGTGGCCTTTCGCTCCGCGAAAGGAACGAACAAGTCCGAGACGCAATGAGAAAGAAACGTAGCGATGGGAAAGCCAACAGGTTTCAAGGAACATCCGCGCCGAGCCGTGCCGTATCGCGAGCCGCTGGTTCGCATCAAGGACTTCGGCGAGATCTATACCGAAGGCGACGAGGAACATCTGCGCACGCAGGGGGCCCGCTGTATGGACTGCGGCGTGCCGTTCTGCCAATCGGCCAGCGGTTGTCCGATCGATAATCTGATTCCGGAGTGGAACGACTTGATCTACAACGGCCGCTGGCGCGACGCTCTGGAACGGCTGCACAAGACCAACAACTTTCCCGAATTCACCGGCCGCACATGCCCCGCTCCGTGTGAAGGCGCGTGCGTCTTGGGCATCATCGATCCGGCGGTCACGATCAAGAATATCGAGAACGCCATCATCGATCGCGGCTTCGCCGAAGGCTGGGTCCGCCCGCAGCCTCCCAAGACTCGCACGGGCAAGAAAGTGGCGATCGTCGGTTCCGGCCCGGCCGGTCTGGCCGCCGCGGATCAGCTGAACAAAGTCGGTCACACGGTGACCGTTTACGAGCGGGCCGACCGCATCGGTGGCTTGCTGATGTACGGCATTCCGAATATGAAGCTCGACAAGGGCGTCGTCGAACGGCGGCTGAATCTGCTGCGCGCGGAAGGAGTCACGTTTGTCACCAACGCCCATGTTGGCAAGAAGGAAGATTTTCCCGCGGGGCACATGACGCAGATCATGGAAGAGCGCGGCTGCCCGGTCAAATACATCGATCCCAACGACCTTTCGCAGGAGCACGACGCCGTGTTGCTCGCGACCGGAGCGACGAAGCCGCGCGACTTGCCGATCGCGGGCCGCGAGTTGAAAGGCATTCACCTCGCGATGGACTTTCTGACACGGAACACCAAGAGCCTGCTCGATTCGGAATTGGCCGACAAGTCGTATATCTCCGCGAAAGGGAAACGCGTCATCGTCATCGGCGGCGGCGATACCGGAGCGGACTGTATTGGCACATCGATTCGTCACCGCTGCACGAGCGTTGTCAATTTCGAGCTGCTCGACACGCCGCCGGTCGAGCGGGCGGAGAACAATCCGTGGCCGCAGTGGCCGCGCATCTTCCGGGTGGACTATTCCCACGCCGAAGCCGAAGCGAAGTTCGGCAACGATCCTCGCACGTATGCGGTTCTCTCGAAAGAGTTCATCGGTGACGGCGAAGGAAATGTCGCCGGGATCAAGACGGTTCGTATCGACTGGGCCAAGCCGGGCGACAAGGCTCCGTTCACGGAAGTGCCCGGCAGCGAAGAGGTCTTTGAGGGCGATCTGGTCTTCCTATCGATGGGCTTCGTCGGTCCCGAGCAAACCGTCTCGGACATGCTCGGATTGGAGTACGACCCGCGCAGCAACTTCAAAGCCCAGCACGGCGAATTCAAGACGAGCGTCGACAAGGTCTTCGCCGCCGGCGACTGCCGCCGCGGCCAATCGCTGGTCGTCTGGGCCATCAACGAAGGGCGAGGAGCCGCTCGCGCGATCGACACGTTCCTGATGGGACACAGCAACTTGCCCGCGCCCGCTTAGGTCACGCAAATCAGCCGCTTGGCGATAGCCAGCGGTTCTCTCGAACTTCGCGAGAACCGCAGGCTAGCGCCAAGCGGCTGATGAAACATGCGGGCTAGCGCTCGAACTACTCACCCGGCAACGTCACCTTCGTCTTGCAGTTTCCGCAAAACGCGATGCCGTCCACGACCCCCACCGCGGTACCGCAATGCGGACATTTCGGACCCTGCGTTTTCTTCCCTTTCATCAAGAGATCTAAATCCTTCCGCCCGCGAATCACTCGGTCCGCTCCGCCGAGAAAGCGGGCTCCGAACACAGCAAACATTCGCCACATGACGCACCTCGTAGTGATACAGATTACTGATTCGAAGTACCGTTTGTCGTTTGATGATTCCCGCATCGTCAGACGGGCGGCCAGCGGGACGCTGATCGTCAACACCCGCAAAAACCATGCTAGACTCACCGGCGGAATACCAGTAGCGAGGATGTCGGTTATTCCCGATTTGCGCATGTCGCGAGCTATTCCGATCAGGCGCTTCGCTGGATCTTTTTTGACGGACTGAGTCCGCGATGTCGAAGAAACATGGTTAGAGGAGATCGAATCGCCGACGGAGCGGCATCGGGCACTGTTTCTTTCAGAAAGGCGAAGCCGATGTACAACCTGCCGCAAGATCCCGCAGTGATTCTCGTTATCGACGGCGATCCGTTGACTCTTACGGGCGTTGCCGCCGTACTCGACATGGCAGGCTATGAATGCCACTGTGCCCGTGATGCCGAAGCCGCGACGAAAGCCGCCCGCACGCTGCCGATCGATTTGATTATCTGCGATGTGAACCTGGAAGGCGAGAGCGGACTCGATCTCGTCCAAGAACTCCGCGAAGTACACGGTCAGGAAGACGTTCCGGTGTTGTTCGTCTCCAGCGCTCAAATGCCCGACATCATCCGCCGCACCCACGACGCCGGCGGCACGTACTACCTCCGCAAGCCGTTTGATCCGGACGTCTTGATCGAACTGGTTGGCAAAGCCCTGTGGATGCCGCACCTCGTCAAATCGCGATTCGAGCGACACGTGCCAGCCCGATCGACACCGCGTCCGTCCGGGTTGCATCGCCAACGAAGCGATTCGCGGAAGTCCGAGATTCGCGACTAGCACCACACGATTGGGACACTAAGGATCAGTCCCAAAATAACATCCCGAATTAGCGGAACGGCGCAAGCCGACCGGTGCCGCGAACCGGAGGGCTTGCGCCCTTCCGCTACTATCACAGTTCCGAAACTTATTTCGGGACTTTTCCTAACCGCGAAGAAGAAGGCAGCCAAGCGAACAAGAACGCGGCTTAGCTCGCCGAGGTCATGCGGGCGGTGAGATAGTTCAAGATCGCTCGCACCGAAATTATACCTTGCAGTTGATCGTCGCTGGAGACGATCGGGAGGTGGCGATAACCTCCTAAATCCATTCTTTGAACGGCAAACGCGATCTTCGCGCTGTCCTGCAACGTCTCGGGATTCGCCGTCATGAACTCGGAGATGGGGTGATCGCTGAGGGATGCCGCTTCGGTGTTCAACTTGAGCAGGGCGTCGCGTTCGCTGAAAATCCCAACAGGCTTGCCGCCATCGACGATCATCACGCAACCGATCCGATTGGTCGCCATCTCATGAAGCACTTGTCCGACCGTCGCATCTGGCGAAACGGTGCATGGCTGTTTGGGAGCCAGCGCGGCCACGCGGTCTTTGATCAAAGATCGCTCGATGTTGTTGGCATGAGTCCCGGTATTGATGTGGCTCAAGGGTTGGCCGCATTCTTCGCAGTCGTCGATGCCGGGAATGTTTTCCGCACCGCAAAATGGGCAATCAATCATGATACCGTCCACGTTTCGCCAGAATTGAAGAGTGCGTTCAAATCGCCTTCGCCCCGTTTCGCCCTGGCCGCCGCGACTTGCTTATTGAGTTCCTCGTCGTAACGAGGCGTTTCGATGGCCCGGAAGACGCCGATCGGTTCGGGGAAACCGTCTTCGTGACGCATCCGGCTGAGCAAATACGCCAAGCTCGGCTCGGCTGCCTTCTCGTCGTGGAACAAGAGGTCGTCTTCGGTAACTCCCTTGCCCAGCTCGACGACTTCAGGCTCCAAGCCATTCAATCGAATGCCCTTATCCCGTTTCGCGCCGAAGATCAGCGGCTTGCCATGTTCCAGCTCGATCGTGTTTTCGGCTTTGGTCTGCTTGTCCTTCGTGTATTCCCAAGCCCCATCATTGAAGATGTTGCAGTTCTGATAGACTTCGACGAACGACGTGCCACGATGTTCGGCGGCGCGTTGCAGCGTCGCTTCGAGATGCTTGATGTGGGTGTCGATTGAGCGGGCCACGAAACTGGCTTCGCAACCGATCGCGATCGACAGCGGATGCAGCGGATTGTCGATGGCACCCATCGGCGTGCTCTTGGTGACCTTGCCCAGCGGCGAAGTTGGCGAATACTGACCCTTCGTGAGACCGTAGATCCGGTTGTTGAAGAGAATGATATTGATGTCGAGGTTGCGGCGGATGACGTGCATCAAGTGATTGCCACCGATGCTCAGCCCGTCGCCGTCTCCGGTAATGACCCAGACCATCAGGTCGGGGCGAACGGATTTCAAGCCGGTGGCCAGCGCCGGGGCTCGGCCGTGGATGCTGTGAATCCCGTAGGTGTTCATGTAGTAGGGAAAGCGGCTGGAACAGCCAATTCCCGAGATGAACACGATCTTTTCGCGCGGCACTCCCATCGACGGGAGCATCTTCTTCATCTGGGCCAGGATCGAGTAGTCACCACAACCGGGACACCAACGGACGTCCTGGTCGCTCTCGAAATCCTTGGCCTTCAAAACTGGGAGCTGAGTACTCATGGAGGTTTGTTTCTCTTTGATCAACCGATGGTTTCTTGGATCTTACCGACGAGTTCCGCGACGGTGAACGGTTTGCCTTGCACTTTATTGTAGCCAATCGCGTCCTTCAGATAGCGGGCGCGGATCAGCATGCGGAGCTGTCCCATATTCAATTCGGGGACGAGCACCTTCTTGTACCGATCCAGAATCTCGCCCAAATTCTTGGGCAGCGGATTCAGGTAGCGGAGGTGCGCGTGTGCGACAGACAGCCCCATCTTCTGGCACTTCTTCACCGCCGTTGTATTCGCGCCGTAGGTGCCGCCCCAACTAAGGACGAGCAAATCGCCGCTGGCGGGGCCGGTTACTTCTTGGAGCGGGACATCGTCGGCGATGTTCGCGACCTTTTGAGCACGAACGTCCGTCATGTGCTGATGGTTTTCGGGATCGTAGCTGACATTGCCCGTTTTATCCTGCTTCTCCAAGCCGCCGACGCGGTGCATCAATCCTTCCGTGCCGGGAATCGCCCACGGACGAGCCAAGCGTTCGTTACGCGCGTAAGGCAGGAAGGCTTCGCCGTCGTTCAGCGGACCGGGGTGACTGACTTCGATTCTCGGAATCGCATCGGCATCCGGAATCAACCACGGTTCGGAACCGTTCGCGATGTAGCCATCAGACAGCAAGATGACGGGCGTCATGAAACGCGTCGCAATCCGCCAGGCTTCGATGGCGACATCGAAGCAATCGCCTGGACTACGCGCGGCGATGATTGGAATCGGCGACTCGCCATTGCGTCCGAAGAGGACTTGCAGCAAGTCCGATTGCTCGGTCTTTGTCGGCAGGCCCGTGCTCGGACCGCCGCGTTGGACGTTGATGATGATCATCGGAAGTTCCAAGATCATTCCCAAGCCCATCGCTTCGCCCTTGAGCGCGATGCCCGGTCCGCTCGACCCTGTCACGGCCATCGATCCCGCGAACGCGGCTCCGATGACGGTACACATGGCGGCGATTTCATCTTCGGCTTGGACCGTGCGAACGCCAAAGTTCTTGTGCCGGCTCAGCTCGTGCAGAATGTCGCTGGCGGGCGTGATCGGATAGGTGCCGTAAAACAAATCCTTGCCGCTGACTTTGGCCGCCGCGATCAGCCCCCAAGCCAACGCTGTGTTGCCCATCATGTTTTTATATTTGCCGGCCGGCAGCTTGGCCGGAGCGACTTCGTAGTGGCTGACAAAGGCTTCTGTCGTTTCGCCATAGTTCCAACCGGCGTTCAATGCCTTGCGGTTCGCTTCCGCGACGTCTGGCTTGCCACCAAATTTCTCCTCGATGAAGCGTAGCGTCGGCGACGAATCGCGACCGTACAGCCAGTAGATCAAGCCCATCGCGAAGAAGTTGCGACAGCGATCCGCTTCTTTCACGCTCAGACCCAATCCTTCGACCGCGCCGCGCGTGAGCTTGGTCATCGGGACTTTGAACAGGTTGTAGCCTTCGAGGCTGTCGTCCTCGAGTGGATTCGTGGCGTAGCCGGCTTTCTCCAGATCCTTCTTGTCGAAGGCGTCTTGGTTGACGATCAACGCGCCGCCCGAATCGAGGTCGGCGAGGTTCGTCTTCAGCGCCGCCGGATTCATCGCGATGAGACAGTTTAACGAGTCGCCCGGCGTGAAGATCTCTTGCGACGAGAAGTGAACTTGAAAACCGCTGACCCCGGCCAACGTTCCGCGCGGAGCACGGATCTCGGCGGGAAAGTCGGGGAACGTGGCGATGTCGTTGCCAACTTGTGCGGAAGTTCCGGTCAGCTGTGTGCCAGCCAATTGCATGCCGTCGCCCGAGTCGCCGGCGAGTCGAACGGTGGCACCTTCAAGAACAATGGTTTGTTTAGTAGAGGCGGTCTGCCCCTCGGTTGTTGTCGACATAACTAGCTCTTGATCCAGTTCGTGGTAGCTCGTTGCCGGTGGGTGTGATTCGCCTTGATGGCGAAGTAGTAAAGGCGGGCCAGAACTTATGCCCCTTCGCGCGTTTGCGTCGAGTGGTGCGGATTCGGTGGAAGGTTGTAGACGACCGCCGGGAAGTGCCCGACCAGATAGTGCAGGATGCTCGACACGGTGACGAAGCCCTTTGGACGTCCATCGGGATCGACCATCGGCAAGCGACGATAGCCGCCGCGCGACATCTTCTTGATCGCGTCGCCGACCGTCTCGCTGTCCGCGATCGTCTCGGGATTCGCCGTCATGACTTGCCCGACGGCCTGATCGAGGTTCGCCCCCGGCTCCATCAGCTTCAAGGCATCTCGCTCGGTGAAGATCCCCGCCAGCTTCTCACCCTCGCAGACGAGAACCGCGCCCCGCCGTTTCTCTTTCATCGCATGCAGCGTCTCGCGAACGGTCGTGCCAACATCCACACAGAGCTGTTCGAAAGTCGCAACTTGCTCGACCGTATCGGTATCCAACGTCAAATGAACATCCACAGCCAGTACCTCAGACCTTCCCGACCTCAATCCGCTAATCCACAGAATTTAACGCGCCACCCGGTTTAGGAGAACGCCGGTGTATCGAATTTTTGAATAGTTTTTTCCTAAGCAGTGGAAATTGGCCCGGCTGGCTGTCAGCGTCAATCTGCTGGTGGCAGAGGGAGCTTCGGGTGCTCGCCGTAGAACTTGGTGATGTCCAGGCCGCCTCGCTGTTCTTCTTCCATCATCTTCAGCCGAACCTCGATTCGCTCCAGCCGACGCAGGACCAGTGGTAACATCTCGACCGAATCGTCTTGAGGTTTAGGTCGTGGCACTTTTGGATAACCCAGGTGCCGTTGCAAGGCAGCAAACAGGTAAAGTGGTTCCTTGCCGCGGTTTGCCAAGGCAATTTTGCCTTCCTTTTCGCCGAACAAGACCGGTTTTTCTGGCTCCACGGGGCCCCCACGCTGTGCGGCTCGTCGCTGCTCGGAATGCTCGCTCCGCATGTACACCAGATCCGCCAAGTCGATAAAGCCGACCTGATGACGCACAAACAAGATCCACTCACGCCAGTTCTGATCGTACAGTGGATCGCTCGCGATCGCGGCGAGTCCCTTGTCGTACCGCAAGCGGTTGCGGCACAACACTTCGAAGTGGAACAGGAACGATCCTTGTGGCGAGACGCCCTCGGCACGGTACTCGGCTTCCGACCGCAGAATGGCCAACGCGATCCGCATGTCGAAGCGGCCTCGGTCATTCTCAGCTTCCTGAATCACATAGGTCTGGAACGGCGTAAAGTAATGCGGCAGCCGAGCCATCGCGGTGCCGAACACGCCCGAATGTTCCAATTCCGTGCGGAGGAAATCAATCGCGTACGGCAAGTTGGTCGAAGCCAGAATCTCCTCGCGAGTCTGTCGCAACAGCTCCTGCAGCGGCATGTTCTTCGGCAGCCGTTCGCCAAGCATGCGGAAGAAGTAAGCTTGTTCGACGTATTCTTCGCGTTCAAGCATCAGGATTTCTTGTCGACAGACCGATCTACCGGCGCGCCGCCTCATGGCCGCTGCACAGCAGCCACTGCGCCACTCTATCAAGCTACATGTTCTCGCTTAGGTTCGTCGCTCTGCCCCAACCTAGCGCGGCAGCCAATTCCGCCATTCCCGCGAATTGGCTATGGAAAATAGTTTACGAGGCGACTCTGCGCGGTCAATGCCCCGCGGCTGCTGGTGAATTGCAACGCCGGAGAATAAGAGCAAGGTCGACTTGAGGATCAAGCGATCGGACGAGTTGTAGTTGCTCGTCCACAGTCGCCGTGCGGTGCGCGCGAAGTTGTCTGGAAAGCTCAAGCTGAAGTGACGGTCGTTTTGAGGAGGTATTCAGTATCACCAGCAGATCGCCTGCCGCCAGCTGAAGGCGCGTCGCATCCGGACGCAAATCGGGTTCGAGGCCTAACGGCAGGGAATCGGGATGAATGAGTTCGATCCCTGATCCCTGAACGAGGACGGCTTGGACGGTGCCGGCGGTCGAGTATTCGATCTCTCCCGAATCGGGTGTCGCTTTGCAATAGAAAAGTGAAGCCACATGGCCACCGGCGGACGAGTTCCAAATCGTGTCGTTCGCGCGAGAGATCATCTGGGCGGTGTCGTGCGGATAGTCGGCGTGAGCACGAACACTCGCCTGCAAGGCACCCGCGCTCAGGGCGGACTCGACTCGCAACCCGTCGCACGTTCCCACGGCGACGGCGACCGAGCCGTCCGGCGGAACAAACCAGTCGTAAAAGCCGCCTGCAAGGTCATCGTCGAGGGCCGACCAACCGGCCACTTCCCAATCCTCCAACAACGGTTTGATGGTCGGCAGATGATCGTGTTGCCATCGCACGGCGTGGACGATCTGCCGATCCGCTTGTTTGGATGCTAGACACTCGCCGAGGAGAACTTCGCGTTGCAATTCCGCGGCGATACTTCCCGCAATGATCTCGGCCAGATGAATCTCTTGATCGCTGAAGTCGCGGACGGCGTCCGCAAAGAACCAAATCGTTCCCAACGGATCCGTCGGACTGGTGACCGGCAGACACAGCGCCGCCGGAAACGGTTCCGGAGTCTTCCAGTGTGGCAGGAGACTGACGTCTTCCAAGACGACGGCGTGTCCAATCAATGCTTCGAGTTCCGCAATCGCATCCGCCAAAGGTCGCGCCGGTTCCAGGAGGCGGTCCTTCGGCAGACCCCAGCAAGACCGCAGCTTCAACTCGCTGGTCGTGTCGTCCAGCATGTACAGTCCCGCTGCACAGCAGCCAACCGCTTGGGCACCATTTCGTAACATGACTTCGAGACGTTCGGCGAGGTGTTTCTCTTCTTTTCGTTTTGGCGAGACGGGAATGCCGATCGCAAGTTCGGCTTCCCGATGCCAGACGGCCGATTGCAGCATGTCGAGTCTTCCGAAGAGGTCCGAGATGACGTCGGCGAGTTGGGCCGCGCGCCAGCGCTCGATGGAATGGGCTTCAGTCGATCCCGCCTCGCCCTCGCAGGCTGCTTTGACCGCGAGTCGAAGTTGGTCATGCACGTTCGCGCCGAGGCATTCCGGTTCTCGGTCAAGTGACCAGCCAGTCGCAACTTCAAAAGCCGTGGCGATGGATCCGAATGTATCGCTAACAAGGGATGGCGTTGGCGGTGTGGCCAGTTCTTCGGCAACATGCAGGCGAAGGAATGGAGGCAGGTTCTTCGTCACGATAAATTCCCAGATCGAGTGCGTGAAATCGCAGTTCCGATCCGTGGAACTCACTCGGCACGCCCTGCACAGCAAGGGCGTACTCACTTTCCGTAACCGTCAGGGATTAACATCGTCTGACGGCTTGGGAAACTGAACGGGTTTCGGCTCGCGTGACGATCTGTTCGAGGTCACTCGCGGTACAAGTCTTACATCTGACCTAGTCCGTAGCGACGGCCGGCAGGTCGGAGCAAAAGTGCTCGTGTTGAACCCACGCGGGCTTTAAGTCGAACCTCATCAGCATTTGTGGCAAAAGAGGTTGCTTGATGTCTTCTACCGGGAGGATGCCGAGCGGGACGATGACGGAAGCCGCCGTCGGCAGAGCGGCGAATCGCGTGATGAGTCCTTCCAGGTGATGGCCGACGATGTCACCGCCGACGGCGGCTAAATCGCCGCGCTGGGCCGAGTGGACGGAAGTCGCGGTCGCGAGTGTCAAGGCGGGCGACTGTGCTCCGATCATCAGCTCCGATTTCAGCGCCGAGATCTGATCGGACAGATCTAATCCTGCCGGGACGTTGGCATAAGTCCGTGTCCGATACCGCGCGATGGCAGATGAACTGGTGGGCGAAACGCGGACGACATCGAAAGCCGTTGCCCGCTTTCCCATCAGCCGCGGTGTCGCCACCGTCATGATGGCGGGAGCAGCTGCCAGCAGCCGCGGAGCCAATTGTCCGTCTGGACGCTCGGGAAAGAGTCCGAGAAAGGGGCTCTTACTGACCGTCGCCTCGTACAGGTGTTTGTCCAAGGTTTGGAATTCGCCCGAGCGAGCTTGGGCAATGCTCGCAGCCGTTCTCGCTCGCCAGCGAAGCATTTCGCGCGTGGCCTCGTCATACGCCTGGACCTCGTCGTTGAAGACCGGTGATTTGGCGGCCAGTTGCCGCAGCGCGGCATCCCAGGCTCGCACGGCGTTTCCATCGGCAACTTGCCGCGCCAGCGGAGCGATTGAATTCAAGTAATCGACATAGAGCTGTGCCGCATCATCGCCGGCGACGCGTGCCGCGTCGGCGCGGAGCAGCGAACTGATCGACTCGATGACCGCCGCGCTGAACTGGGAGTAGTCTCGCTGTAGCATTTCGGAAGTCGGATCGGGACTGATTTTCGTCGCGTTGTCTCCGGCCATTTGAAACAGGGGCTGCATGGCCCAATCCAGCGCCCGGCACCGCAGACACGCGACATGCACTTCCGTCCAACGCACGCCGATCTTCTCCACGAGTTGCGGCCCAGCGACTTGTTCGCCGTCCCAGTTCGCTTGGCCGGCAGTCGCGATCGAGGCGGTTGCTTCGCGGATGGCCGTGATGTGGCTCGTGAAGTCGGGAGTTTGTTGAGCACGTGATTGGCCAAGCAACTGTGCGGCCTCTTGCGAACGAATCCGGCGCATGGCCGTGTCGATGGCGGCTTGGACTTCGCCGAAAGGCGCGTAAATCTGCTGGCGTTCCTGGTTCGACAGAAAACAGATCCCTACTTCCAACCGATCAAACAAACCGTATAGCTCGTCTTCGGCCGCCTGCCATTTTTGCTCGGCCACCATCTTCTGGATGCTTTCCAGTGTCTTCATCCGAGCTGGTGTTTGCTTCTGGATGGCAAGTCGGATCGAGTTCACAAAATTCTGCGAGCTAGGAGTCGCTGCGAAGGGCGTTACAACATCCCACCATTGCGGTGTCGCGAGATAAGGAAACCGCCATCTAAAGTCGGCTCCGGCGGGTTCGCCATAGATCTCAAGCTGTGGACCCAATCGTTCAATTTGCCGTAGCTTTTGTCGCGTTTGACCAATCGCCTTCCCGCTCAAGCGTGCTCCGCGACCGTTCGCCACCGCTTCCAACTGGGTTCGAGTTTCTTGAGCTGCCGCGGCATAGAGCGATGCCGCTTTGGCATGCAATTCCTTAGCGGCTCCGCCGCCATGAGCCGCGAGTGCCGCTTCCGCGTCCTGATGATTCGGGTTCGCGGACGCTGTCGACGCGCAGATCATGTGCAGCAGGGCAACTAGCGGAAGCGTCAGCGTGCGGTTAAGAGTCATCATTGTCTCTCCAAGTCAGAGTCTAGTTTCGATAACACCCGATCAAGGTGGCCCTCGAGCTACTATTCGAATACGGCCGTCAGCTTGCCGGTCACTTGGATCTTGGCACCGGTCGTCGTTTCCCGCAGCTTGGCGCTGGTTAACTCCGCGGACACAAGTTGTTCCTCAATCGACGTGATCTTGAATTCGATCGGAGTCGAGATTTCCGAGAACAGAACCGGACCTTGGGCTTCGCGTTGCACGAACATGCGAGCAGAGAGTGGCTCGCCGACCAGTTCCGCCAGCGAATTGGCTTGGACCTGCGCCTGCAGGAAGACCGACGGAAACGACTCACGATCCGCGTCACGGTAGCTTTGCAGTTGAAGAACAGCCGGTCGCCCTGCTCCTTGAGGCATGAAACGCACGTAGCAGGCGTCGGTCTTAATCGGCTCACCCGCCGTCAGTTCGATGCTGCCCGCCAGATTCAATTTCTCTTGAACCTGGTCCGTTGTTGTCTCCATCTTGTCTTGAACGGCTTGGGAGGTATCCGCCACGGCGTTCTTCGCTTTGTCGAACGCGCCGGTCAAGTCTTCCTTGCTACAGCCCGCCGCGATAACGGCAAAGATCAAGATCGTCACCCGAGTATGATGAACATGCGACATACGAAGCTCCTCGGTCTAGGAATCGAATGAAGAGTGGCGATCGCCCGGCTGATTTGAAAAAGGATGCGTGCGAGCGGCATGTTGGTTATAGCGCACCGCAGGATTGATGACGCATGCGTCGTTTAACGGCAAGCCGTAGGCGAACGTTGTGTGCGTCGGGTCGACGCCTACGGCTTGCCGTTAAACGAAGCACTCATGAGGCGGTGCAGTATATCCTGACATGCGGACAATGTTTGGTCAACCAAGACATCAATGCCGTGTCGACTGTGCGCAATCCACCCATCAAGAAATGCTTGGTGGCTGCCACCGCGATCAGGGGTTGAGGGCTAGGATTCGCATGACGATCGATCGTTCCGTTCAGACCGCTCGACAGTGCCGAGACGGGTTGTATGCTGCATTGATCGTATCGAACATGATGAGGCCAAAGAATGAACGAGAAGACCATTTTCAAACGGATTATCGACCAGGAGATCCCCGCCGACATCATTTACGAGGATGACTTGTGCCTCGCGTTCCGCGATATCTCGCCGCAGGCCCCGACGCATGTCTTGGTGATCCCTAAGAAGGAGATTGTGTCCGTCGCCACGATCGCCGATGAGGATCAGGCCTTGATCGGGCACCTGTACCTGGTGATCCGAGACCTCGCGAAGCAACTCGCCTTGGAAAACGGTTATCGAGTCGTGGTGAATTGCGGAGCCGACGGCGGGCAAGCCGTGGATCATTTGCACTTCCACTTGCTTGGCGGCAGGCAACTCGAATGGCCGCCCGGATAAACGACCGATTGGCAACACCAGCCTGATCCCGAGCTGGCGCACGTTCTAATCCGAGAACGGCAGCTTGAACGGCAGCTTCGGAATATATCGCTTCAAACCAGACGGCTCGGCTTCGGCGGGACGTGCGGGCGCGCTGCTGGTCGGCTCCGCCGAGCGGCGTGCCGCGTTGGGCCGAGGCAGTTGAGCGATCCGAGCCGGCGGAACGTGTTCGATCACGAATCGCGGCCAGTACCCGTCCAGAAACCGCTCGCAATCGGCGACACGCCCTTCATCCAATTGGAAATGAGCGGTCGCGACGTTCTTCAGCAGCTCGTTCACTTCCGTGGGGAAGAAATACAAGTCGTAGACCTCGATGTCATCGATCCACACTTCACCCTCCCCGACAAGATCGAAGCCAATCGCGACGCTCTCGAGATCGGTCGGCAAGTTGTCGCAGTGGAACATGTACGGCGGCTCAGGCCACACCTGCCCCAGCTTCTCGTTGATTTGCTCGCGGTCGAGTTCCTTGCCGAGCACCACAAAGTTGTAATAGCCGCGTCCCGTATCGATCGCCAAACGCAACTGTGGCTGTTTCGTCTCGTCCTTCGTGCGGACCCAGGCCAACAGCGACAACCGCCCCGTCTTGGGTGCGGGAAACTCGCGATTGCGAATCCATGCTACCGCGTCTCGATCGGTCACTTTCATGTGCAACGATCGCTTGCCCGTGCGCGGTTCCTCGTCGGAAACTTCTACTGCAACACCCGGCCCGCGTGAAAAGATCCATTCGGCCGGTTCGCCCATCGGGGTCGATTGTTCAAAGCCGGGATTCGCTACCACCTGCATCGGTTCTCGAGTTCGAAGTTCGTTAACGCGCGACTTCACTTCCTGGACAAGCGTCGTCAGTTCCGCCGTAATCACTCGGTCGAAGCGGACTCGCCAATCGGAAATGCTGGTTGATGTGTCCGTGAAGTAGCCGGCGACCAGGTCATACGGCTCCAGCTCCAATGTCCATACCTGTCCGCTGTTGGCAACGCGCGGCTGATCGGGTCGATCTTTCCCGAATTGCTGAATCATTCCATCTCGCGGCAGTTGCAGATCAATGTCCGCGGTCGCCGCCCAGGGCGCATCGTTGACAACATAGAAGTAGGTTCGCCCGCCGACCGTCGACTTGCGAATCACCAGCGAAGAAGCTTGCGCTTCCGGCGACCGGGGCGCGACGGTCTCGAACCGTTGCGCGGGTAGCTGCCGATACGCGGCGAACTGTTTGCGCAGCGAATCTTCTTGTCCCAAGGGAAGCATCCATCCGCCTTCGGCGATGAGTTGCGCGTCGAACGCCGCCAGATTGTGGATGAATTGCGAGCGGGCGTGAAAGCCATTCGACGGGATATGCGCCGCGAACCAGATACGAGTCTTGTCGGGGCCGAAGGGGCTGACACGATCAAACGACGGCAGGGCGAACGTCAGCGGCTCGTGATAGTTCAGCGATCCGGAAAACGTTCCGCCTTCAAACAAGGAATCGACCGCCGCGGAATCTCGCAGCTGAAGATCGACGGCCTGATCGGCCAGCGCGGTCAACGGCTTGATACGTTGAGGCCGCAGCGGGACGATGTGAACATTATCCTGAAGCAGCTTTGCATCGAGTCCTAACTGTAACAGCGTATCGGCCATGTCGCTGCGCAATGGCAACCGCGGTTGCATTTCGTCTTTGACGAGCGAACTGGCAAGCAGCCCCGAGGTCGCCAGATAGAGCTTTGAATCCGGGCGCGCTCGAGCAACGTCGCCTTGAATGTCGGCATAGAACTCCGCCAACTTCTCGGCCCGCCAATCGAGCCACAACTTTCGTCCCACCCCGGTGAGAAACTTCGCCCGATCGCGGTAACGCGATGGGCCGTCCCCAGGCACTTCGCTCTTCGTCTCCGTTTTGAAACGAGCGACCGTGCGGTCGTCGTTGCCCCAGGCCGTTCCCGGCAGCTGGACGAAGGTGTCCGGACCCATCTGCAGCGACACGCCCGCAAACGAACTGTGATGCGCGTACCGATCGACAACTTCGCCGATCACCCGACGTATCGCTTTTTGCACGCGCGGATCGAGTGGGTTGTAGTACGGCGCTTGGCCTCGATTCGTACCGAAGCGATCCGGCCACGACCGGCCATCGTATCCCAGCAGCTCAATCCCGTTCGCGGCCGCTCCAGGGTTTTGTTGCAGTTTGTCGAGTTCGGCCAGAGGTGTCGCGAAATGAAACGAAGGAATCAGTTGCAGCTGCTCACGGTCGAACAGCCGGAACAGCATCTCCAACACGTCCTTCTGTTGCAGGTCTTGCCCGCTGACGAAGAGGGCTCCCGAATCGTACCGCGGCGTGCTGTCGAGCAGCCGCGATGGATAGATCGTCGCGCCGTCGCGGGACACCGAAATGATCGCGCTGTTGTAGCCAACGTGTTTCAAATACTCGACCAACCGGACACCGCCGGTATAGAACGTGTTCCAGTCGCCAAGACTTTGTTGTGTCGATTCGTCGAGCGACTCGGGCGCGGAAAAGTTTTCGGGGAACAGCGGCTTGTCGTAGTAAGCCGACAGCAGTCGCACGTCGATGGGTGCCCGGTCGATCGCGGCCGGTGGCAGTTGTGCCGGGCCGGCCAACACGCGAATCTTGCCGAACGCCGCGGGCTTGCCGTCTCGTCGATTCGAGAGCAACAGCCAAGGTGTCTTTGTCTTGGGCCAGAAGATCAAGCGATGCTTCTCGATGCCGGGTGTCGAGGGAGCCGGTGATCGAACGACGTCCACTCCCGAATCCAAACCCAACGGCGTCACCATCCCCGCCGCGTTTGTTTCCAGCACGCTGATTGCCAATGTCTGCGGCGTATCGTTGGGATACTCGACCTCCAACAGATGCGGAGTCCCGATCCGGGAGATCGGCAGCGGCGCGGCTTGCCAACCACCCGGCGCAAGCTCCGTGATCTGCTGGCCCAGATGTTCGCGTAACGAAACGAGTCCGTTATCCAATGGACCTTGCGATTCGCCGGCAAGTTTGATCTGAGGCAGCCACGACCATCGTTCCCACCACTTGTCGTTGCCGGGTTGAACGTCGTCGACTTCGCGCCACGCGGCGTGATCGATCGGCGCGGGCTTCGTGCCGACGACGACCAGCTGGACCTTCCGTTCACAGACGACCGGCGGCGAAAACCGGCGCTCGCGGAACGATTGAACCAACAGAGGAGCCGTGATCTTTCGCTCGCGGAGCGTCGCCACCAGTTCGTAGGAGCCCTCGACAAGCGGGAGCGAAATCTTGAACGGTCGACTCGCAGGCAGACTGCCGCTGGCATCGGTTTCGACATCGAAGTGGTCTGACCACCGCTCATCGCGCGAACGAGTATCGACCAACTGAAGCGTGCATCGCAAGTCCGCGTTCGGCGTCAACCGATAAGGCTGGACGTCGAACGACCAGGTCTCGCCCGGCGAGAACACGAACGAATCGCGATCGGTCGTGACACGCAGATGATCCCCCGGCGCGCGGCGAACCGTCAGCCGGTTCTGTTGATCGTCCAAGCGGCTGGTCGTCGAATGCTTGAGGTTTCCCGCAAAGTCGGCAAGCGACAGCGTGACGGTCTCTTCTTCGTTCGTGTTGCGATCCGGTTGCAGCACGATCGTCAGCGTCGCAGTGTCTGACGCCAAGACGCGCACGTCGATCCCATCGAAGAAAACGGGCGACGGTTGCCAGATCCGGAGCGAGCCGCCCAGGTTCGTTACGGCAGTCGGGGCATTGGCTTCGAGCCCCAGCCGGCGAATCTCTGAGAAGGTGCCGTCAGATAATTGAAGGAGGCCGTTCCAATGACGCTGTGTTACCTCGCCCCACGTGATTCGAAGACGAAGGTCAAGCTCCGCGCCGATGGCGTTGGTATCGGACTGGCAAAGGCCCAGCAGAAAGACAGCGCACAGCGCCAGCGCGATCCGCGGCCGATCGATCAGTTCCGCGAGACAGCGCCACAGCCCTTGCGGTACCGTGCGACAGCTTGTTGCAGTTGGTTTTGGGGCCTTCTGCGGACTTCCGTGTCCGACCATGGCATACCCAACGAGATGACACGTCTAGTTTGAGCGATCTCGGCGAGACTTCTCACAGGACAACAGTAGCGGTGGCTTCCAGCCGCCGCAAACCGCCTTGCCTCGGCGGGACGCGGCGGCTGGAAGCCACCGCTACCTACAAAGCGAAGGGGCGGGAGTATACACACGTCTCGCGAATTCAAACCACCCCGTTCTTATTCGATGCCCTCCACCAACTCGCGCGATAGCGGTGCTAGCTGGACTAGATCGCCCTGATTCACCAATTCCTCAAACTCGTCGATCAATGCGGCAAGTTGATCAGGCACTTCACCGCAACGATCTGCCACCTCGTTCGACTCCCAGTGATCATCGGGCTTGGCATAAAGGGACTTTGCGGCGTTTCCATCAACGTGCAGCAGCCAAGCCGGCGTCCTCACGGCTCGCTCATCGCGTCCGACGGCGAACGCAGCTTCCCGTTTCCAGGCCCGTTCGTTCGTCGACAACTCCAAGAGATCGTGTCCGGTCGTTGACCGGGCCACATCGCTCACGCCAAACCAGCGTGCCAGTGTCGCGTAGAGATCACTTGGTTGTGCTAGCGAATCGAGCCTCATGCACGCTGCTTGCTGATCCGGATGCCGAATCAACAGCGGGACATTCAGCGTCTCGCCGAACAAGTCGCGCTGGCCCGCTCCGATTTGACCATGTTCGCCAAGCGGATAACCACGCGGCGAAGTCAGGACGACCAATGTCCCGTCAGCCAGCGGATGCTGTTCGATGGCATCGAGCAACGACCCAACACAGGTATCAAGCACTGAAATCTGTGCCGCGTAGGCGTGCATCACACGCAGGATGTCGTCCGGATCGTGGTCACTTCCAAGTGTGAGCTGAGGTGGGATCATGTCGGAGTATGCTGCCGGATCGTCTTCGTCGCGAAACTGTTCAGCGAGTTCCTGGGGGGCATCCCACGGGCCGTTCATGCCCCGTGCATGCAGCCACAACAAGCCCGGTTCCGTCGCGTCGGCCAACCACTCGATGGCCGCCAGCGTAAGCTGCGCGAAGCGAGTTTCTTCGATCGACGCCGCCAATCGGTCGGGTGCCGCTTGAGCCAACGAGACGTGCGCCCCGAAGTCTTCGGCCAGCGGATGCCGCAGCAGCAACTCGTCGTCGGTGATCAGCGTCGCGTGCCAGCCACCTCGCTCGATCAGCTTCGCCAGACTACCCTCTGGACGATCCGTACGACATATCGCATGGACACCGCTCCAGTAGGAACGGTATAGCAAGGTCAGATCGTTCGAGTCAGCAATCACATTCTCGAACAAGACACTCTCGCTGGCCAACTGATTCATCGCCGGCGTTTCGATCCATGTGTTGCCGTAGGGTCCGAGGAACCCGGAACCCAGCCGATCGATCACGACGACGAGCGCGTTTCGCGGGCGTGAAGCAGCTTCGTCCAAGTTGTTCTCCCGTTAGATCGTGTAGGATGGACGCCTCGTCCGTCCCAAACGTCAGCCTTTCCAGAGGCTAGCGAGCCTGACTTCCTTCGATTCACGTAACTTACACCACGACGGATCGCTGCTCGACGGGGTTGGTTCGGCCTTGACAGAAGAAAAGTTGACCCAAAGAATCAGCAGACACGTACGGAAGCGGAAATTCTCGACCCTGAAAACGGAGTGGCATGGTGCAGGTTGACGTCCAGCAAATCAAGGATCAGGTGGCTCAGCAGGCCGAACTGCTGCATCGGCTCAACGCCGAGCTGCACAAAGTCATCGTCGGCCAGGAGCAAATGCTCTCGCGGCTGTTAATCGGCATGTTGACGCACGGGCATGTGTTGCTCGAAGGGGTGCCGGGGCTCGCCAAGACAACTGCGATCAAAGCTCTCGCCGACGCTCTCTCGACGAGCTTTCAGCGCATCCAGTTCACGCCCGACCTGCTGCCGGCCGACTTGATCGGCACCATGATCTACATGCCGGGAGCTGGCGGCTTTCAGACTCGCAAGGGGCCGATCTTTGCGAACTTTATCTTGGCCGACGAAATCAATCGTGCTCCGTCCAAAGTCCAGTCGGCCTTGCTCGAAGCGATGCAAGAGAAACAAGTCACGATCGGCGACGAAACCTTTCCGCTCGAAGGCTTGTTCCTGGTGATGGCCACGCAGAACCCGATCGAGCAAGAAGGGACCTACCCGCTGCCCGAGGCGCAAGTCGACCGGTTCATGCTGAAGGTGAAGATCGACTATCCCAAGCTCGCGGAGGAACGCAAAGTTCTCGACATGGCGCTCGACGGGACTTCGAACAAGATCAAACCGGTGATGTCTCCGGCCGACATCGCCCGGATGCAAGAAGTCGTGTGCCGCATCTACGTCGACGATCAAGTAAAAGACTACATCATTAATCTCGTGCAATCGACTCGCTCGCCCGCCAAGTTCGGCATGAAAGACCTGGCTCCGCTGATCGAATACGGCGGCTCGCCGCGAGCTTCGATCTTCCTGGGACTCGCCGCCCGCGCCAACGCGTTCCTCAGCGGTCGCGGTTACGTGACTCCGCAAGACGTCAAAGACGTAGCCCACGACGTCTTGCGGCATCGGGTCATCTTGACGTACGAAGCGGAAGCCGAACAAGTCGACAGCGAGCAAGTCATCTCGACGATTCTCAGCACGGTTCCTGTTCCTTGATCTCACTCCGCGCGAACTCATGCCCGCCACCAACATTGCCGACATCCTGAAGAAGGTCCAGCACATCCAGATCGTCGCGAATCGCACGGTCAACGATCTGTTCGCGGGGCAATATAAAAGCGTGTTTCGCGGGCGCGGCATGGAGTTTGACGAGGTCCGTCTGTATCAGCCGGGCGACGACATCCGCACGATCGACTGGAACGTGACGGCCCGCACGGGCGACTGCTTCATCAAACGCTACTGCGAAGAGCGAGAGTTGACCGTGCTGTTCGTCGTTGACATTTCGGCGTCCGGCATCTTTGGTTCGACCGACCAATCGAAGCTGGATCTGGTGATCGAGATCGCGGCGATGCTGATGTTCTCGGCGCTCAAGAACAATGACAAAGTCGGCTTGATCACGTTCTGTGACGAGGTCATCGAATTCATCCCGCCCCGCAAGGGCAAAGGCCACGTCTTGCGGATGATCCGCCAGTTGGTCGACGTGCATCCGGTCTCCCGCGAAACGAAATTCGATACCGCGCTCGAGTTTCTGAATCGGGTGCAGAAGCGGCGCGCGGTCGTGTTCCTGATCAGCGACTTTCTCGGCGAGTTGCCGCGCCAGACGCTCGCCATGTCGAACCGCCGGCACGACCTGACGGCGATCACGGTTTCGGATCAGCGCGAACAGGCGTTGCCCGACGTTGGCTTCGTCAGTTTCCGCGATGCTGAAACCGGCGAGGTGATCGAAGTCGACACGCGTCACCCGCGCGTTCGCGAATTGTTCGCTTCGCACAACGATCAACGAAGCGAGGTCCTTGCTCAGCAGCTGAGACGAATGGGCGTCGATCAGTTGCCGGTCGGAACACAAGGAGACTACCTGCTGAGTTTGCGAAAGTTCTTCCGCATGAGAGAAAAGCGATTTCGCTAGAGCGATGCCAAAGACACGACTAGAGTGGCGCAAAGTAGCCATCACGCTCCGCCGTGATGAGCCTGCCAAGTTAACCGTTGGTGTTTCGCAATGGCTTATCATCAATTCGACGCCCTTTGCATTAGGCTCATCACGGCGGAGCGTGATGGCTACATTAATCGCTCTCATGTTGGTCGCGATCTTAGGTTGCGGCAGGCAAGAGGCGGTGAACAACAGAACGGCCGAAACTTCGCACGTCGCGCGAACGAAGCTGGAGCGCGGACCCGTCATCGTCACGGTCGAAGTCGCTCCCGAGCCGGCCCGCCTGTCCGACGAACCGACGCTGACGTTGACGATCGATCACGAACAAGGTGTGGAAGTCGAATCGCCACCGTTTGGCGACGCGATGGGAGATTTCATCATCCGTGACTTTCGCGAGCCGCTGCCGGAAACTCGCGATCAGCGGCAAATCGTTCGCCAGATCTACACGCTCGAACCGACGACGACCGGTGCGTTGCAGATCGATCCCATTACGATCACCTTCAAGGACGCTCGGCCGAACGGAGACGGCCAGCCGCACACCATCGAGACCGAAGCTCTCACGTTGAACATCCTGTCCGTCGTTGCTTCGGAAGCTCCCTCGCTATCCGATTTGGAAGGCTTCGCCGCGCCGGTCGATTTACCGCCGTCGCGGGCCTGGGTGGCCTGGTCGATCGGTGCGGCTGTGGTTCTGTTGTCCGTCGGCGCTGCTGCGGCCTGGCTGATCATCGGCCGCACGATCAATTCGGTCGCGGTACAACTGACGCCGCGCGAGTTGGCGAGTCGAGAATTGGAGAAACTCTGGCGTGAGCAAGCGACTCGCGACAACATCAAGATATTTTACGTCCGGCTGACCGCCATCGTCCGCATGTACATCGAAGGCACGACCGGCGTCCACGCACCGGAACAGACAACCGAAGAGTTTCTCCGCGAGATTGGAGCCGGGGAACGATTCTCCCGTGAAGAACGGGACCGCTTGAAAGACTTCCTCGAATCCGCCGACCTGGTCAAGTTCGCCCGCTTTCTTCCGCAGTCGTCGGATGTTCAAGAATCGTATTACCGCGCGCGTCGTTTCGTCGGACTCGCCGAAGGAGAGCCGGTGGCATGAGCGAGCTGCGTTTAGCCGAACCGCTGTGGTTGTTGATGTGCTGGCCGCTGTTGCTGGCAACGGTGATCTCGATGCGCGGCGAGCGTCGCGGGGCGGTTGTGTATTCGAGTGTGCGGCTGCTTGAGTCGTTGCCGGTGACGTTTGCACAACGTGTGAAGCGGCGGTTGCCGTGGTTGCGATTCGCCGGAATGTTGCTGGTGATCGTTGCCGTGGCGAGACCTCAGCACGGGCTCAAAGACTTCCGTATTCAAACGGAAGGCGTCGCGATTGTCATGTGCATCGATCGTTCCGGCTCGATGCAGGCGTTGGACTTTCAACTCGAAGGCAACCGCGTTGACCGTTTGGAAGCCGTGAAAGCGGTCTTCCATGACTTCGTCGCCGGCGACGGACGATTGCCGGGACGGCCTGATGATCAGATTGGGCTCGTCTCGTTCGGCGGTTTCGCCGAAGCCAAGGCACCGTTGACGCTGGATCACGGTGCGTTGCTGGAAGTGCTCAAGTCCGTTGAGATCGCGCAACCGGTGTATGACCGGGAAGGCAACGTGATCAATCTCCGGCTTCTGGACGAGGAGCGTGCCACGGCGATCGGTGATGCCGTGGCATTAGCCGTCGAACGATTGCGCGATTCGCAGGCGAAGAGCAAAGTGATCATTCTGCTGTCGGACGGCGGGAATACCGCGGGGGTGATCGAACCGGCGGATGCCGCCAAGGCCGCCGAGAGCTTTGGCATCAAGATCTACTCAATTGGCGTCGGTACAACCGGCATGGCACCGTTCCGCATCCCCGACCCGTTTGGCCGCGAGCAGCTTGTCCAGCAGCCCGTTCAGCTTGATGAAGCGGCGCTCAAGATGCTGGCCGAGACAACCCACGGCCGTTACTTCAATGCAAAGGATACGAACGCACTTGAAGATGTGTATCACGATATCGACAGCCTGGAAAAGACACGTCTCGAAGGCCGCCTCTACACGGAATACCGCGAATTGTTCCAATGGTGGTTGCTGCCGGGTCTCGCGTTAATCGTGACCGAACTAACTTTGCGTTGCACGCGTTTTCGATCGTTACCTTAAAGTAGCCATCACGCTCCGTCGTGATGAGCCTTGAACCCCGAGCCGAGTCTCAGAGAGGCGCTCGCTAACGATTAGACTTTCCCCTCTAAGGCTCGTCACGACGGAGCGTGACGGCTACTTTGTCGAACCCAATTGCAAATGTACCTCGAATCACCCCAACTCCTACTCCTGCTCTGGCTGCTGCCTGTCGTTGGCGGTTTGCTGGTCTACGCCCAGCGTCGTCGAGCAACTGCGGCGCATCGCTTCGCGGGCGACGTGATGTTGCCTCGGCTGATGCCGGCGATCGCCAGGGGACGCATTTGGACAAAAGGCGTCGTGCTGCTTGTCGGTTTGGGGCTGTTGACGTTCGCGGCCGCGCGGCCTCGTTGGGGTGTGTACTTCGAGGATGTGCAGGCTCGCGGCGTCGACATGTTTGTGCTGCTGGATGTATCGCGCAGCATGTTGGCCGAGGATGTCGCGCCGAACCGGCTCGAACGCGCCAAATCCGACATTCGCGATCTCTTGCAGTACTTACAAGGAGACCGAGTCGGCTTGATCGCGTTCGCGGGCGCGGCCGTGGTGCAGTCGCCACTGACAACCGATCAGGGTTTCTTCCAGTTGGTACTCGACGAGACCGATCCGGACAGCGCTCCGCGCGGCGGCAGCCTGATCGGCGACGCGATTCGCAAGGCACTTGAATCGATGGAGCCGCGGCATGATCGCGATCAGGTAATCGTCTTAATCACCGACGGCGAGGATCACGATTCGTACCCGGCCGAGGCAGCACAGGCGGCGGCCCAGCGCGGTGTGAAAGTGATTTGTGTCGGCCTGGGCGACACGGAAGAAGGGATGAGGATTCCGATCCGGGACGAAACGGGCAGTCTCACGTATATGAAACACGACGGACAGGAAGTCTGGTCGAAAATGGACGAGGCCTTGCTGAGAGAGATCGCCTTGACGACCGAGGGGGCCTATATTCCGGCCAAGACCCGAGCCTACGATTTGGGACAGGTCTACTCGCAACATTTGGCGGGGCTCACGCGCGGCGAGATCTCCGCCGATAAGAGAAAGCGGTACCGCGAACGGTTTCAATGGTTCGTCGTATTAGGATTAGCGGCACTATTGGTGGAAATGGTAATTGCTCGGTCCCCAACGGGCTCGCCCCGTTGGAACCAAAGATTATCGAGTTAGTACAATGCGATTGAAAACCCAAGGCCCCCACGAGCTTGTCTCGTGGGTGAATAAGATTCAGCGAGGTCGAGTCGCTGAGCGAAAGTGCGGCGGCTCCGAATCTCATTCACCGAACGGGGCAAGCCCGTTGGGGTCTCGGGCCGGCTGGCTTGCACTATTAACTCACGAATCTTTTGTCCCAACGAGACAAGCTCGTTGGGGACAGGAATCGATGACAGAACTCGCATGATCTCCCGAACTCGAAACCAATTCACTTTGCTCTTGGGCGGTGCCGGTTTGTGCGCGGCGATGTTCGTTGCTGAATCGGCTCGCGGTGCAACCAGTTCGGCCAGACAGCAAGTCCGCACCGGACTGAAGCAACATCAAGCGGGCGATTACGACGCGGCGGCGGAGTCATTTGCGGAAGCCCAGAAAGCACTTCCCGACGAGCCGCGAGTCACGTACGATCGCGCCTGCGCTCTCGCCGCGCAAGGCAAGCGGGAAGAAGCAACGGACCTGTTCCAACAAACAGCGATCGCCCGCGAGCCAACACTGGCCGCATCCTCGCACTACAATCTCGGTTGCCTTGTCGCTCAACAGGCAACAGAGCTGTTCGGCGACAAGCCCGAGCAGGCCGATGCCGCGACTCGCGAACAAGGCGTGAAACTGCTCCATCAAGCGGTGATGCACTATCGCGATTGCTTGCGCGTCGACAGCGGTCACGCGTCCGCGCGAAGAAACCTCGAACTGCTTCGTTTGTGGATTAAACACATGGATGATGTTTGGGCACAGCGAGACCGTGAGAAGCGTCGAGAAGAGATGGATCTGCTTCAGTTCCTGGAATGGATCGAAGGCGAGCAGCGGATGCTCGAAGCCGCCGCGAAAGCACTGGGCCAGATCGACGGTTCGCCGCGCCAACGGCAAGCGATCGCACAGACCGAGCACTCGCAGCGTCTCCTGGCCGATGAGATCGAGCCGCTGCAACAGAAGCTCGCGGCTGCGTTGACCGGCGACCAACCCGCGGACGCCACGACGGCTCAGGCGGCGCAAGCCTTGAAGCAACTGGCTCAGCACGCGAAGAGCGCGATGTTTCGCGCGGCCGACGATCTGGTCGTTCGCGAGTTAGCTTCGGCGATGTCCGCGCAGGCGGAAGCGATTGATTCTTTGAACGAGGTTTATCGTGCGGTGGCACCCTACGAGCAAGTCGTGCAAAAGGCGACGAAGACGGAGCAATCGCTCGTTGATACAACCGTCTCTGTCCTCGCCGAGGAAGCCGTGGACGAAGCGTTGGTCGATCGCGAATTGATCTCGCGTGACCAACGCTATATTGCTGGCTGGAGTGAGACGCTACCGGCGAGAGCGCAACAAGGCTTGGCGCAACTCCAGGAAGGCAACATCACGCAGCCCGAGATCGGACCGCCCACCGACGACCAGCAGCAACAGCAGCAACAACAGACGCAGGCCGCGATGAAAGAATCGTACGAGAAGGCCATCGAACTCGCGCCGAAGATCGCCGATCTGGCCCGCGATGCTTCCAATGACCTCCAAGATGGAAACTGGCAAGACGCTCGTCCCAAGCAGGAGGAGGCATTGCGAATGCTGAAAGAGATTGCGCCGAAGACTCCGCCTGACGAGAAACAGCAAGACCAAAAGGACGACCAACAAAAAGATCAACAAGACGACCGTCAAGAGCAGCAGCAGCAAGACAAAAACGACCAGGAGCGGGAAAAGCAGAGTCAGCAGCAACAAGACGAACAGAACAGTAATCAAGAGCAGCAACAGAAAGATCTTTCACGGCAGCAGGCCGAAGCGATACTAAGCAAGGCTCGACAACGCGAACGCGAACATCGCGAACGAAAAAAGGAGCAGCTGCGCGCGCTGCAAGGAAACTTCCGCGTAGATCGGGATTGGTGATGCGAGAACACGCCGAGCGAGATTTGGACTGCTGTGACTTGTCACAGCTTTCATTTGCGGCGGAGCCGCTATTATTCTGGAAGACCGTCAACCTTGGAAAAGCGGCTGCGCCACAAAATGGAAAGCGGCGACAAGTCGCCGCAGTCCAAATTGCGATGTTCGTTGCCGCTCTGTTTGCAAACATCCTTACCGCCACCTCGTTGACCGCCCAAGACCGCGAGGTGATCGTCGAGTTGGATCGCGATAAGATCTACGAAGGCGAAAGCGCCCGATATCGCATCTTTCTCAGCCAGTTCGACCAGCCCGTTGAACCTAAACTCGAAGGGTTCGATGCGTTTGAAGTGCGGCGAACCGGGACGCAGCGAGTCGACTCATCGATCATTAACGGGAGGCGGCGAATCGATAGGCGGGGCTTCATCTATGAGTATGCGCTGACGCCGAAGGAGGCGGGCGACCTGCAAATTCCCGCACCAATCGTCGAAGTCGACGGCAAACCGTTGGCGGCGAAGTCGCTGACCCTCACGGTCGTGGCGGCCAAGGATCAAGACATCGTCATCCTCGAGATGACGTCCAGCCACGAATCGGTTTACCCGATGCAACCGTTCGACGTGTCGCTGAAGGCGTTGGTCAAGCCAACTCCCGAACCGCTTAGCGATCGCGATCCGTTGTCCGTGCAGAGCCCGCTGGTGCAGTTGACACTGCCCTGGGCCGAGGATGACGCAATGGCGGCGGGCATCCAAGCAAAGATCCCGGGCGAGCGGTGGCTGGCGTCACTGCGCAGCCGCACGAGCGGCGGCTTCTCGATCAATGGCCGCGAAGCAAGCCGCTCACCGTTCGGTGGCGGCGGCGGCTTCGGTGGCTTTGGTGCTTTTGACAGTTTCTTCGATGGCCGCACCGAAGGCTTCCGTCCCGATACAAAGCGTGTGTTGCGTGCTGATGCGAGAGGCCGTCGCCTGGAGTACTGGGAGTACACGTTCGCGCGGACGTTTGTCGGCGAGAAGGTCGGCGAGTATGCCTTCGGTCCGGTGACCGTCAAGGGCATCTTCGGCGTCCGCGTTGACACGCGCGGCCAGTTGGAAGGTGAACCGGTCTACGCCTTCGCCAAGCCCGTGACCGTTCGCGTGAAAGATGTTCCGACAGCCGGCCGGCCCGATTCTTATACGGGCGCGGTCGGCCGATTCGAGATCGGTGCCGATCTTTCGCCGCACGAGGCCAAGGTCGGCGATCCCATGACGCTGACACTCTGGTTGCGAGGCGAGGGGACGCTCGATAACGCGTTGGCCCCGAAGTTGGAAAGCATCGACGACGTCGCCCAGCACTTCAAGGTCTATGAAGCCACGGAAGAGACTCGCGGCGACTCGCGGTTGTTCACGTACAGCCTGCGTCCAAAGAACGTCGAGACCTCCGCAGTTCCTCCGATTCCGATCTCCTATTTCGACGTCGAGAAAGAATCGTTCGTGACGTTACGGACCGATCCGATCCCGATCACAGTGACGGAAGCGGATCGCCTGGACAGCGGCGAGATCGCGATGTCGGGACCAAAGCGTGCCGACGCCACGGGCATCGAATCGCGTGCGGAAGGCATCTTTGCGAATGTGACTGATTTGCGCCAGCTCCGCGATGAAACGGTGCATCTGGACCGTTGGTTCTTGAGCCTCGGCGGACTGACTGCGTTGTTCTTTGTGGTGGCGTTGGTGACTCAGCGCGTGCAGCGGCTTCAATCGGACACGAGTCTTCAGCGTCGTCGAGGTGCCGCCACCGCTGCCAGACACCGGTTGCAAGCGGCGATTCGCGAAGCGAAAGTGGGCGACTCACGCAACGGAGCCGAAGCAATTAGCGAAGCGCTGATCGGGCTGGTGGCCGATGCGACCAACACGCCGCACGGAATTCTCACTTCGACGAATGCCGTTAACAAGCTGCGTGAACTGGGGATTACCGACGAGATCGTTGCGCAAGTGCGCGACGTTATGCAGTCCTGTGATGATGCGCGATACGGCGCGACGAGCGACGCGCTGCAAGATTTGCCAAGCAAGGCGGCGCGCGTACTTGATGACCTCGTGCGAGCCATGAAGGGGCAAAGGCTGCTATTGTGATGGTCGCTCGATCGACATTGTTCGCCGCGGTATTGTTTGCTGTCTCCGGGTGTGGCTCGTCGGTCGATCCCGCGATGTACGCCAAGTTTCAAGCCGCGCAAGACCGCTTCGAACGGGCACACGATCCGCCACAGTTCCTGCAAGCGGCCGCGACTTATCAGGAACTCCTCGACGCCGGCATCGTGTCGGGAGTGGTGCTCTACAATCAAGGCAATGCGTTCATGCGAGCCGGCGAGCGAGGCCGGGCGATTGCCTGCTACCGGCAAGCGAAGCGTCACCGGCCGCGCGATCCCTATCTCGACGCGAACCTGCGCTACGCGTTAGGTGACGATAACGCAGTTCTCTCGAAACCGATCATCGAATACGTTCTCTTCTGGAGCGGGTGGATCAGCTATCACGGCAAGTTTCAGGCCAGTCTCGCTTGTGCCTTGGCCACCTTCTGTTTGAGCGTCGTGGGCCTGTTTAGGCGGCCAAAACTTCTGAAGCGAATTGCCTTGATTGCACTTTGCGTGTCGATGGCGGCGGTGCTCTCCGCTGCCTACGACTGGTATCAATTCAGTTATCTGAAGCACGGCGTCGTCATCGTCGATGAAGTGGTTGCTCGTAAAGGGGATTCCGAGAGCTATCAGCCGGCGTTCACCAAACCGCTCGGCGAAGGAACTGAATTTCAAGTGTTGGACCAACGCAACGGCTGGACACACCTGCGACTCGGGCAATCGCAAGACGGCTGGGTGCCAAGCAAGGATGTGACGGTATATTAAAGGCCGAGTGAAAACAACTTCCTTGTTTAACGCGTAGCCGGAGGCGTGCGGTCAAACGGGGAACTACCTGAAACTAAGGACCGTTCGAGAATTAAGTGTCCGATATTGACGTGGCGGTGGCTTCCCGCCGCCGCTGAATAGGTGGCGGCTGGAAGCCACCACTACGACGGCCATAGCTCGATCGGTCCTAACTTTCCCCCGAGATCGCCATGATCCCATCCGCCGTTACCGTCAGCCTCGTGACTCAAGCCCGTGGCGGCCCTTTCGTCTTCTGGGACGACTTGAGCGCCGCCGCTGGAAAGGCGGCAGCGCTTGGATTCGACGCCATCGAGATCTTCGCGCCTTCACCGTCCGCCGTGGATGCCGACGAATTGAAGGGATTGCTGGCGAAGCACAACCTCCAGCTGGCTGCTGTCGGCACGGGTGCCGGCATGGTTATTCATGGCTTGAGCTTGATCGATCCCGTTCCGGAACAGCGCGCCAAGGCGGCTGACTTTGTCCGCAGTATTATCGACATGGGCGGACCCTTCGGCGCTCCGGCGATTATCGGTTCCATGCAAGGTAAATGGGGCGGTGGCCAGAGCCGTGACGATGCGCTCGCGCTGCTTGGCAAGGCACTCGAAGAACTAGGCGAGTACGCGGCCAAGTATAACGTCCCGCTAATCTACGAGCCGCTGAACCGCTACGAAACGAATCTGATCTGCACGGTTGCCGATGGCGTGGCATTCCTCAAATCACTATCGACAACCAACGTCAAGCTGCTCGCCGACTTGTTCCACATGAACATCGAAGAGCCGAATATCGCCGACGGCATTCGCGCCGGCAAAGGCTACATCGGCCACGTTCACTTTGTCGACTCGAATCGTCGGCCGGCTGGTCTCGGCCACATGGATTACGGCCCGATCGCGGCGGCCTTGAAGGAAATTGGCTACGAGGGCTATGCGTCGGCGGAAGCCTTCGCCTATCCAGATCCCGATGCCGCCGCCAAGCAAACCATCGAAGCCTACAACAAATACATCAAGTAACAGAAGGTCGTTTTCATGAGTGATGCAAATAAAACAGCTTGCGTGACGCTTGGTCTCGCGCCCAGCTTCGGATTCGGCGACCGCATTGGCCTGGCAACCCCTGGCCATGTGGAAGCCATGAAGCGGTCGGGGGCCGGCATCGAGCCGATCTTTCCACAGCAATCGATCCGCGAGATGGCTCGCACAAGCCGTTCGCCGCAAGGCGTTATGCGTGATGCGATCGATGGGATGAAGCGAGCTGGCTGGACCGGGCGCACCGGTGCTGACGCCGATCACTTGAAGAAGAACGAAGATGTTGATCGCACCGCCATCGCCGGCTTCACGTTCTTCACGATTGATCCTTCCGGCCATGTGGATGAGCATTCCGACAGCTACGACGAAGCGACTCTGCGGAATAAGTTTGCGGGCATTCGAGACACGATTGAATGGTTCGACAAGTACCTTGGCAAGACAGTCTCGCTGGCGACGGGCACCAACATTTCGCTCGATGAACAGGCGTGCATGCGGTGCGCGGTGAAATATGGTGCCGCGATCAATCACGCGATGGCTTTGGCCGACTATATCAAGCGCGTTCAGGAGTCGGCCGGCCGCGACTATGAAATCGAGCTGAGCGTTGACGAAACCGACCAGCCGACAACTCTCGCGGAACACTATATCATCGCCGATCAATGTGTTAGCCGTGGGATGAAGCTGGTCAGCCTGGCACCGCGCTTCATCGGCGAACTTGAAAAGGGAGTCGACTACAAAGGCGACGTCGCCGCGCTGGAGGCTTCGTTGAACGAACACGCCGCCATCGCCGAAATGCTTGGTCCCTACAAGCTGAGCTTGCATTCGGGGTCCGACAAAGTCTCGATGTATCCAGCATTGGCTCGCGCGACGAAAGGTCGTTTTCATGTGAAGACCGCGGGTACAAGTTACCTCGAAGCGTTGCGAGTCGTCGCGCGGCACGACGAACCGCTGTTCCGGAGACTGATCGATTTCGGTCGTTCACGCTATGACACGGACAAGGCGACTTATCATGTGTCGGCCACGAACGATGCCGTTGCGCCGGCCAGCGACATCGCAGCTGCGGCTGGGTTGGAGCGGGTCTACCTGGAGCGCTGGGCTGATGTCCCCAGAGGCAAAGGTTTTACCGAGCCGGGACGCCAGATCTTGCATTGCACGTTCGGTTCGACGCTGACACACGCGGAGTTCGGACCCGCGGTTCGAGCGGTGCTCGAAGCTCACCCCGAGACGTATACCGAAGTTCTGGCCGATCACTTCAGCCGCCATTTGGAAGCCTTGGCCGAAGGCATGTAGTTAAGTCACCGCGTAAAGGACACCAGACGTGCTCAAACACCAACTAATTCACCCGGAAATCAACGCCGTCCTCGGTGCGGCCGGCCATCATGGCAAGGTCTTGATCGCCGACGGCAACTACCCGGCGTCTTCGAAGATCGGCCCCAACGCCAAGCTCGTGCATCTGAACCTCATGCCGGGCGTGCTGACTTGCAACCAAGTCTTGCAGGCGGTTCTCTCCGCGCTGCCCGTCGAAGCTATCAACACGATGATGTACGAAACGACGGGTCAGTATGCCTTGACCGAAGATCCGCCGGTCTGGGCTGATTACCGCGAAACGATGAAGGCAGCCAGCCTTGGTTTAGAGCTGGAGCCGATCGAAAAGTGGGCCTTCTACGACGCCGTGGCGACTCCCGACCATATCCTGACGATTCAAACGGCCGATCAACAACGTTTCGCCAACGTCTTGCTGACGATCGGCGTTCGCATGGATTAGTCATCATTTGGATCATTGCCACTACCTGCCGCGCGCCGCTATTGACGTAAGTGGAGTCCGGCCCCTAGTATACGGGGTCTGTAATTTGGTATCCGCGTCCCGTTTGGAGATGTGCATGGGAAAAGAAGAAGCGTTAGAAGTTGAAGGTACGGTGACTCAAGCCCTGGCCAATACGCAATTTCGCGTTCAATTGGACACGGGAACATTGGTCATGGCGCATGTCGCTGGCAAGATGCGCAAGAATTTCATCCGTATTGTTCCGGGCGACAAGGTCCGGGTCGAACTCTCGCCTTATGATCTGGCGAAGGGACGAATCGTCTACCGCGAACGGTAACGACTCGCTCTTCGCTTCCCGCCTTTCGCGTCGAGTTTCTCGATTCATTGATGCTGCCGCTTTGCACTTTCTTTGCGCGCCGATGTTCTGACAATATCAGGCGCTGCGTCCACCTTTGCCAAGTGTTAGACTTGTCGTCTTGCCTGCGTCTGAAGCGATTTCACGGTACCGCGAAACTCTGACGCTTGTCCGACAGGTATAACCCCCCGCAACACCGAACCGGCCCAACGACTCAGTTCGTCGGAATATCGAGTTGAATGTGTAGCGTCCCCAACCGAAGCTGCACACGTCTGAAAAACATCCACATTGCTGACAGGAGCCACCCATCGTGAAGAACTTCGTTTCGCACTCGTTGAAGTGCATGCTCGGGCTTTTGCTCGTTACCGTGTCAATGGTCGCTGGGCCAAGCTTCGCTTGGGCTCAAGAAGCCCAAAAGCCAGCGGTTGTGGTTTCGCTGGGGAGCGTCGAGCAGTTGATGGGGAACATTGGTTACCTGACGCGCGTGGCTGGCTCGCCGGAAGTCGGTGCGATCGTCACGATCATGTCGGGTCAATACATTGAAGGGCTGGACACCAAGCAGCCCGCCGGCGCGTATCTGACGTTCGCGCCTCAGCCGAGCGGCGTCGTCTTTCTGCCGGTCTCCGATTTCGACGCCGTGATGACGAAGATCGAGGAGATGGTCGGCGAGCTTCAAGATGCCGGTGACGGTGTCAAGAAGCTGGCGTTACAACGTGAAATCTTCCTGAAGGAAAAGGACGGCTGGCTGTTCGCAAGTGATCAGCGGGCGAATCTCGACAATGTTCCCGCCGATCCCAAGCAACTGCTGGAAGGATTGTACGAGACTTACGACGTCGCGATTCGAGCCAACGTGCAGAGCGTGCCGGCCGAGCTACGCGATATGTTTCTGTCGGAGATCAAAGAGGGCTTTGAACGAACCGTCGCGAACGAAACGGACGACGACAAACGCCGCGCCCAGAAAGAGTTTGGCGGTCGCGCGATCGACAAGATCGTTCGGTATGCCGACGAAACCGATCAGCTGACGGTCGGTTGGGGAACGGCCAGCAAAGACGGAAAGACATATCTCGACTTCAGTGCCACCGCGATCGCGGGCACGGCACTCGCCGACCAGATCGATTCCGCAGTCACGATGAAGTCCGAGTTCGCGGGCTTCTTGATTCCCGATGCCGCCGCCACCTTCCACTTCACGGCCCCTGTATTTGAAGAGGACATCGAGCAGACCGTTCTGGGTTTGAAGGCGGTTCGCGAACAGGCGCTGGAAGCGATCGACAAGGACGACGAACTGAAGAGCGACGAGGCTCGCGACACGGCCAAGGAGATCGTTGGTTCGCTGATGGACGTGCTACAGAAGACGATCGAGGCTGGCAAGCTGAACGGCGGTGCCGCTTTGGTGCTTGGTCCGCAAAGCATCAACTTTGTCGCCGGCGGTTTCATCGCCGACGGCAAGGCCGTGGAGAAGGACTTGAAGCGGCTGATCGAGTTGGCAAAACAGTCGAAGGAGAATCCCGGCGTCGAAGTGAAGTTCGATGTCGCAACTCACGGCGGCGTTGCGCTGCACACGATCATCGTGCCAGTTCCCGCTCGCGAGGAAGAGGCTCGGAAGATCCTTGGCGAGAAGATGGTCACGGTCGTCGGCACGGGTGCGACGAGCGTGTACTTGGCTTTCGGCAATGAATCCATGGAACTGCTGAAGCAAGTGATCGACGGTTCCGCCGCGGCTAATGGCAAGACCTCGCCGATGACCCTCAATGTTGCGTTGACTCCCATCCTGGAGTTTGCCGCGTCGGTCGGTGATGATCCAATGGTGCGTGGACTCGCGGAAGCCCTCAAGAAGAGCAAGGGCAAAGATCATATCGCGATCTCGTCGAAGGCGATTCCGCGTGGTGTCGCCTACCGAATCGAGGTGGAAGAAGGCGTGCTGCAATTGATCGGACAAGCGACGAAGCTGAAGGCCGCCCAAGACCGCGAGCCTTTTTAGGAAACCCGTACGATGGCCTTCCAAGGCCGTCGATTGCCTCACGACGGCCTTGGAAGGCCATCGTACAAAAGCGTCAACGCCGTCCACTCGCGGTATAAAAACTTCCGAAGTCTCCGAAGACTTCGGAAGTTTTGTCGTCAATCGGCAGATCGACGTCGGCGAGGGGACTTCTCTTGGCTGTCGTGATTGACTACCGTGCTGGTTCATCATTGAATCCAGTCAGGGCTGTATGAGAGGTTAAAACCACGATGCCTGTAGTTGGTGACTTCTCGACGATACGAACGGAGATTGGCGGCCTTTCGGTCAGCGAGCTGGCCAAGCAATTCGGTACGCCGACGTATGTCTACGATGCAGCCAAGATTATTGAGCGATTAAACGATCTAAGTGCCTTTGATGCGATTCGCTATGCTCAAAAGGCCAACTCCAACATCGCGATCGTTGATTTGGTGCGACGACACGGAGGTCTCGTCGATGCGGTAAGTGCCGGCGAGATCCACCGCGCCCTGGCCGCTGGCTACAAGCCCGGTGGCGAACCGCCGGCGATCGTTTTCACGGCGGACATCTTCGATCACGACGCACTCGCGCTGGTTGTCGAGCACGACATTCACGTGAATTGCGGCTCGCCGGACATGATCAACCAACTGGGCGAAGTTGCTCCGGGGCGGAACATCACGCTGCGAGTGAATCCCGGTTTCGGGCACGGCCACAGTCGGAAGACAAACACCGGCGGCGAGCAATCGAAGCACGGCATCTGGCACGAACAGATCGACGATTGTCTCCGCCGCGCCGATCAGTACGGCATCGGTGTCACTGGCTTGCACATGCACATCGGCTCGGGAACCGATCTCGAACATCTCGCACAAGTCTGCGGCGCGATGGAGAAGCTTGCTTTAAGCGTTGGTCGAACCGTCACGAACATCAGTGCCGGCGGTGGTCTGCCGATTGCCTACAAGCAAGAGGATTCATTCATCGACATCGAGCAGTATTTTGGTCTGTGGGATGCGACTCGCAAGCGACTCGAAGCGAGCTTCGGGCACAAGATCTCGCTCGAAATCGAACCAGGGCGATACCTCTCTGCCGAGTGCGGCTATCTGATCGCCGAGATCCGCGCCGTCAAACAGATGGGTGGCAACACTTTCTATGTCGTCGATGCTGGGTTCAACAACCTCGCGCGGCCGATCATGTACGGCTCGTACCATCCGATCTCCATCGCTCCGGTGACCGGCGACCATCAACGCGGCACGCATGATGTTGTCGTCGGCGGGCCGCTGTGCGAATCGGGCGACATCTTCACCCAAGAGGCAGGCGGCTTCGTCGCCAAACGGACGCTGCCGGTCGCCGGCGTCGGCGACTATCTGGTGATCGAATGTGCCGGCGCTTATGGCTTCGTCATGGGTTCGAATTACAACTCCAAGCCGCTGGCCGCCGAAGTGCTGATCCAAGATCAGGAAGCTCACTTGGTCCGCGCTCGGCAGACTTACGAAGACCTTCTTCGCGGCGAGTCGGTTCTGCCTCGCGATTGACAGACAAAGTGCTTGACCTATAAATCGGCATAAACCTTTGGGAACGAGGCGTTTTGAGTCGCGTTCGAAATAGGGCAGAACCAGTTGGCCGACAGTCGATCAGTACTTATACTTGCTACACTTGAAGTGTACGGGAGACGAGCCGTCAGCTACGCAATCTCCTGACGGGTCAGGACTTAACTCTCCGACGAAGGACACATGCGATGGCAAAACAGGGACCGCGAAAGAAGCTGCCGAAGGAACTGGCCGTTATCAATGCGGATAACTGCACCGGCTGCGAGTCGTGCCTGGAGGTCTGTCCGGTCGATTGCATCGAGATGAGGACGATGAATTTGGGCGTCAAGGGGAACCAGGCTTGGTGCGAGATCGACATCGAGCGTTGCGTCGGCTGTGAGGTCTGTGTCCACATTCCGCAAAAGAAGTCGAATCCGTACGAATTGCTGGTCTGTCCGTGGGATGCGATCGAGATGGTGCCGACCGAGCAAGTCGCTCAGGTCGTCGCCCGAATCGGCGGACCGCCCCAGTACATCTACGAAAACTGGGACCGGCTCGTCGGCACGGCCCAGCATCTCGCCGAATTGAAGGCCGGTGCGGTTTAGCGGGAGTGTAGAACAATTGTCCCAATTGTTTTGCAGTTCGAGAGCAATTGGGACAATTGCTCTACAACTCCGCAACACACGCCTTGAGATACTGGATGCTCTCCTTCGCCAGCGCCTCGACTCCCGGTTCGTAATCGAACACCTCGACCGACACCCATCCCTGGTAGTCGATCTCTTTGAGCGTTTGCAGAATCGGCACAAAGTCGATCTCGCCCATCCCCGGCCCGCGGCGGTTGGCGTCGTTCGCGTGGAAGTGCTCGAGCCAGTCCTTACTGTCGCGAATGATGTCGACGATCGGTTTGTCCTCCGACGACATCGCCTTCACATCCAAGTGCAGCCGACAATTCGGTGAATCGATCATCTCGGCGAGTTGAATCCCAAGCTCAGCAGTCCGCAAGAAGTCACCCTCTTGGGGACCAAGCGGTTCGAGTGCCAAGGTGACTCCACAGTCGGCCATCACCGGAATCGCTTGCTTGATGACGTCGGCGGCATAGCTCATTGCTTGATCGTGGCTGACGCCAGGCAACAAATTTCGCTGCATGGGCGAGCCAAGTACCAGAATATTCCCGCCGAGATCCCGGCACAGCCTCGCCAGTTCCGCGAGATAATCTCCCGTCCGCCGGCGGACATCGGCATCCGGCGACGTCAGATAGTAGCCCTCGGTAAAGGCGAGCAGCCAGTGCAGGCCGATCGGTTCGAGACCAGCGTCTTCGGCCTGCTTTCGCACTTCTGCTCGCTTGCGGGCGGTGATTTCATAGGCGTTCTTGTTAATTGTGAACGGCGCGAACTCGATCCCCGTGTAACCGCACTCGCGGGCGAACGCAAACGCCTTCTCAAAGGGCCAATCTTGAAAGGTCTCGTTGCAGATTGCGAATTTCATTTCCGGTTCCTTCGAGTAGGGTGGGCTGTGCCCACTATCGGGATCGGTGGGCACAGCCCACCCGACAAATATGTACGCAATCACCGACTCGTTGTGGACGAGAGGAGAGAGTGAAGCCACAATGAGGAGCGACACGACTGCCAGAATTCCCACCAGCCTTCACGCTCGCCGGACGCGATCATCGTACCACGATGTTCGCCTCAAGCAACCAACCGGAGATGTCGATCATGCCCTTGCTCCGTCGAGTCATCAAGTCGCTCGTTATCTATAGCGTCATTTTGATATCGCTCCCTGGCACCGCGCAAGACAAAGAGGCCGACTCGGTCGACCGCGACTATGCGGCCGAGCTGCCTCGGATCAAACCTGTCGAGGCGAAGGACGCGTTGAGCACCTTTACGATCGCGGACGGCTTCCGCATCGAGCAGGTCGCCGCCGAGCCTAACGTCGTCGATCCCATCGCGATGGCGTTCGACGAGAACGGCCGGCTGTTTGTGGTCGAGATGCGAGACTACTCGGAGGATGGCGATCTAAACTTGGGCAGAATACGACTGCTTGAAGACACCAACGGCGATGGGTTGTTTGAGACAAGCTACATCTATGCCGAAGGACTCTCCTGGCCGACCGCCCTGACGTGCTACAACGGAGGCCTGTTCGTTGGCGCGGCCCCCGACATCTATTACTTGAAGGACACGGACGGCGACAACCGGGCAGACGTGAAGAAGACCGTCTTCACGGGTTTCGGTCGCGGCAATGTGCAGGGCTTGATCAATACGTTCAAGTGGGGACTCGACAACCGGATTCACGGCGCGACCAGCAGCAGCGGCGCCGATGTGACGAAAGTGGGAGATGGGGAGATGGGGAGACAAGGAGATGGGGAGACAAGGAGACAAGGAGACAAGGAGACGGGGAGCCTGAAAGAAGAAACGAAAACGACAAATCCTTCTCCCCCACTCCCTCTCTCCCCATCTCCCCCTCTTTCTCTACGCGGCCGCGACTTCGCCATCGAACCTCGCACCATGACCATGGAAGCAACGAGTGGCGGCGGTCAGCATGGGTTGAGCTTCAATCAGTGGGGCGACAAGTTCGTCTGCTCGAATAGCAACCACGCGCAGTACGTTCAATTCGAAGACCGTTACATCGCGCGGAATCCTTACTTCGCGGCACCCTCGCCCCGAGCCAGCATCGCCGCCGATGGTCCGCAAGCCGATGTCTACCGCACCAGCCCGATCGAGCCGTGGCGGATTGTGCGGACGCGGTTGCGTGTGAAAGGAATCGTGCCCGGCCCCGTCGAAGGCGGCGGCACGCCCGCCGGTTATTTCACTGGTGCGACAGGCATCACCATCATTCGCGGTAACGGCTGGCCCAGCGAATTTCAGGGTTGGGCAATCGTGGGCGATGTCGGCAGCAATCTCGTCCATCGCAAGCGGATCGAACAGGACGGCGCAAGTTACATCGCCCGGCGCGTCGATGAGAAGAGCGAGTTGCTCACGTCCAGCGACGTGTGGTTTCGGCCGGCACAGTTCGCCAACGCGCCCGATGGGGCGATGTACATCGCGGACATGTATCGCGAAACGATCGAGCATCCGCTGAGCTTGCCGCCGGTCATTAAGAAACATCTGGATCTGACCAGCGGTCGCGATCGGGGACGGATCTATCGCATCGTTGGCAAAGACTTCCAGCAGCCGCCGCTGCCGCGACTTGGCAAGGCCAGCACCGCGACGCTGGTGACGACGCTGGGACATGCGAACGGCTGGCATCGCGAGACGGCTTCCCGCTTGCTCTACGAGCGTCAAGACCGCTCGGCCATTCCGCTGCTGGAGATGCTGGTCGTTTCAGGCCACACGCCGGAAGCGAGGATTCACGCCCTGCACGCGCTCGATGGACTCGACGGGTTATCGTCGGAGGTCATTTTGCGTGCGACTCGCGACGCGCATCCGCGCGTCCGCGAACATGCCGTGCGGCTCAGCGAACGTGTTGCCGGCACGTCCGCGCAGGTCCGCGAGCGGCTGTATTCGATGGTCGACGACAAAGCGTTTCGCGTGCGCTACCAGCTCGCCTTCACGCTCGGCGAGCTATCCGGTCCGAGTCGCAATCACGCATTGGTCTCGCTTGTCAAACGCGATGGCTCGGAGGGCTTGCTGCAAGTGGCCGTGATGAGTTCGCTGGCGGAAGGCGCTGGCGACGTGCTGGCCGAGTTGGCACAAGACGCCGACGTCCGGGAGAGTCAAGTGGGACGCGGCTACATCACGTCGCTCGCGGCACAGATCGGCAAGCAGCAGCGAGGTGACGACATCGCCGCCGTCTTGCGAGTGCTGGGATCGTTGCCGAAGCAAGAGACGGAGACGATTCAAGCCATCGTGCAAGGACTCGCGGCGAAGCAAGGCAGCGATTTGGCGCAGCAGCTGGCGGCGGTCACCGGCGGTCAAGCGGAGCAGCTGATGAAGGATCTCTTATCGGCAGCCGCCAGCACAGCCGAGAATCGCGAGGCGGAACTCGAAGCCCGCGTTGGCGCCGTCCAGCGACTGCGGCTCGGCGAACTCGACGGTCGCGAAACGTTGTTCGCCAGCCTGCTGACTCCGACCGAACCGGGCGAGATCCAAGCGGCTGCCATTGCGACGCTGGCGACTTACGACTCTCCCGGCGTCGCCAAGATTCTCGTCGCTCAATGGCGCGGCCTGAGCCCGCGCTTGCGAGGTCGCGCGGGGGATGTGTTGTTCTCGCGGGACGCTTGGATTCCGCAATTGTTAACGGCGGTCGAAGCGGGCGACATCTCGATGGGCGATCTCGAACCGACGCGCATGAAATTGCTCGCATCGCATCGAGACGAAAGCATCAGAATGCGTGCGGCCAGACTGCTCGCAGCGACTCAGTCCAGCGATCGCAACGCGTTGATCGTGGCTTACCGCGAGTCGTTGGAGATGCCAGGAGACGCGACGCGCGGCAAGGCGGTGTTCACCAAGGTCTGCGCCACCTGTCATCAACTCGAAGGCGTCGGCCATGCGATCGCACCGAATCTAGCCGCGATGCGGAACCGCGGGCCGGAAGCAATTCTGGCGAACGTCTTGGTCCCCAACCGCGAAGTGAATCCGCAGTATCTCAACTACGTGCTGCTCACGACCGACGGCCGTTCCTTGACCGGCATGATCGCCGCCGAAACGGCGACGAGCGTCACGTTGAAGCGGGCGGATAACGTCACCGATACCGTGCTGCGAATTGACATCGAGGAGTTGCAGAGCACGGGCGTCTCGCTGATGCCCGAAGGGATGGAGAAGCAAATCGACAAACCGGCGATGGCGGACTTGATCACGTACCTTCTGTCGATTCGATAGACGTGCGAGTCGCGCCGTTTGTGCGTACCGCGCCCCAGAGATACAATGGTCGGATAAACTCGCCTGGAGGTTACTTTGCGATGATCATACCGATTGGCAGCTCTTGCCTGGGGCACCGTGTGGCCGAGGTCGGCGACCCCGTTTGGGATTTGGCAACCCTGTTCCCCGCCCAAGGTGCGTGGACGGAACGCGATTACCTCGCGCTCGATGCGAACCGGTTGATCGAGTTGACGGACGGCTATCTTGAGGTTCTGCCGATGCCGACATTGCTTCACCAATTGATCGTGGATTATCTGCACTCGCTCCTCAAGGAATACATCAAGACGGGCGTTGGCGGCTTGACGCTCTTCGCTCCGCTGCCGGTCAAGTTCCGCCCGGACCTTTATCGCGAACCGGACATCGTCTACCTCAGCCCCGATCGTGTCGCGGCAATGGGAAAGGCGAAGTATCCGCAAGGAGCCGATTTCGTCATCGAAGTGGTCAGCGAGGGAGACGAAGCTCGCGAGCGGGACTACGACGCCAAACGAGCCATCTATGCCGAACATGGGGTGAGCGAGTATTGGATCGTCGATCCCGAGCAGAAACAGATCACGGTGCTGAGCCTTGACCAGTCGACGAAGACCTATCGCGAACACGGTGTCTTCCAGGCTGGTCAACAGGCGACGTCGGTCGTGTTCGCGGGGTTCGCGCCGAGTGTCGACGCCGTCTTCTTTCAACCACAAGCTTGAACGATTGACAGAGATTCCATCATGAAAGTCACCCGCCGCTCATTCGGCCGCGTTTGTGCCGCGCTCGCCGCTGGGCCGTACGTCGTGCGCGGAGCGTCTTCGCTCGCCGCCGATTCGAAATTCCCCAAAGGCCGATACTTCGACATGCACACACATCTGGGGCAGACGTGGAATAGCACGCAGGTGCTGACCGCCGAGGTGTTGCTGCGGTGGATGGACGCGAACGATATTGCGCAAGCGGTCGTCCTGCCGCTGATCAATCCGGAAGCATCGAGCTATCCGCTGACAACGAACTTTGTGCTGGCCGAGACGAAGCCGTACCGCGATCGTCTGGTTCCGTTCTGCTCGATCGATCCGCGGACGTCGTTCCGGGGCGGGCATCAGGGCTTGGTCGACATGCTCAACTTGTACATCGAAGCGGGAGCGAAAGGGTTCGGCGAGCACAAGCCCGGCATTCCGTTCGACGATCCACGCAACATGGCGATCTTTGCCGCCTGCGGTGAGGCGGGATTGCCGGTGCTGTTTCACTTAGACAACGAGCGGAATACCGACGTTCCCGGACTACCGGGGCTCGAACAGGTCTTGAAGGCGAATCCCGATACGGTGTTCATCGGGCATGGACCGGGATGGTGGGCTTCGATTTCCGGTGATGCGGCCCAAGCCGATCTCGGCGGCTATCCAAAAGGTAAGACGGCGGCGGGAGGAGCGATCGATCGCCTGATGGAAAGCTATCCCAACATTTACGGCGAGTTGTCGGCCGGGAGCGGCGCGAATTCGATTAGCCGCGATCTGGAGTTCGGCCGCGAGTTTCTGATTCGTCGACAAGATCGCATCATGTTCGGCACCGACTTTTTGTCGCCTGGGCAAGCCGTGCCACAGTTCGAGTTGTTTGATAACCAAGTTGAACTTCCCGAAGATGTTCAAGCGAAGATCTTTCGAGATAACGCTCGGCGGCTGTTGAAGCTGTCATGAAGTGCCGCTTGATGTAGGATGGACGCCTCGTCCGTCCTACCCTGGCTCACGGACGGACGAGGCGTCCATCCTACGAACTGTGCTGACAGCAAGCAGAATCGCCACTCTCAGGCATTCCACGATAGAAAGTTTTGCATCCATGCAGATTCGCGACATCAAGATTCATCGGCTGATCGGCGGTACGGTGGACGGCGGTTGGCCGGAAGGGCATGAACCGGAAGACGATCTGCACACGCTCGTCGAAGTCGAAACGGACGAAGGCTTGACGGGCGTCGGCAGCGTCTTTACGAACTCGGCGCTAACCCACGCCGGCGTCGAAACATTGCGGGGTTTTTGGGACCGCGAATCCGCTGTCGAACCAGAGCGCGTCAGCGAGAAGTTGCGGCAAAGCAGCTTCTGGCAAGGACGCGGCGGCACGTTGGAACACGTCATCTCGGGAATCGACATCGCGTTGTGGGATCTGTTTGGCAAGGCGTGTAAGCAGCCGGTCGCCAGACTGCTCGGCGGGTATTACCGCCGCAAGATCAAACCGTATGCTTCGATCCTGTTCGACGAGCCGGATGTATTGGCCGAGCGGCTAAAGAGCGTCAGCTCGCGCGGCTTCCGCGCGATCAAATTAGGCTGGCGCCCGTTTGGCCGGCGCGACGCCAAGTTCGACGAGTTGCTCATCCGCACCGCGCGCGAGACGGTGGGACAAGATATTGACATCCTGGTCGATGCCGGCGGTAGCGAGCAGTTTTGGCCGCATGGATACAAGTGGGCTTTGCGAACGGCCCGGATGCTGGCCGAGTATGACGTCGGCTGGTTCGAAGAGCCGTTGCCGCCCGACGATATCGAAGGCTTCATCCGCTTGCGCAACAACGCGCCGCTGCCGATTGCCGGTGGCGAGGTGTTAACGCGACGACAGTCGTTCCAAACATGGATCGAGCGGGGTGCTTTTGACATCGTCCAACCCGACGCCACCAAGTGCGGCGGCTTGACCGAAGCGCGGCGCATCGCTTGGCAGGCTTACGATCACAACATCCAGTTTGTCAGCCACGGCTGGAACACGGCGGTCGGCCTGGCCGCCGACCTGCATCTCGCCGCGGCGATTCCGGTTGCCCGCTACGTCGAGTATCTCACGCCGGCTCCCTACATCGATGAGATCCTCGTCGAGCCATTCCAGCTTGACGAGCACGGTTGTCTCACGATCCCCGACAAGCCGGGACTTGGAATCGAGCTGAATCGGGATGCGTTGAAACGATTCAGCCTGTAAGGCGGATTATTCATCAGCCGCTTGGCGATCGCCTGCGGTTCTCGTGAACTTCGAGAGAACCGCACGCTATCGCGTGGCGGCTGATTTGCGCGGTGTTTTGGGCAAGATAGCCGTAACTCTTCATACGAACGTGTGTTTTGAAGAATGCCGACCGGTTCATGAATAATCCGGGTTAAGGCGAGCGGCGGGAAAGATGTAGCGTTGTGCCTGCTCACTCACTCGCTACTTCGACATCGGTTGGTAGGATCTGTTGCTGCATGTGAGTGAGGATGTAGGGCACAAAGATGATGCCGGAGTAATGGTTGGCCGGCATCTCGATGTGGTGGGAAGGAGCGAGCTTGGCGGTCTTGGCGAGCAGCCTGGAGTTGGCTGGTGGGACGACGGTATCGAACTGAGCCGAGTACAGCCAGGTGGTTGCGGGATCGAGCCGGTGCGCGATCCGCAGCGGCTCGATCGTCGCGACCACTGATTCCAGCTTGCCGCCGGTCAAACCCGCGTTGGCCAACTCGTCGCGAAATTTCGCGGCGTCCCGTTGGCCGTTCTGAATCACGTCGAGCAATCCGCCACCCGCCAGCATGATGAAGACGCGATCGTAGCCCTTGTCGAGACTGGCCGATGTCGCCGTCACGAAACCGCCGAGACTGGTTCCTTGCAGCGAGATGCTTTCGGTATCGACGAGCGGCAACACGGCGACGGCGTCCCGCGCGCGGCGCACGTCCGCGACAGCTTGCCGAATCACAGGGACCAAGTTCTCGGCGCTCGGCCGCTTGGCGTTCGCTCGCCGCTCGCCGTAATAAGGCAATTGGATCATGAAGGCATGCAAGCCCTGCATCCGCAATCCGCGGGCCATCATTCGGCCCACGGTCATGCCGCTTCCTGATTCATGGACAACAACGATGGCCGGCGCCTTGATCGGAGCCTTGGCTTGATCGCGAGCCATGTACCATTCAAGCGTCACCAGGTCGTTGGCCGCATCGCCGCTCGCGACCGGCGACGGAAACTGAATCATCAGGTCGCCACAGCGCTCGCGAGCGGTCTCGCAGCGCACTTGAAACTCCGCCGCCTGCCAGACCAGACCGTCGAGACACGCTTTGGCATCGGGTGATGATTCGATGCCTGGATTCAATGTGTCGCGAGCGTTGTACGTTGCTCCCGGCGTTGCCGTCATTTCCGCGAAGGCAGCCGTTGAGACATAGACAAGGAGCGACGCGATCAGCAACTTACGGAACATCGGTTAGTCTCATTTGCCAGTGGCCGCGACGGTGTTCTCGACGTTTGCGCCGGGCAACGCCTTCAGCAACTCGTTCAAATCCAATCGCACATACGGCCGTTCCGCCGCCGGCTTGTTGTGACTGGCATTCGCGACGTAGAGCACACCGTCCGCGGGAACGAACAGTACATTGTGCAAGTTCGACTGCATCGCCACAGGCCGGCTCATCAGCCACTGTGCGACGTCCGCGTCGATCTGGCCGTGGCGCTGCGTCACTCGTTCGCGCAAAGTTTCGAGCCGCGATCCGGCGGATAGCACGACGGCGTCTTCGATGCCGGGGCCGAGCAACTCGTGGGCCTGGCCTGGCAGCACAAACTGGATGCTGTCGGGCGTCGCAGCGACGCCGACGGCTCGATTCGTCTTGCCGTCGGCGAACACGTAGTAATACTCGCACGTTCGCGGGCTGTTGGTCCAGAGTGTCGTGACTTCATCGAGCGTCGCGCACTCTTCGAGGGCTCGCCTCATCAGCGTCGCCATCGGCACGCCGTCCCATTGCCCTTCGCCGCGGCCGCCCATCTCGCCCAGCGAAATGCCGCGAGCGTTCATCCCGCTGACGCTGCCGATGAAACCGGCGTAACCGACGTTGGCAAAGGCATTCTGTCCTGCGGGGGCGACGATGAATGTGGTTGCCGCGTCTTGCAAGCCGATCGTCGTCATGTAATCGAGCACGCGACCGTGGTAGAGCTTGCCGTCGGTTGTCGCTTTGCCATACACCGCGAACCCGGAGCAATGAAACAGTTCGGGGAAGACGTTTAGCGTTTGCGCCAACTCGTCGTCGATGCCGAGGCTGGCGGCCAGTGCTCGCGTTTCTTCCTTGTGCCGCTCCGGGATGTGTGGAGCGAGGCGCGCATAGGCGTCGGCCAGATCGTGGCGGAACCAGCGGCCGGTGCGAATGGTCTGCGCCGTTCCAAATGCATAAAGGACGGAGTCGATGCAACGCGTGGCTTCCTGTTTCAATAGCTCGCCGTGAGCCTTGCCGATTTCCTCCGGCGTACCGTGCAGCAAAGCAACTCGCTGCCCGTCGATCCAGCGTAGTTCGCCATGCTCGACTTTCTTGGCAGTCTGCGGCGGCGATGTTAGCCGTGGTCCTGGATCGAGAATCTCAAAGGCTCGTCGCACGCCGCGCACCAACTGTCGTTCGAGTTCGCCGCGGTCCAAGTCGATAACTCTCATCTCGGGCCAGTTGCCGATCGGATCAGCTTCCGTCTCGGCGTCAGAGATTGCCAGCCGGACACGCGTTCCGTCAGCATCGACGTCGATCGTTTTACCTTCGCCGGAGAATTGGAGCGACGTCTTCTCCGCCACCTTCCATGACGAGGCGGAAGGATCAAATTGAACCTTCAGTATGCCGGTGAGAACCAGAGCGACGGCACCAGGATCGCCGCTCTGCAGAATCGGTGCCACAAAAGTGGCGAAATTCGTCGCGGGACTGAGCAGGCGTTTCGTCATACCACTCGGCATGAGATGATCATTCGCGTCGGTCGCGCCTCGTCCCACAAAGACCGTTTTGTGAAGCGGCAGGATCATCGCCGTCGCATCGGCCCGGCGTCGCAGTTGAACCGCGTAGTCTTGGTGGATGATGTCAAGATCGAACGAGTCGTCCGGGAAGCGAACCAGTCGCGCCTCGAGACGTTGCGAGCTGCCATCGATCTTGGCGTCGATCTCGGCCGTTAGCGTAAAGCTGTCCCGCTGGCCGGACAGACAGGCGACAAGCGGTTGCAATTCGCGAGCCAGCCGCGTTTGATCATCCTCGGCCGTGCGAGCCGGCGACGGGATCACCAAAAGAGTCAGGCAGATTCCGAGAAGTAGGCGGCACCGCGACGACGTGCTCATAGATTCCTCAATGCCAAGGCGACTTACTTTCTAGTTTTGGACGCGATACAATCCAGCCCGCGAGACTTCGCCATCTACGGCGACCGGCTCTGAAGTAACTTAACCCATATCATACTTCCTGCGAAAGCGGGAAGTTTCACGCGGATGGAGCGAACTGGGAACGCTTATCAACGCTAATCGCAATCCTTTCTCAGCGACTTTCTGATCAGCGTTTATGAGCGAAGATCAGTGTTCCGGGGCAAACAGCTGTTTCTATCCGTGAGTTCGGTACGCGACGAACGCTCAAGGTAACTATCAACGCAGGAGTTCATCAAATGACGGTCAAAGCGAAACCCGATGGCTATCATTCGATTACGCCCTATCTCATCACGAACGATGCGGCGGCGGCCATCGAGTTCTACAAGAATGCCTTCGGTGCCACCGAACTGATGCGGTTGCCGGGACCGGGGGGGGAAAGTGATGCACGCGGAGATCAAGATTGGGGATTCACCGGTCATGCTGGCCGACGAGTTTCCAGAAATGGGAATTCGCAGCGCCAAGGCCTTTGGTGGGTCGCCGGTCAGTCTCATGGTCTACACCGAGAATGTCGACGCGATGTTTGCCCAAGCGATCGCTGCCGGGGCCGTCGAGAAGAAACCGCTGGCGGATCAGTTCTACGGTGATCGTTCGGGAACGATCGAAGATCCGTTTGGGCATTCGTGGACGATCGCCACGCATACCGAAGACCTTTCGCCCGAAGAGATCGATCGGCGGTTTCAGGAGATGATGCCGCAGGGCGGAGGCGATTCGTAACCGTTTCTGGTCGTTGCCGTTGGGTGGATATCGAATATCGAACAAGGAATATCGAATGATGAAGGACTCAGAGTGTCGTACTTCGGACTTCGACATTCCTTGTTCATTATTCGATATTCCGGGACTCCCAGCACGTATTTGAGTCGGATTAACATTTAACCGCCAAATTGATGCGGTGACACCCCAACGTCAACGATGCTGCACGCGATGATCGGATCGAGTCCGAGTTCGCGGGCCTTGGCGACAACTTCGTCGCTCTCGCTGCCCGGATTCAGCCAGAACTCATCGCACCCTTTCGCCACGACTTCGCCCAGCATCTTCAAGACGATGTGCGGCGGCAGATAGACGTTGATGCGAGTCAACCGTTCGGCGGGAACGTCGGCGAGCGACTCGTAGACCGTCAGCCCTTCGATCTCGCCGCCCTGCGGGTTCACCGGATAGACATCGTAGCCTTGCTGGAGGTGAGCCCGAACGGATTTGTTGCCGAACTTCGAGCGATCCGCACTTGCGCCGAGGATTGCGACGGTTGGTTTTGACAAGGTGATTCTCCGAAGATGCTACTCAGCACGCCGTGCGTCGACCGATGTCGACTGTCCGCGACGCTGCTGCACAGTATACCAATTCCGCCAAGCCCGTTGGTCAAAGCTGAAGCTGACGCCAGTCAACTTGACCAGCGCCTTGAGGACTTCCTGATTCATCGCTGCCCGCGTGATCACTTGTGGCACAGTCGATCCGGACGTGAAGCTATCGCCGCTTTGCATCGCCGGGCCGCCCTTGGCAAAAGTGGTCGAGATCATGTCGCTGCCCGGCAAGACCGTGTCGTGTCGCGTCACCAGGGCGTCGATCAAGGGCGGGATGACGGACTGATCGCCGAGCGAGCCGAGCGCAATGGCCGCGCGGTTCACTCGGTCATTGTGTTGACTCTTGAGAGCCGTGACGAACTGTCGCACCAACGGCGGCGTCTTTCTTGCGGCAAGTTGATCGACGCAGGCGTAGTAAAATTCCTCGTCGCGATCGGATAGGGCGAGTTCGACGAGCGCGGCAGAGGCTCGATCGTCCGCGATTTGCCCCAACACCTCGACGTAGATCAATCGCATTCGTCGATCTTGCTCCTCTTTCAGCAACCGGCCAATCGCCTCGATCGCCAGCGGCTCCCGGACTTGGCGGATGTTGTCCAGCGCCGCGTGCCGCTTCTCGCTGTTCAGTTGCGACCGCCAGCGCGAGAGCTTGACGTACCAGCCCTTCTTCGCGAAGTCGAAGGCTTGCCGCTGTTCGGCCAACTCGATCTCTTGCGGCAATCGCCACTTCCCCTCGTAGCGGACGTAGCCTTGACGTCCGAGATGCTCGTCTTGCTTGACCCACTGCCCGCCGATTTCTGAATAGCCCAATGCTCGGCGAGCCGATTCGTGTTGCGGATCGAGTTCGATCACGCGGAGCAAGTGTTGCTCACTTTGCTCCCGCAGGTCGTTGTCTCGACACCATTTCGCCAACTTCCCTTGGTCTTCGGCCGTATCGGCGACCGTTGGTGCCAGCCGATCATATTTGACGCGCGCTGCGGATTGCCGAATGACTTTGAAAACGCGCGAACGCTCCAGCTTCACCCGACCGCCGTGTTCGGTGGCGACCAGATAGAAGAGGGACGAGGATTGATCTCGGTTCAGCCACTCGCCGCGGATCGTGGCACCGGTCGTCAGGACAAAGTCATCCGCCTTCGACTCGGTTAGCACAAGCAATAGCAGTGAGCAGCCAATCGCAACTCGCACAAACAGACGTGAATACGGCATCGCAAGACTCCCGCGCCGCGTCGATACGTGTCAATCTTGGTCAAACGCGGCTCCTTCAATATACGAGAGCAGCCAGCTCCGAGACAATCAACCGGCGTCGACTTCGCTGCTGACATCGTCGTCCATCCGGATTTCGTTCCGGTCGTCGCTGTCGCGGCGGCGATGCAAGTAGAGTTTGATGGGAACTTCGCCAAAGCTGAGCTGGTCGCGGAAGACACCGAGCAGGTAGCGTCGATACGTTGGCGAGAAGCCAGCGGGATTGTTACAGATCAGCACAATCGTTGGCGGATCCGTACCGACTTGTGTCGCGTAGTAGACCTTCGCCGGGTGATGATGCAGCAGTGGCGGTGGGTTGTGCTCAAGGGCGCGACGCACGAGTCGATTCAATTCGCCGGTCGTGACTCGTTGCCGAGATTGCTTGAACAACATCTGCGTGTGATTGACGAGCGCCTTCACGTTCTTGCCGGTCTCGCCGGTGATAAACGCAATTGGTACATGCCACATCGTTCGGAACGTATCGCGCAAGTAACTGACCCACTTCTCGGTCGGCATCTTCCCCTGCATGAGATCCCATTTGTTGACGACGAAAACGCACGGTTTGTAGTTGTCGGCGATGTACTTGGCAAGTTGTTTGTCGACCTTGCTGATCCGCTCCGTACAATCGAAGAACATCAAGGAAACGTCCGCTCGGCGAATGCTGCGTTGGGCGCGATGGGCACTGTAGAATTCGATGTCGGTTCGTACGCTCTTGCCGCGCCGCAAGCCCGGCGTATCAATGGCGATGAGCACTTTGCCGTCCATCTCGAAGCGGACATCCACGCTGTCGCGCGTCGTGCCAGGAATCTCACTGACGATCATCCGCTCGGCTTGTGAAAGCGTATTGACAAACGTGCTCTTGCCGACATTCCGGCGTCCGACGATCGCCACCTTGATCGGCGGCTCTTCCTTCGCGAGCGGATCGACGTGTTCTGTTTCCGGCAGGCGATCGAGGATCATGTCCAACAATTCGTCGCGATTGCGGCCTTGCTTGGCGCTCACTTGCAGAAGCTTGCCTCGGCCGAGTTTATAGAACTCGTAAGCCTGTGCATCGTGTGACGGATCATCCGTCTTGTTGGCGACGCAAATGATCGGTTTGTCGACGTACCGCAGCCGCTTGGCGACTTCTTTATCAAGCGGCATCAAGCCGGCCCGTGAATCGACCACGAACAGGATCACGTCGGCGACTTCCAGGGCGAGTTCGATTTGTTCGTCGATCTCTTTCGTCAGATTATCGACGTCATTGATCCCCACGCCGCCGGTATCGACCAGCTCGAAGAAGTGATCGTCTTCCTGCATCAGGTAGGTCACACGATCGCGCGTCACTCCGGCCACGTCATCGACGATGGAGAGTCTCTTCCCGGCCAGCCAGTTGAAAACGCTGGACTTACCGACATTAGGACGGCCGACAATGACGACTTGAGGAACGCTCATCGCTGTAGTGGAGTTGGTTGGTATCGGGAGGAATGTCGAGCCGTTCATCATAGTTCGGTACTTGCGTTTGCGACAGGCGTCCGGCCCTCGGCCTCATCGGCCCCCTTATCGCGAGGCCGTGCCACCGGCCTTATACTGGGCGGTCACCCTTTGACATGGCCCACTTCATCGTGGCGGCTTGGAGTACCGATGGATCAGACGGATACGTCGATGGAACGCATCAAGCGGATTGTCGTCCAGCGACTCGAGTCGCTCGGTCGCGCGGGCGTGACGCAGCTGCCGCGCCGGGCGGCGACGTCGATCGAAGCTCCCCTGCCACCACCGGAACCGGCACCCGCAATTCTAGAAGACCTCGAACCACCTCGCGCCGCCGAGCAGGAAAGACCCGAAGTAATGAAGCAAGGACGCCCGCAAGACACAGCCTCCGCGCTGGCCGTCGTTCAGAAAGAAGTTGCCGCATGTACCCGCTGCGAGGAACTGGCCTGCTCGCGGACGCAAACTGTCTTTGGTACCGGCGATCCGAACGCACGGCTCTGCTTCTTTGGCGAAGCTCCCGGTGCCGACGAGGACCGGCTGGGCGAACCGTTCGTGGGCCGGGCCGGACAGATGCTCAACGATATTATTCAAAAGGGCATGGGATTGGAGCGATCGGACGTTTACATCTTGAATGTTCTGAAATGCCGCCCGCCGGGGAATCGCAATCCGAGCCCTGAAGAGTCCGCGAACTGCCGCGAGTACTTCGAACGGCAGCTTGAAATCATCAGCCCCAAGTTCATCTGCTGTCTGGGTACCGTCGCCGCGCAGAATCTGCTGGAGACGACCACGCCCGTTGGCAAGCTGCGGGGAAAGATTCACGAGTATCGAGGAGCCCAGGTCGTGGTGACCTATCACCCGTCTTACCTGCTCCGAAACCCAGCTGCCAAAAAGGATACGTGGGCGGACATTCGGATGCTGCTAAGTGAAATGGGCTTGCCGGTTCCAAAGAGTTCGTAGGCGGATGATGCGTTATGCTGATTGGATACGTTAGCGACGAACGATACGTCGCGCTGCCCGATGTACAAGTTGAATTCGAAAGCGAATCTCTCAATCTCGAAGTGCGATCGCGGGCATCGGGTGCCGTGTACGCCGATATCGAGCCTGGCGAGTACCTGGTGACGTTGGCCAAGAGCGGCTACGGATCGAAGCGGGTCAAAGTCGCCGTCACGCCAGAGCAGCCGTACCAGTTCCGGTTGCTCAAAGATTCGTTAATGGGCTATGCCTGGCCCAAGTGGGTGCAGTCCGGCGAGAAGGCCGAGTTTCGCGTCCACTCCGACGAGCAATTCAAACTGTCGCTGTGGCGTTACGGTTGGAAGAAGGAATTGGCCAAGCCAATAGGTTGGTTCGACGAACATGGACCACGGGCCACGGTCCAGATCACTCCCGATGGCGACTACACGCAGACCGGAGTGCAATGGAACAAGTTCGGTTACAGTTGCCCACATCACAAGCAATTCATCACGGCTCCCCAGCGGAGCGGTTTGTATTACTTCCACGCCAAGGGTGAATCGGGCAAGTTCTTTTCGTTCCCTTGGATCGTCGCTCCGGCCAAGCCGACGGCTCCGACCGCCGTCCTGCTCTCGAACATCACGTGGAACGCCTACAACAACTTTGGTGGCCGCAGCAACTACATCCATCCCGATACGTTTCCGCCCACGCCGACCGTCAACGCGCGGTTGGAACTGCGGCGGTACACCGATCCGGATCACATCAACTACGACACGGTCGATTACGATCCGCTGTCGTTCGACCGTCCCGAGCCGATCAATCACATCCCGGAAGACGAAGAGATCACGGGCCCCATCGAAGGCCGCGCCCCCTGCCACATCGCGCCCGCCGAATGGAGATTGCTAGGCTGGCTGGAGCGCGAAGAGTTCGCGCACGATGTCTATGCCGAAACGCAACTGCATTTCGGCACGCTGAATCTCGATGACTACAAGTTGTTGATCATCAGCACGCATCCCGAGTACTGGTCGAGCGAGATGTACTTCAAGTTGAAGGCTTGGGTCTTCGAGCGCGGTGGTCGCTTGATGTACTTGGGCGGGAACGGACTGAATTGCGACGTCGAATTCCTCGACTCGCAGACTTGTATCTATCGCAACGACGACTCGCGAAAGCTGACCGCCGCCGGCAGCACCTACGAGAGCCGCTTCCATCTGCGACAGGAGTCCGAAGCGAACCTGCTCGGCGTGGTCTACGACGAACGCGGCATCATGACCGCCGCGCCGTACGAGGTCGTCGACGAGTCGCACTGGGTCTTTAAGGGCACCGCGCTGCGCAACGGCGACACGTTTGGGCACGAGAGCCAGCACCAACGCATCCCCGGCGGAGCCTCCGGTCACGAGACCGACAAGATCTCACATTCCTCGCCCTCCAATACAAAGCTCCTGGCGCAAGGACTCAATCCCGGCGAAGGTGGTGCCCACATGGTGATCCACGAGCCAGGCAATGGCGCGGCGGTGTTCTCTGCAGGTTCAATCAACTGGCCCAGTTCGCTGCTGGTCGACAAGCACGTCTCGCAGATCACGGCGAACGTCGTGAGACGCCTGTCGAAGTGAAATCTCAACCGTGTGGCTGGGATCAAGCCTTCGAGCCCCGAGTCGGGTTGCGTTTCGGCATCATGTTGACGTTGTGCAACGCTTTGCTTCGTGTTCGCCGGCTGAGTTCAGAGGATCACGAACTGCCATGAACGTCTGTACTTACGTCTGAGCGATCTCACGCAGAGTCTGGCGTGGCATCAAGATTGCCTTAGTCGGAGTTCTCTTCCGATTCAGGAGATCCCGTCATGTCCGGCACCAGATTCACTGCGTTCTGTCTCGTCACGTTCTGCGTGTTCGCCGCGCCACGGTGTGTCAACGCGAGCGACCTGGTCGTGGTGTTGCTGAACGATGGGCGGATGTTGGCGGGCGAGGTTGATCCGCGGACCAGCGACGAGCGGTTATGGCTGCGATCGGCCTCGCCGACATTTGTTGTCGCGACCTCCGCGGCGTGGGAGCACATCAAAGCCGTGAATGCGAATGGCGAGCGGCTGTCCGTTGAAGCATTCGTCAATCGTGTGGATGAGTTTCGTCCGAAGCAGGCGGCTGCGAACGCGTTGCCGGGGCCAGCTCGTGATGCGAAGGCGAATGTGACGACGTCGGTAACTCGACCGTTCCAGCAAAGTAATGCCGCGACGCGGGTCGTTTCGCTGGACGTGGAAGCTCGCGTCGCGAATTGGGATCAGGACGCAGCGACCGACGGCGTCGAGATACGCGTCTTGCCGAGAAACACGTTTGGCGAGATCGTGCCCGTCTCAGGCCAGATCACCGCGACGCTCCTCGCGCGTAATCAACTCCCTGCTCACGATCCCAATGCGTTCCCGCAACTCGGCCGGTGGTCGCTGCAAGCCGACACGAACGACTTTGGCCCGTACGGTGCCGTCTATCGATTACCGTTTCGCGGGAAGCATCCCGACGAGGAGTTTGCGCTTGAACCGGACGGCTTAGTCGAAGTTACTTTCTATGCCTTTGGCCAAGGTCGCTACACCTCCGACGCGAGTATTTATCTGCGAAGATTCAACCCCATTCGCCGCGACATGCAACGCCATGCCGCTGATCGCGGCCGCTAGCCCGGATTATTCATCAGCCGGTCAGCATTCTTAAACACATACGTTTGTAAAAAGAGTTGCGGCAATCTTGCCCAAAACACCGCGCAAATCAGCCGCCACGCGCTAGCGTGCGGTTCTCTGGAAGTTCGCGAGAACCGCACTGATAAATAATCCGAGCTAGTCCTGATTAGTCGGTCGGATCGTGCGAGCGACGCGAAAGCCCAGGTAAGGACGGCGTGAATTTGCGAAGTGGCCGTCGCGCTGAGCGGAACGTGCGTTGAGAGGTTGGTACAAAAATGCACCACCGCGCGTCATTCGACCGTCCTCATTCGCGATCACTGGCCCGTGTCGATTGTCGTCGTATCGAATATGAAGTGACGGCGTCGGATACGGGGCGTCTTGATCATGGCACCACTCCATGACGTTGCCGTGCATGTCGAATAAACCGAAGCCGTTGGGCAATAACTGGCCCACCGGGTGCGAACGATAGTCCGAGTTTTCCGCCGTCCAGGCGTAATCGCCCAGCAACGATGCTTGATCGCCATAATGGCGGCTCGTCTCGGAGTTTGCACGGCAAGCGTATTCCCATTCGGCTTCGGTTGGCAAGCGGTAGCCGATCCGGCGGAGAAAGTCTTCGGGCATTCGCATGCCGTCGCCAATCTGGTCGAGTGGCGGATAGCACATCTCCTCTTCCGGAATGCCTTCCTGTTCGCTCAGCCAGCGGCAGTAGCGAACCGCGTCGAACCAATCCAAGTGTCCGATGGGACAATTCGGCAGCGGCGAATAGTCAGGGGGATAATCGAAGTCCGGGCGATAGCTCAGAAACTCGGCGACCGTGACTTCGCGGGTTCCCAGTGCGTAAGTGCGGTCAACACGACGCAGATGCTGGGGCTCCTTTTCCGCGTCGCGGCCAAGCTCGTGGAGCGGAGAACCCATCAAGAAATCCGCGGGCCCGGCGATGACGGACATCGTCATGCCGCTTGCGGTGACGAACCAGCTCTTGCCGCTCATCGCTGCTGCGCTTGTCGAAGCCGTGGCCAACTCGTCGCTCAGTCGATGGAACTCGGCGGGTGTTCCCCAGCGCTGAAAGAGCAACTCGATGTGCGAATGCAGGCCAGCATGAGGGCTGGTGCGGTATTGCTTCAGTAAGTGTTTCAGCAGCGCGTCGCGGACACTCCTATCCAATCGGTCCGAACGAATCTGGCTCAAGGCGGCGAGCAACGCCTGCTGCGCGACAATATCCGCGTCCGCGACGAAGGCGTCGTACAAACTCGCCGCCGAGACACTCATCTTCGTGCTGCGATGAATGAACTCGGAACGAACTTGCCGGTCAGATTGATCGGACAACCACGGCATGACTTCGTCGTCGTGTCCCAACCGCCAGAGACCGATCAAGGCGTTGGCCTTTCTGGCGACCAGGGCATCGAAGTCATCTCGATCAGGAATCGGCCGGTGCCAAACCGATGCCGCTTGTGGGGCCGCATTACCGGCGTCCTGATAGACGCTGATCGACCGCGGCCGATAGCCCTGTTCGGCGAGTTCCGCGCACTGAACCTGATGTTGCCACAAGTCATCGGCCCGCACCAGTTGGGCCGCGATCGTCGGATCCTGCCACCAGGTCGCAGCGATCTTGGGCTCGGGACGGCTCCCGTCATTGGAGATCCGAACATCCGTCTGCCGCCAGTTCCACGGATCAAGTAAATCCGCTGAATCGAAACCATTCGCGTCCCAGCAATCCCGATATCCGAACGTACGGTCCAACCGCCATCGCACGGACGTGTAAAGCGGCTGCCCCGCGTTGTCGTGGAACTTGAGATTGATGCGCGGGATGAAGCCTCGGGCGTTTAACGGCCGCCATGCGGACTCGTGTTCCGTTTCCGGGACCGCCACGTACATCTCGCCCTCCAAGACATCCTCCCCCGCGGCGGCCGGGCTCCAAAGCCCAGCGAACATCGGGCGCTTCGATCCGTCCGCGGCAGTCGTCTCGTAGCGAGCAACATCACGCGCGATCCAGCCTCGATCACGATTGCGGCTGTGCGCCGCAGTCACTTCAGCAGCCGATACGTCGCCGACAAGTTCCCACTGATTTCCGTCGCGCGACCAGATCGCGGCGACTTGCGGACTCGCGCCGCCGTACGGCCGGACGATGATCGGCCGATAACCGAACTCGGCAACCGAGTTGGCCAACGGAGGAAAGTCACTCCACGGAAGCCGCTGGACCAACAGGAAGCCCTCATCGACGATCCCGATGCTGTCCTCGATGGTGTCCCGCAATTCGGCAGGCAGCGGTTGGAGTTGGCTGGCCGATGCTGGCAGCGGCCATACCGATTCGCGATCGGCATCGAGTTCTTCCCGAAAACGAGCCGCCACAACATCGGGTGCGTTGGCGAGCGATGGAAACAGAGCGACGAACTGCTGTGGCTCAGCGAGCAAGGCTACGTCTATGAGCTTCGACGGGTCGTCCGCGCGCAAACCGGCCAGCGCGATGGCTGCGTGAAGACTGTCCGTGGACCCATCGCGATTCACAAAGTACGACTCGAGCGGCGGCTGCAACGAATCTGCGAGAGGCGCTAACAGCGCGACCCACTTTGACAGCGCGACTTGATCCTGTTCCATCAGCGCCGTGGCAACGTGTTCGGCCGCAAACTCGGACAAGCCGTTGTGGCCTTGAACCTGTGCCACGATAGCAGCGGCACGAAGACGCCAATTCAGCGGGGCATTTGAATTGAGGCCACTCCGCAGATCCTTGGCGACCGAGTCCGCATGTCCGCGAAGAAACCCGCAAAGTATTGCCAATTCCTCCGGCGACGAACGAAGTGCGGTCTCGGTGACGTATTCCACCGCGGGATCATGCTGGTCGATCACGGCCAGATGGGCGCGCAGCCGCTCGCGGTCGGGACGTTCTGTGTCGGATGCGATTTTGACGAGCCGCTGGCGAGCCAACGCTCCATTTTGGCGAATCTCCCTGCTGACTTCTGCCACTTCGCTGAGGTCGGCGTCCAGCAAACGAGCCACGAGACCGTCGAGACGCTGCTCGCTGGCTTGCCGGGCGATGGCGATCCGCATCGCGATCGCACCGATCATCAATACTGCGAATCCGACGCTCGCCAACAGCCATCGCCGCGTTACGTTTTTTCGTGCAGCTTGCATCAGCCGATGCTCGGCATCGTTCCAATGACGTCGATCCGTCCAAGTGCGTAAACGCAGATAATCCCATGTCGAAGGCAGCAGCTTCGCATTGGGACTGGAGCTGTACATGGACGACAACTCCACCAAGCGACGCTGAGCGCGGCCGCGACGTGTCTCTTCTTGCTTGCGTTTCAACCACTCTTGCACGGCCTGCACGAGGAAGTCGTGGGTCAATTGGTAGAGCGTTTCCTGATCCTGCGATCCCTGAGAATCACCGGCAGCCTTGCGATGGATGACCGTGAACGCGACGGGAGTGATCAAGCGAAGTTTGTGATCCAGCAGCGCGAGCAAGCTCTCAAAGTCAGCTCGATGCTGGTAGCCGCTGGCGGCGAACAGTTCCGCCTCGGTTCGCGAGTGTCCCTTGATGTCGTTACCTGAGTCGGGCAGGAGAAGCTTCAAGACGGCTTGCGCCGCTTCACTGTGAAACCGAGAATCGGCTGGCGCTGTGTCTGTCGAGAAGGCGTCCTCGAGGAATTGCACGCCGACGCCACGCGTCCCGCCGAACGCTCGCCAGGTATCGGTGCGCCACGGTTTGTCGCGTAGCATGTCGGCGAACAGGGCGATGTCAAGACAAATAACCTTGCCGTCCTTCGCCAAACCGTTCACCGCCTTGGACACGAACTTCTGTTGGTCCGCGGTGAGCGCGGCGGGAGCTTCCGGCAACGCACCATAGGCCCGGCCAAACGACTCCAGCACCTTCGCTGCGTGCCGCATGTCAAACATCGCGACACCCATCGTGTTCTGCGACTCGACGAGCGGAATGTCCAGCTCTCGCATGAACTGCGAGATTGCCATCCAAAAGTCATCGCGGACAAGCAGGATCGCTTGGACGTGGCGGCCATCGCACTGCCGCAAGGCTTGCATCAACTCGGACTCGCGCTCGCTTTCATGCTCGTGAAGCCACTGCTCGAATTGGTCGATGACCAGCAGGAGCTTGCGATTCGGACCCAGCCGCGCGTCGCGCCGGATCGAGGCCAAGCTTGCGGCCAAGCCGTCTTCGCGCGATAGATCGGGACAGGCCCGGCGGAGCGATCGCAACAGTGTCCGTTCGGTATCGCTCCGCGTCGCTTCAACGTACACCGGCACGATCTTGGCATCGAGCCGCGGCAAGATGCCCGCCTTGATCAAGGACGACTTGCCACAACCGCTCGGCCCGTAGAGCACTCCGACCGCACAGTTATCGGCGACATGCGGTGCCTGGATTCGCGTGAGCCAAAACCGGATGCTGTCCGGCACACCTTCTCGATCCCGCGGACCCGGCAACAACTCGAGAAAGAACTCCGCGTCGTTAACATCGAACGAACGCAGTCCCTTCGGGACGATCTTCGGCGCAATCTCTGAATCCGGACGAACGGTCGCGTCAGATTCGCGGCGATGCGTATCTTCCTTGACGGAGGCAACTAGCTCGACGGTCGAACTCGGATCCGTCGATTCTGACAAGGATTGAAGGAACGCTTGCAGATCTTCCGCCAGATCTTTACCGGTCATGTACCGATCCGACGCGCGCTTGCAAAGCGCTCGAAAGCAGATGCGTTCAAGTTCCTTGGGGATCGTATCGTTCACTTGACGCAAGGGCTTCGGCTCGTCCTCGATCACACATGCCAAGATGCCGGTCGTCGAGTTCCCGACGAACGGCTTGCGGCCGGCGAGCAACTCGTACATGACCACGCCCAGGCTGAAGATATCCGAGCGTCCATCGATCCGATGGCCTTCGCCGCGTGCTTGCTCGGGGCTGGTATAGGCCGGTGTTCCGACGAAATGACGGCCCGTCCTGGGATCACCTTCCCGGAGCGCGAGGCCGAAGTCGACCAGATACGGAGTGCGATCCGCGGCCAGCAAGATGTTGCTGGGTTTGATATCGCGATGCACGACGCCTTGCTTGTGCGCATAGTGCAAAGCATCAGCCAATGTCGCGATGAGTTCCGCGGCCGCTCGGAAGTCGAGCGGCTTCGACGCCATCGAATCCGCCAAGTCGCCACCTTCGACGTACTTCGACACGACGAAACAAGGGAACCGCTCGGTGCTGCTGACGTCGTGGACGGGGACGATGTTGGGATGGTCGAGACTCGCCACCGTCCTCGCTTCTCGCAGATATGCCTCCACGTTGCTCTGCTCGGCGACGAGATGTTCGTGCGGCACTTTGACCGCCACCTGTCGGCCGAGTTGTTCGTCCTGTGCGAGATAGACGACTCCGAAGCCACCCTCTCCGAGTTGCCGAACGATTTGGTATCGCCCAATGTGAGAGGGCGGTTCAACGGCAACGCGAACCGCTTTCGGGCGATTGCCGCTGTCCTGCCAATCCGCGGTCTTGTCAAATGGGTCCGAGTCGCTCATGAGTCACTGCAAACAGACAAGGTGGGATGCGTCATTGAGAAGGAGCGAGGACATCCAAGAAGCGTGACGTCTGTGCCGCGCCACGGCGGGTGGATGCATCATGTTTCGGAAAACCTAACGACCGCCTATTCTATACGAGACGTCGCCGATCGCGAACAGCGGACAATCCGATACCAGGGCTTTTGCTTTATTCAATCTGCGGCGAGTGCGAATGAGTAGCATGGCCTCGTAGGCCGTGTGTTTCCCAGTGTTCCCAACCCGACACGGCCTACGAGGCCATGCTACTTCTTACGCAACTTCAGACAAACAAAAGCCCTGGATCTGATATTTAGAAAGACTGCTAGGATGGCCAGGCCTGACAGTAAGTGGAAGCAGAGCCTGCGGCGACGACTTTCAAGATGGTTTCAGCGTAATTCACGCGATCTTCCCTGGCGCCGAACTCGCGACCCCTATCGCATCTGGGTAAGCGAGATCATGCTGCAACAGACGCAAGTCGTGACGGTGATCCCGTATTATGAACGTTTCATCGCGGAGTTTCCGACGCTTGGGGCGCTCGCTTCGGCTCACGAAGATCAAGTGCTAGCGTTGTGGGAAGGCTTGGGCTACTATCGTCGCGCGCGACAACTTCATCAGGCGGCGCGAGTCATCGTCGACCGGCACGAGGGCGTCTTTCCTCGCGACGCGGAATCCGTGAAAGCGCTTCCCGGCATTGGGCGTTATACCGCGGGTGCCATCCTTTCGATCGCCTTTGACGCCCGCGAGCCGATCTTGGAAGCGAACACCATCCGCCTCTTCAGCCGTTTGATCGGCTATCGCGAGGACACGACGAGCACCGCGGGTCAGCGAGTCCTGTGGGCAGCCGCCGCAGACTTTTTGCCTCGTAAGAGCGTCGGCCAGTTCAACCAGGCGGTGATGGAGTTAGGGAGCGAGGTTTGCACACCACGTGAGCCATGCTGCGACGAATGTCCTGTCGCGATCCTCTGCCCAACACGAGCCGAGGGCCTGCAAGATGTGATTCCGGCTCCCAAGAAGAAGACCAATTACGAAGACGCTTTTGAAGCGTACGTCGTCGTCTGGCGTAAAGGCAAAGTCTTACTTCGCCGCTGCGAGCCGGGCGAACGCTGGTCCGGCCTCTGGGACTTCCCGCGCTTCCCAATCGTCGCCACTCGCGGCGCCAAATTGCATCACGAACTAGCCGAAGGCGTTCGCCAATTGACCGGCTACGATGTCGCCATTGGTGACCACATCACCACAATCAAACACGGCGTCACCCGTTTCCGTATCACGTTGACCTGCTACGAGGCGGAACAGCTCTCAGGCCGCAAAAAGCCGGGCGAATTTGTCTGGGTTCGGCCGAATCAACTCGACGCGTATGCGCTGAGCGTTACCGGACGGCAAGTTGCCCAGGTCGTTACACACCGGAGTTTACGAGAGCGTCCGGCAAACTCATCGGTCGATTAGCCCGACGTCATTTAGGGAAACGAGGGCACCGCGACGAGCGGCAATGATTCGCATCTGCCCTGGGGCGCGACCGCGCGTTCTTGCGAGGTTCAAGCGCGGCACGTCCGGGGCGAATGCGTTCCAACTTCATCTGCGCGGCGTCGCGTCCCACAGCGTGACCGTCTGGTCACCACTCGCCGAGGCTAGCCGCTGACCGTCCGGGCTGAACGCCACGCTATTAACAAAGCCGGTGTGTCCTTTCAGCGTGAGCGACTCCTGCCCGGTGGCCGCGTCCCACAGCTTGACCGTCTGGTCATCACTCGCCGAGGCCAACTGCTGCCCGTCCGGGCTGAACGCCACGCTATTAACATAGCTGGTGTGTCCTTTCAGCGTGAGCGACTCCTGGCCCGTGGCCGCGTCCCACACCTTGACCGTCTGGTCATAACTCGCCGAGGCCAGCCGCTGTCCGTCCGGGCTAAACGCCACGCTTGTGACAAAGGCGGTGTGTCCTTTCAGCGTGAGTGACTCCTGCCCCGTGGCCGCGTCCCACACCTTGACCGTCCGGTCCACACTCGCCGAGGCCAGCCGTAGCCCGTCCGGGCTGAATGCCACGCTCGTGACAAAGGCGGTGTGTCCTTTCAGCGTGAGCGACTCCTGCC